>JANTGI010000135.1 GCA_024762995.1 Saprospiraceae bacterium | reverse complement strand
AGAAGGCAGGTCTATAAGAAAAACAAAGTAAATTACCTTTTTTTAGATGGTTTTTAACTTTGTTTTCTGAATCCAAAGGTTTCGTCGAACTCAGGTTATTAGTCTAACTTCGCCTCCTTATGCCACTATAGACGCCTAATCATTTCAAATCGATCAAAATAGCCTTTGGTAAATCTACGTTTTGATTGCCTTTAGTGGAAGCATCTCGGGAAGGCGGATGCATATACCTTGTTGGGAAAAATAAAAATAAACCAACAGAAATATAACCTAATAATGGTATTTTCACGTAGAATCCATTAAATTTGCTGAATTAAACTCAGGTGACTACTCAGGTAGGGTAGGTTTTTGCCATAAAATACCCTTTTTCTGCCTAAAAACATAGATACCCAAGTAGTTACAAACTCAAAAGTGGGTGGTTGGCTAGTCTTTGGGTATTCAATTTTTATAATTATCTGTGCAAAATCCGCCCCCAATGCACCGACGAGTAATATTCGGAATCAACGGTGCCTTTTGCTTTAGGTTTTTATAAAATTTTGCCGCAAGGCTAATCTTATGCACCCATTAAAGCGATGTTTTTTTGGTAAATTACGAAAATCATTACAAATACAGAGAAGTTAGAGAGAGCTATTTAAAAAGAGAGTTGTTCGGTTCGTGAACGCTCCTTCGAAAAACCAATTTAAAAGAAATATGGATAAGTTTAGTGTAGTGTTGGTTGACGATCATCTGTTGTTTGCAGAGGGGATGAAGTCTGTATTGAACTCAATAGATGAAGTCGAAGCGGTTTCTGTAGCCCGCAATGGACGGGAGTTGTTTCCGCTGTTGTTTAAGATTCATCCTGATTTGCTGTTGTTGGACTTGAATTTAGAAGAAGAGAATGGTCTGGAATTGATTGTAAAAATCAAAAAGGAGTTTTCTTCGACAAAAATTATGGTACTGACCAGTTATCCGGATCCCAAGTATGTCAAGCAGGCCTTTCGGAATGGGGTGGACGGTTATATGCTCAAAAATGCCCAAAAAGCCGATTTGGTGGATGGGATTCGTCGGGTATTGAAGGGAGAAGTATTTTTTGGCAAAGGCGTGAACCTGCCCAACATGAGTACGTCGAACCCTCCAAATGGTCAATCCGCCTACGAAGCGGATGATCGTTTTGTCCAAAAAAATAACCTGACCAAAAGAGAAGTGGAAATCTTAGGCTTGATAGGCGAGGCTATGTCCAATAAAGAAATTGCGGAGCAGTTGTTTATTAGTGATCAGACAGTGAGTGTGCACAAAAAGAACTTAATGCGCAAATTAGGCGTGAATAGCACGGCTAGCTTAGTAAAAATCGCCTTTCAAAGCCGTTTAGTTCGATAATCTTTCTCATTATTTGGCGAATTAAGGTTTTTTCTTTTTCTTTGCATCCGAAATCAACCTGATTCATCACCGAAAAAAATCAATATGAGCGACCATATAGACCATCCCACCAAAAAAGGGTTATTTGTCCTAGGAGTGATTCTTTACTTAATTGTTTTCATTAGCCTTTGGGCATTCCTTTATTATCATCCACATAACCAAATGATAAATTTCAATAACTAATCCTTTTTCTGTTGAATGTTAAAGAATTTACCCTTATCTTTGCGGTAGATTTGTAAAAGAGATGAGAGGGAACCATTAGGTTCCCTCTTTTTTATACCATCATACGAATGGAGATTATTGCCCAAGCAACAAAAGTACTCAAAGAAAAATTCGCCGAAGAAGGTTTTGAAGATTGCTTTATTGTTGACATAGAATCCCTTCCGGGAAAAAAATTGAACGTCTTTTTGGATTGTGACTCCGGCTTGTCCTTAAAAAAATGTCAAGTCATCAGTCGTCACTTAGAAGCTTATATTGATGAATTTGTCTGGAAAGACGAAAAATACACCTTAGAAGTGTCTTCTCCGGGCATACAGCGACCTTTGAAAATCTTGCGCCAATATACGAACAACATCGGTCGAGAAGTCAAAGTTAAAGTATTGGATGCCGCCGAAGAAAAAGGCACCTTAGTGGCCGCTGATGAAGAAGGTATTACCCTGCTTCAAAAGGTCGTCCGAAAGGAAGGCAAAAAGAAAATTCGAGAAAAAGTGGAAAATAAAATCCCTTTTGCAAAAATAAAGAACACCATAGTTCAAATTTCATTTAACAAGAAAAAGTGAAAAAATGCTAAATTTAGTAGATACGTTTTCGGAGTTTAAAAATGTCAAAAATATTGATCGCCCGACTCTTGTTAGGGTCTTGGAAGATGTTTTTAGGACTCTTATCAAGAAAAAATTTGGTTCGGATGAAAATTTTAATGTCATTGTGAATGCATCCACCGGTGATTTGGAGCTTTGGAGAATTAGAGAGGTCGTCAATGACGGAGAAGTAGGAGATGAAAAAAGCCAAATATCAATTACCGGGGCCTTAGAGATTGATGAGGATTATGAGATTGGGGACGAGTGCTACGAGCGGTTGTATTTAGAAGAGTTTGGGCGGCGTGCTATTCAAGCGGCCAGACAGACTTTGATGACAAAAATTATGGATCTTCAAAAAGATGAAATCTATAAGCGATATGTGGATAGAATCGGGGAGATTGTCACTTGTGAAGTCCACCAAATTTTGAGAAAGGATATTTTGGTTTTTGACGATGCGACCGGTGATGAGTTGATTTTGCCTAGGACGGATGTGATTCGAGGGGAGCGTTTTGATCCCGGAGGCTTGTTGAAAGCCGTTATTACACACGTTGAGTTAAAAAACAACAATCCGCAGATTTATATTTCTCGCACAGATTCTACTTTCTTAGAAAAATTAATGGAACAGGAAGTTCCTGAAATAGAAGATGGAGTGATTGCCATCAAAAAGATTGTGAGATTGCCGGGAGAGAGAGCCAAAGTGGCTGTGGAGTCTTTTGATGACCGGGTGGATCCTGTGGGCGCCTGTGTCGGAATGAAGGGCTCACGTATTCATGGCATTGTTAGAGAGTTGAGAAATGAAAATATAGACATCGTTCCTTATACTCTGAATGAGAAGTTATTTATTCAGCGGTCTTTGACTCCGGCTAAGGTCACCTCTATTGAGTTGAATCCCGAAAAGAAGGTAGCTGATGTATATCTTGATCAAGACCAAGTTTCTTTGGCTATCGGAAAAGGCGGGACTAATATTAGGCTGGCCTCTAAATTAACCGATTACGAAATCAATGTATATCGTGCCGATCAGGTATATGAAGAAGTCGAAGATATTGATTTGGATGAGTTTACGGATGAGATTGAAGATTGGGTGATTGATGAATTGAAAGGGATAGGCTGTGATACTGCTCGTAATGTTTTATCGCTCTCTACGGAAGAGTTGGTACGTAGAACAGACTTGGAAGAAGAGACCATTGAAGGTGTCAGAGAAATCTTCAGGAGGGAGTTTGAAGGAGAATAATTGAACTTAAAATCGAATAAGTGCACTACTTTATTTGATTTTTGGGTTTTTTATCATAGAATTAGGTGCTTTCTAGCAGAGAATCTGCTAAAGTGTAGCCATTTATGCAAAGGTTTTTGTACCTTTGTGGCGAATTTCCGCAAGGAAAGAATTTAAATTACTGTATGGCAAAACGCAACTTGGTAAAAACAGCTTCAGAGCTTAATGTCGCTACGACTACTATCGTGAATTTTCTCACGGAGAATAGCTTTGATATTACCAACAAACCAAATGCAAAAATCTCTGACGAGATGTATGCGGCTTTGGTTCAAAAATTTCAGGGCTCCATTGCTGAAAAGCAAGAAGCAGATAACTTAGTGATTGGGACGAGACCTGCCCAAAAACCAGTGGAGGAGGCTCCCGCTGAAAAGGTGGAGCCTATTGTTGATCAGCCTACCCCTAAGGTGGAACCTGTCAAGGAAGAAGTCCCGGCTCCCAAGCCGGAGCCTAAATCAGAGCCTAAACCGGAACCGAAACCAAAGGAGCCGGAAACAACCGATGAAGACAATATCATCGAAAGGCCACAATTGCGCAAGCCTAAGATTCTCGGGAAAATTGACTTGGATAAGCCCAAAAAGGTCACGAAAAAATCAGAGCCAAAGCCCGAAGAGCCTAAACCCGAAGAGCCCAAACCGGCTCCTAAAACAGAGCCTAAAGTGGAAGCGCAACCGGAAGCTAAGCCTGAACCTGTCGCAGAAAAGCCGGAAGTCAAACAGGAAGAACCACCCGCTTCCGCTCCTCAACCTACAGAACAACCAACTGAGAAAAAGGAGGAGGATACCTTCATCAAGCACAAAACACCAACCCTCAAGGGGCTGAAGATTCTTGGTAAAATTGATACTTCTAAGTTAGACAAAAAACGTTCTACTGATAAGAAGAAAACGCCTCGTAAACGTACCGTCAAAAAAGTCGTTAAACCAAAACAAGGCCAAACTTCCGGAGGGGGAGGTGGTAGAAGAAATGATAATAGAAAAAATCAGTCCAATAATAGACGGAATACCGGTAGAAAAAACGAGGTAAAAGAAGTCTCTCAACAGGAAATTGATAAGCAGTTGAAGGCAACAATGGCTAAGCTGAATAGCGGTGCCTCCAAAAAACGCCAAAAACGCAGAAGGGATATCCGTGAAAAGAAATCCGAAATTGCTGAGTTGCAAGAAATGGAAGCAACTAATTTGGGCAAAATTGCCGTTACAGAATTTATTTCGGTTTCGGAGTTTGCCAGTTTGCTTGATGTGACTCCGGTAGAAATTATTTCCGCTTGCTTTAGTTTAGGTGTTGTGGTTTCTATCAACCAACGGATGGATGCCGAGATCATTGAATTAGTAGCCACAGAGTTTGACCGTGAAGTAGAGTTTATTTCTGCCGAAGAACAATTGGACTTGAGTGTGGATGATTATGAAGATGATGAGGAGGATTTGTTGCCACGGGCACCGATTGTAACGATTATGGGGCACGTGGATCATGGTAAGACTTCTCTATTGGATTACATTCGTTCGGCCAAAGTAGCTCATGGCGAAGCCGGTGGTATTACACAGCATATAGGTGCCTATGAAGTAAATGTAGGCGACTCCAAAGTGACCTTCTTGGATACTCCGGGGCACGAAGCGTTTACGGCGATGAGAGCCCGTGGGGCCAAGGTGACAGATATTGCTATTATTATTATTTCGGCGGACGATCGGGTGATGCCCCAAACCAAAGAAGCCATAAGCCACGCTCAAGCAGCCGGTGTGCCTATGATATTTGCCATCAATAAGATAGATAAAGAGGGAGCCAATCCTGAATTGATTAAAAAGGATTTAGCGGCGATGAATTTGCTCGTTGAAGAGTGGGGTGGTGAATATTTGTCGGAAGACATCTCGGCAAAGACCGGATTAAATGTAGATAAATTATTGGAGAAAATTTTGCTCCAAGCGGAAGTCATGGAGTTAAAAGCAAACCCCAACAGGCCCGCGCGCGGCTCTGTTATTGAGGCTTCCTTAGAAAAAGGAAAAGGTTTTGTGGCCAAAATGCTTGTGCAAAAAGGTACCCTGTCCATTGGTGATTCAATTGTCGCCGGAGAATATTTTGGTCGGGTCAAGGCCATTGTGAATGATTTGGGCAAAAGAGTGAAGTCTGCCGGCCCATCCACTCCGGTCATGGTCTTGGGATTAGATGGTGCCCCCGCTGCCGGTGAAGTATTTAAGGAAGTTGAATCCGATTCTGATGCCAGACAGATTGCCTCCAAAGTGGCACAGATTAAAAGAGAACAGTCAAATAGAGCACAACGCCGTATTAGTTTGGAAGAAATCGGCCGTCGTTTGGCACTTGGTTCCTTTAAGGAGCTGAACTTAATTGTCAAAGGGGACGTGGATGGCTCCGTGGAAGCATTGTCTGACTCCTTGATTAAGTTAGGAGTAGAAACCATTCAAGTGAATGTCATCCACAAAGCCGTAGGACAAATATTCGAGTCGGATGTTCTTTTGGCTTCTGCTTCGGATGCCATCATTATTGGTTTCCAAGTTAGACCTTCGGCCGCTGCCAGAGCTTTGGCGGAAGCCGAAAAAGTGGAAATTAAGACTTACAGCGTCATTTATGAAGCCATTGATGATGTGAAAGCAGCCATGGAAGGCTTGTTGGAGCCGAAGGAAGAAGAAGAAGTGATTGGCTACGTAGAAGTCCGTGAAGTATATTCTATCTCTAGAATTGGTAAAATTGCCGGTTGCTATGTACAATCAGGTAAGATTACAAGAAATAGTAAGATTCGAGTGATTCGAGACGGGGTGGTGATTTATCCGACTAAGCAAGGCATAGTCGGTGAATTAGCCTCTTTGAAACGCTTTAAGGATGATGCCAAAGAAGTCAAGAATGGAATGGAATGTGGACTTTCCATCAAAAACTTCAATGATATTAAGGTAGGAGATGAGATTGAAGCTTACATCGTTAATGAAGTCCAGCAAACTTTAGACTAGCTCCGGTTTCTTTTGACCTTTAATAGAGAAGCAAAAAAGCCTAAATCTGTTTGCAGGTTTGGGCTTTTTTTACGGAAGTGGTGGAATGATTTCCGTGGGCACCGATTCTAAGCTGTTGGTGATGAAATCCGGCTTGGTTTTACCCGGATAAGGATGGTTGCGATCTTCCTGTACCCAAATCGTTATCATCCCCAACTCTTGACCAAAGGCAATATCCGATGGCATATCTCCGACCATTATCGACTTGGAAAATTCAATCTCCGGAAAATCTTTTTGGGCTTGGAGTGCCATGTGGGGATGGGGCTTGCGACAATTAGGAATAGCGTCCGCCCAATCCCCACAAAAATAAATGCGATCTATGCGCCCACCCGTAGCTCGGACTCGCTTGCGCAAAAAATCATGAACGCAGTGGACATCATCGGCAGATAGGAGACCTTTGGCAATTCCTTGTTGGTTCGTAACAATAATGATTCTTCCGAAAAATTTTGAAAAATAGGCTATTGTCTCCAAGACACCGGGTAGAATATCAAAATCAGAAATATGTTTTACATATTGACCCGGTAGCCTTTTGTTGATGACCCCATCTCTATCTAAAAAAAGCGTCCAAGATGAATCTATGTTATGGATGTTTAGGGGACTCAAAATAATGCGGCTTCTGTTAATTCACAAATAATATGGCCAACCGTGATGTGCGCTTCTTGGATTCTTGGGGTATCGGTAGATGGGATATTTAATAGAATGTCAGACCAATCTCGGAGTTGACCTCCATCGGCACCGGTCATTCCAATAGTAATTACACCGAGTTTTTGCGCTTCTTGGAAGGCCTGAATGATATTTTCGGAATTGCCCGAAGTGGATAAACCAAATAAAACATCTCCTCGGCGACCTTTAGCGCGAACCATTCGAGAAAAAACTTCTGCATACCCATAATCATTGGCGACGGAGGTTAAATAAGAGGAGTTGACGTGGAGTGCTTCCGCAAAAAGGGGCGCTCTGTCTAAATAAAATCGACCCGAAAATTCTGCTGCAAGGTGTTGTGCATCCGCTGCGCTTCCTCCGTTACCACAAAACAACAGTTTTTTGTCGGCTCGAAAAGCTTGAATAGAAACCTCTACAACTTCCTGAATCGTGTCCAAAAATAGGCTGTTTTGAAGGATTTGCTGCTTCACAGATATACTTGAATGCAGGACTTGTCTTATTTTTTCTTGCATAGACATTTAACTGCTTTGGGTCATAATTGTTGTGGCATAATCAGATTTCCGCAAGGGTGTAGTTTTAGTTTTTTCCGCAAGGAGATAATTATTCCGCTTCATTTTCCTTTTGACCATTCAGCAACACATCAGCGAAATAGGACCAAGCATATTTCTTCTTTTCCTCGATGATTTTTTGTTTAAAAGCGGACTCTTTGTTTTCTTGATAGTAGCGAAGGACGGTTTTAGCGATGGATGCGGGGTCTTTGGCGGTGATGTAGCCATTGACTTGATCTAAGACAATTTCTTTTAGTCCTCCTACATCCGTGACGACCATCGGTACTTCAAAGTGCATGGCAATCTGGGAAATACCGCTTTGAGTAGCGGACTTATAAGTCTGAACGACCAAGTCTGCGGCACTAAAGTAATATTTTACCTCATCATTCGGAATAAAATTATTGAATAGTTTTAATTTATCCTTAATCCGGAGTTGGTCTATCAAATCCTGATACTTTTCTTCATTGGAGTAGTATTCTCCGGCCACGATAAGTTGAATATTCTGCTTGCGCAAAGTATCTGTCGCCATCGCTTCCAATAATAAATCCAATCCCTTATAATCTCTTATAAAGCCAAAAAAGAGAATATATCGCTGACTTGGGTCTAAACCTAAATGCTTGATAGCCAGCGCCTTGTCCACTTTTTCGCCATAATTATCATAAATGGGATGGGGAGCAAAATCAATCGGCTGGGTGGTGATAAAATCTTTTAATTGTTCACCCACGAACTTCGATAATACGACAAATCTATCCACCTGCTTCGTAAAATACAAGGATAATTGCCTGTCGCCGGGTCTTGATTCATGTGGAACAATATTATCAATAATCGAAATCGTCGGGATTGGCTTTCTTTTTTTTGCCTGTTTGATAATGGTGCCTAGTGACGGCCCGATAAATGGTATCCAGAATCTCGTAATCAATAGGTCCGGCGCTTCCTTTTGTAGTTGTCGGCCTACTTTGTACCAGTTTAGCGGATGATACGAGTGGATTTTGCGGAGGATAGTCAGGTTTTCGGGAGGGACGCTTTCGCTAAATTGAGTCTTGCCCGGGAATAGAAAGTCCGGATATTGTTTGGTAAATGTATAAATAATCACTTCATGTCCCATTTTTTGAAGCTCTGTGGCCAGACGCTCATTAAATGAAGCCAATCCTCCCCGAAAGGGATATGCCGTACCTAAAATGATTATTTTCATGGTGGGTCTCTTTGGGGGGCAAGATACGGAATTTTATAGATTTGGTTCCTGTGTTGGGGCGGTCAACGGATGAGCCTAAACCATTGCTGAAAATTTATCAATGGTCAAACCTTCTTTTTTTGCATGGAAATTATCGGATATGCCCCTTTTTTCCAAAACCATTGTTTAAGGATTCAAGAGCAATTAATCTTACGTTGAAAATAAATCATAAAAGATAAAATGGTTGGGTTTAATCTATAAATTATAAGTCATTGATATAGAGAAAATTAGATTTTGTTAACTATCTATTAACTGCCATTAACTTTCATAAAAGAAAAATCAGCATTACATTTGTCTTATCAAAAATAATTTTTAACAGACATAAAAAATCTAACGATGAAAAAATTTGTTGCACTTTTTGCTTTCGTGCTATTTGTGACAGCTGCTGCATTTGCACAACCTAAAGCTGAATTTGAATTAAAAAAATTAAACTATGGTGTGATTGACAAAGGGTCAGAGCCATTGCGTATTTTCAAATTCAAAAATGTGGGTACAGAGCCTTTGATCATTAAGAATGCCAAAGGTAGCTGCGGATGTACTGTTCCTAAGCCTCCGAAGGATCCTATTATGCCGGGTGAAGAAGCTAATCTTGAAGTGCGTTACGATACAAAGCGTGTAGGTAAATTCACTAAAACAGTTACGCTTACTACTAATGATCCAAACAATCCTAAGACGGTTTTGACCATTACAGGTGAAGTCAAGCCGGTTAAAAAGCCTAAAACACTTCCACAAAAGAAATCTGCTTTAGGCAACTAGTAGGGCAATAATACCTGCTTTTAAAATCACTTTGGGTTTATTCTCAAAGTGATTTTTTTTTGTCCGAAAGGAAAATAGTCTTCATTGAGTTTTACGCCAAGACGTCCACACTTTTGGTAATTACTATAGGTTGCCCTATTTTTATATCTTTACCAAAAAGTAAAAACATGACAATAATACGAAAAGCTCAATATGTTGATTTGGAGTCCATTAGGGAGATGGTGGTCGAATTGGCCATTTTTGAACGGGAGCCGGATGCGGTGACGGCTACGCTGGCCGATTATCAAAAACTCTTTAAAGAAGGTCTGTTTGATTGTATTGTGGCGGAAATAGATAACCGCATCATTGGGATAGCCCTTTACTATGATACTTTTTCCACATGGAAGGGTAAGATGATGTATTTGGAGGACATCGTTGTCCATCAAACCTACCGTAATCAGGGAATTGGTAGTCTTTTATTTGAAGCTTTTATCAAAGAAGCCAAGGAAAATGGGGCTGTTTTGGCCAA
>JANTGI010000134.1 GCA_024762995.1 Saprospiraceae bacterium | reverse complement strand
TCGCATCAACTTACCAACTTTTCCGTACCAAACTCCCCTTTTCGGCATCTAGCTCAACCTTCAAATGGACATCAATTTCCTGTTGCAAACTATCGACATGCGAGATGACTCCGACTGTTCGGTTCTCTTTGCGCAAGGCTTTTAGGGTATTGAAAACATCGGCGATGGCTTCATTATCTTGCGACCCGAAGCCCTCATCCAAAAAGAAGAAATTTTTCTCCGACTTAGTCAATTCATGGATATTATCCGCCAAGGCCAAAGCCAAACACAAGGCGGCCTGAAAGGTTTGGCCACCGGACAAAGTTTTGATATTACGTTTTTTGCCTCCATTGAGTTGGTCTCGCACCACAAAACTATTGTCTGTGTCAAGTTCCAAGGCCAATTCATGCTTAGTTAAGCTCTGAAATCGGTGATTAGCGGCATGGACTATATTTTGGAGATAGACGGAGGAGATGTAATTGACAAATCCTTGAGCGGTGAAGAGTTGTTTTAAGGTTTTGATGTGGTCTGCTCTGATTTCCAAAGCTTTCAATTGTTTTTCGATGTCCTTCTTTTGGGCGACTCTCCGGATTAATTCTTGGATGAGTGCGTGTACTTGTGCGATGGCTCCGACTTTGTTTTTCAGGTCATCTTGTTGGTCTTGAATGAGTTGCTGCAATTGGGTAAAAGCTTTCTCATCAAATTTCAGATTTTTAGTTTTAGCTTGAAGTTCTTGCCATTTTTGTTTTTTGGCAAAAGCTTCTTTTTGGTACTTGGCGACCCTTTCCAACTGGGTTTGCGGATCCATTTTCATGGCCAAAAGCGCCTTCACTTCCTCCAGTTGATCAAAAGCAGAATGTGCCAAAGTCTTAGCCAATTTTTGGTTAATTTTATCCAAGACCTTTTTCTCTTTTTGGAGATTCTTGGTGTGGAGTTTCAGGGTGGTGGTCAAAGCGGTCTGTTGCTCTTGTAAAACCTTAACCTGTTGCTCTCTTTCGAGAAAAAGCCGGTCGTTTTTGATGATTTTTTGTTGATACTTTTGCCTTAAAGACTCCATTTCAGGGATGGAGTATGCCTGAATATGGCTCATGATCTCCGGTGCAATCTCTTCCGACAATAAATCGACCTTCGATTGCCATTGATTCCTTTGCTTTTCTAAGTCGGCCACATCGGCGGACACCACTTTCAATCGAGACGCAGATTTTTCTCGAACTTGCTCGTTTTTAGCTATTTGCTCTTTGAGCGAAGCCATTTCTTTTTCTGTTTCTTCTGCGTGTTCGACTTTCGTCAAAATGTCTTCCAGGGAGGTGGTTGCTCCTTCTTTCCAAGGTTTGGATTGCAGGTGTTTTATCTTTGCTTTTTCTAATTTTTGGATTTTAGTATTGATTTCATTGAATTGAGTTTGGTGATTCAGGAGGTCCCCGGCAAGTGTATGGAGTTTTAACAATACATCCCGACCGGACTCCAAAAACTCACTTATTTCCTTCAACTCAACTTGTACTTGGTTCCATTCTTGCTTGACATCACCGGCAGTCAAAACATTTGGATGTTCCAAAGCTCCACATAAGGGACAGGCTTCCCCATCCACCAATTGGCCGGCGTGTTCGACTAAAGCATTTTGTGTCAAAAGGGCTTTTTCTTTTTCCGACACTCTTTTTTGGCGGTCGGTGTAAGTTTGAAGTGTCATTTTTAACAAATCGACTCCCTCCATCGGAGACAATTTTTGTAATTTCGGTAAGATTTTTACAATAGGACGAATGATCTTATCCTTTGCATTTAGGACTTTGTCTAATTGGGCTTGTCGATCTTTCAAATCCTTCTTAAAAGCAGCGACATCTTGCTCGAATACTTGGAGGGCGCTGTGCCATTCTTTCACTTTAAATTCAAGGGTGCTTGGTCTTTTTAGCTCTAGCTTCTCCAACCGGGTTTTATTCGATTTTTCACGATTTTCGTAGGAGGCCAATTCCTTTTCCAACTGTTCTATTTCCTTGCTCCGTGCCTCCCATTCGGCATCCAACTTTTTTTTCTGCACCAAAAAATCAGCCCGCTTTATTCCTTTGTCGATGTCTGCGACTACGGACAAATAATCGTCCTTTTTGTCTCTCTCTACTTTTATATCTTTTAAGCTTTTCTGTGCGCTAACCAACTCATCATCAATGGATTGTAATTTTTTAGTCGTTTTTTCTACTTCTGTCTCCAAAGCAATCACTTCCTTTTCTTGGCGCTCCCAATGCTCCAAATCGGTACGAAAATGCTGCTGACAATAAGCTACTTTTTGAGCTTCCTTTTCCATTTCTTGAAAACGGGCTTCATATTTTTCACCGTAAGTTAAATAGTCATCTTTAGCGATAATCAATTCTTCAAAAAGAGATTTTACTTTTTCCGATTCTTTAAACTGAGCCTGATTGTTTTTTAATTTTACTTCTGCTTTTTGCCGGGAAATGGTCAAAGATTTCAACTCCTTTTCTTGCTCTTTCAATCTATCCGGGCTGACATCCGCCAATTGTTCTAACTGCCCGACCAAGTTAGAAACGGCTTCATTATTTCTCGCTTGGAGTATGTTTACCTTGGCGGACAAATCAAATTTTTGCAGATGAAAAATCTCTTTGAGCATGGTCGAGCGTTCGGTGTGATTGAGCCCCAAAAACTCCTGAAACTTACCTTGCGGAATAATAATCGCCCGCTTAAAATTCTTATAAGTCAACCCGATAATCTGATCAATATCGGCGGTATCTATCGGTATCCATTCCCCCGCTTTTTGCTTAAACAACTTGCGCTCCGAAGTCCCAATCTTCTCAAAGCTTTTTCGGTTTCTTTTGGCGTAAGCGACCGCTTTATAAGTGACACGAGGCGTGCCTGCCTTAAAGACAAACTCAATACTCATGTCATTGGAAGTCAAATTCATCATATTGTACTTACGATTATCTTTGCCCCCCAGCCGCTCCGACTCCCCGTAAAGGACAAAGGTAATGGCTTCCAAAATAGTAGATTTGCCGCTTCCCACCTTACCAAAAATCCCAAATAAATGAGACTCTAGCAAGGTCGAAAAATCAATCACTTGCTCTTCTTTGAACGAATAAAGTCCTTTTATTTTTAGTTCAACAGGTATCATAATCCTTTTAATTCATTAAATAAATCAATCAATTCTTTGGGCGGGGTCAAGCCCCCGTTCTTGTACTCAAAATAATCCACAAACAACTGGTTCATATTCTTTTCTAAATCCACCATGGTCATTAGCTCTTGCTCCAATAACTCTTTATCCTTCATTTGTGGGATGATAGACACGATGCCATCATGGGCGCCATACAATTGTCGCTTATCGGCTCCGGTCAAATAGGTATCTGTCAGAATCGTCAATTCAACAAGGGTGTGGGGATGTTCTTTGAGCCATTGCACGGCATCATCAATACTTGAAAAGGACTGGCGAAGGAGTCTCCGGCCTTTTTGTAAAGGCAGGGCTTCTATGTGCACTTTTTTCTTTGGTTCTGCCTCAATAAGCAGGACATATTTTTGTTGGTTGGCTTCACTAAAACTGTATGCCAAAGGGCTCGACGAATAAGCAATAGGACAAGGTTTTTCGGCAACGATTTGCTTTCTGTGCAAGTGACCTAATGCCACATATTGCATTTGCGGGGGTACATTATTGGAATAAATCTCCTGCGCACCACCGACGTAAAGGATGGATTTTTCGTCATCGGATTCTTCATTTTCATCAGGCTTCTGCCCCTTTCGGACAAAAAACAAATGGGATAACAATATATTTACGCCTTTATCATCACAATATTTTTCCGCAAGGAAGCGCCAATTAGACTCGAGAATCGATCTAAATTCTTGCTCTCTGTCTTCGGCGACTAATTCTCGTTTTAGGCGGAGTTCATTGACATAAGGAGTAATTATCAAACGAAGCGGCTTTTTATTTTGCGGAAGCTGAACCTCCACAAATCCTTCATCCGTGCGAGTAATCTTCAAGCCGGACGGTAACTCAAACTTAGGAAGCACATGATGATGGTAGCCCACCATGATAATCCCGCATTCTCTGGCCAACGGATCAGGCGCCGCTATCCGGTCCGCAGAATCATGATTGCCGGCAATGGCCACCACCAAACGCCGACCATCATCGGAAAGCCGCTTGACGGTCTTGTAGAACAAATCCACGGCTTCTGTCGGTGGGTTAAACGTATCAAATATATCTCCCGCAATCAACACCACATCGACTTCTTGCTCTTCAGCGATGGTGCAAATTTCATCCAAAACTTTCTTTTGCTCTTCAAAGCGGCTAAATGACTCTAGGCGTTTTCCCAGGTGCCAATCGGCAGTATGTAGTATTTTCATGCTGAAATAATTTATAGGGCAAAAATACACCATATATCTCTAAAACACAGCTTTTGACACAATTTGTTTTGTTTTTTTACCAATGGCTCGGTCATGTTTAACCCTAAAAGCCATATAAAACTCCAATAACAACAGGTATTTTCTAAGTTAATTCAAGTCAGTTTTTTGGCTGATTTGCATTAAATTAAATCGTTAGAATATGTTGTTCGTTTTGGCTTAGCCCCGCCTGCCGCGCTAAACAGCTTCGGCGTCGGGCAGGCCAAAACGAACCAAAAACCCAAGAATCTTTCGCAAAATGTAAGAAATCCGTCATAACTCACCAAAAAAATAAGTTTTTTATATGGTACAAAAGTAAATATAATTCACTTTTTGAATGTTAATCAGATAATAAATATCTAATTATCAATTGATTACAGAGTCCAATCAATAATTTTTTTTACACAAGTTCTAAATATTATTCTTTTTTTATCCGGTGCTTGGTCATTTCTTTGCATCATCAACAAAAGCCCAAAAACCCATCTAAAAAATGGTGTTACGGTTAAAAACAATGAAGTATTTTGTCACTAAAAAGAATTAAAATGAAAAAAATTTTTCCAATTCTAGCTCTACTCATACCTGCCCTTCTTTGGTCCGGTACGATGTTCGGCTTTTCCCACACCAACAAAAGCAGTCCGGATACAACCGACTGCCAAGCGTTTTTTATCCCTAATCAGGATAATCAAAACCCACTTACATTCCAATTTATGGATGCTTCTTTCCCGCAAGGGGCTGCCACTTCATGGAATTGGTCATTTGGAGACGGTACCGGTAGTATGGAGCAGAACCCGTCACATACCTATTCGAGCGCAGGCGACTACCCGGTTACTTTGTTGGTCACATCGGCCAATTGTTCATCTGAACTTGAGATGGTGATTCACGCCGGATTAGATACGACTGGCTGCAACTGTGCCGGCGTATATGATCCGGTATGTGTTGGGTCCCCTATTGGCGGCACTATTGAATTTCCAAATGAATGTGAAGCCATCTGTGCCGGTTTTACCCCGAATGACTTTGTGGATTGTGACATAGACACCAGTTATTCCTGCGAAGCATGGTTTGAGTATTTCCCGGATGATAATGATTATTTAACGATTGAATTTCAAGAATTTAGCTACGCGCCAACTCCAGTCACGGAAATAATTTGGGAATTTGGAGATGGCAGTACTGCCACCGGTAGCATGCCGTCCCATACCTATGCACAGGCGGGAGAATATGAAGTCAGTTTGACCATCACCACAGAAGGTGGCTGTACCAGTACCACCGAATTGGAAGTGAATGTCACTTCTGACCCCGGTGGATGTAATTGCCCCACAACTTATGATCCTGTCTGTGTCGCCACTCCTAATGGCGTAATATTGGAGTTTACCAATGAATGTATCGCCATCTGCGAAGGGTTTACACCCAATACCTTTGTACCATGTGATGATAGCACAGGAGGAAGCTTTTGTGAAGCGATGTTCTGCTTTGAAACGGATTTAAATAATCCTTTGCAAGTTATATATCACGACTTCTCCTTTGCTTTTAGTGACATTACCGGCTGGGCATGGGACTTTGGAGATGGAGCGACAAGTACCGAACAAAACCCGACACATACTTATGCAGATTATGGGGTATATGCTGTGACCTTAAGCATAACAACTGCTTCCGGTTGTTCTTCTATGGAGACCATGGAAGTTTGGCTGGAAGATTACACGCCTTGCAGTTGCCCACCGGAGTACAATCCTGTATGCGTTCAAACACCTAGTGGGGAGGTAATACCATTTTGGAATGCTTGCGAAGCAGAATGTTATGGATTTACTGATTTTGTTGCATGCGACAGCCTACCGGTCAATGATTGTGATGCTGCTTTTGGCTACTATCAAGATTTTCCTTCCAATGACTTGACCGTTGAATTTGAAGACTATTCTTACGCTGTAACGGATATCCAGTCTTGGGCTTGGGACTTTGGAGATGGCACGACCAGTACCGAACAAAATCCTGAACATACTTATGCCGCTGCAGGCGATTATACGGTCAGCTTAACGATTACATCCGCCAACTGCACATCCACCATGGAACAACCGGTATATGTCGGCGATTTTCAGTTTCCTGAATGCCAAGCGTTCTTCTGGCCATTCCCTGATTCTATCGGAGACCTTAGTTATCAATTCTTCGATTTGTCTTTAGGAGCACCGACCAGTTGGACATGGGACTTTGGGGACGGAACAACAAGCACGGAACAAAACCCTGTTCATACTTATGCGACGGCGGGCACTTACACGGTTTCGTTGATGATCTCCGGAGACAGTTGTCAGAGTAGTTTTGAGCTTGTATTAGATACCGACGATTTTTATACGC
This sequence comes from Saprospiraceae bacterium, assembly GCA_024762995.1. Taxonomy (GTDB): domain Bacteria; phylum Bacteroidota; class Bacteroidia; order Chitinophagales; family Saprospiraceae; genus HyVt-613. The sequence continues at coordinate 3,524 of JANTGI010000134.1, read as the reverse complement.
AACCAAACACACCGTCCAGCAACAATATACAAGCGCTATATACGCCGGTCATTGATATGGATAAAAATACGGTTTACTTCAAAAATCAAAGTACTTCCAGCTCGGCCATTACGGATATTACCTATCAATTTGGAGATGGACAGCAGGCATCTGCCGCTAATGTCCAGCATTTATTCCCGGCCAAGAAGGCGTACAGCGTGACCATGCAGGTCAAAAACGAAGCCGGAGAGATTAGTAATTTTGTAGGTACCGTTGACTTGACCACCGGTCTCTTTAAATCTTCTACAAGTGGTTCCTCCATTATTTTGGGCAACCGGCAACCAACTAAAGAAGATTTTGCCATGGCCTTGTCTCCTAATCCGGTGACTACGGATTTGAATGTATTGTTTACGACTTCCGTTGCCGGAAAATATCAGTTAGAAGTGACTACCTTAACGGGTCAGGCCCTTTACACCAAGTCATTCAATGGGACTAAAGGTCGCCACCAAGTTGACATGGATGTTCAAAACATCCCACAAGGTATGTACTTTTTGAAATTGAGAGTCAATGACTCCTATCAGACTTATAAATTTGTGAAAGAGTAAGCCATGGTAACTACTTGGATACTCTTGTGATTAGTCAGAGATTGGACAATTTTAGCGTATGTGTGTTTGCACAATTTATGACAAAAATGCGAGTATTTAAGTAGTTACAAATAATGCCATCCACCTTTTGCGGGGCACAAGAATTCATTCTTGTGCCCTTTTTTTTTTTGACAAATTTTATCAGTTGTGGGCTTATTGGTTAGGGAATTTAGCCAAGCTCAAAATATTATCCCTCCACTACGTTGCGGGCTACAAAGATGTCACTCCTATAGAGCTTGAATTGACCGAAATCTTGAAAAAGGTACAATATGTTATATACACTCTGCCGGACTAGTTTCAACTCCTTCCCTAAAAATCCCTACCTTTGGGCATTCAAATAGTTGACCAAAAACATGTTCCAAAAAAACGTATCTCTCCAACCATTCCATACCTTTGGGATTGACGTAAAAACGGAGTCTTTTGCGCCGTTTCATAGCCAAAGAGAATTCAAGTCTCTTTTTGCGCAAGCAGCGCCCCCGATCTTTATCTTGGGTGGCGGAAGTAACATACTTTTTACGCAAGACTTCAAGGGCACCGTCCTCAAAAATAATATCCGTACCAAACGCATAGGAAAATCCATCCAAAACCAAACTTTGGTACACATCGGAGCCGGTGTAAACTGGCACCAATTTGTTCGTTGGGCCATCCGCCGCAACTTGGGTGGAGTTGAAAATCTTTCGCTCATTCCCGGTACGGTTGGCGCGGCTCCAATCCAAAACATCGGCGCTTACGGGGTAGAACTAAAAGATGTTTTTGCGCAAGCTAAGTGCATTGTAATCAAGCCATTAGACCATCATGGCCAACATTATTTACCGGGAGATTTTTTGACAGTCTCTCGAGATGAAGCCCAATTTGGATATCGCCACAGCATCTTCAAATCTGCACTCAAAGGGAAGGTGGTCATCGTCCAAGTCTCCCTATTGCTGACGAATAAAAACCACATTATCCATACGGACTATGGAGCTATAAGCAAGGAGTTGGCCGCTAGAAAAATTAAAAAACCTACCATCCAAGACGTGAGTGATGCCATCATCGCCATTCGCGAAAGCAAACTCCCCAATCCCAAGAAAATAGGCAACTCCGGCAGCTTCTTCAAAAACCCTTACGTACCCATCAAAAAATACCAAGAACTCAAAGAAAAATATCCCAATATCCCGGCCTACCCGATTGATGACAACACCGTCAAATTGGCCGCGGGATGGCTCATCCAAGAAGCCGGTTGGAAAGGTTATCGCGATGGGGACGCCGGATGCTATGACAAACAGGCTTTAGTCCTCGTCAATTACGGTCAAGCCAAAGGGGAAGAAATATGGCAACTCGCACAAAAAATCCAAAATTCCGTTAAAAAGAAATTTGGTCTCCTGATTGAACCGGAAGTGAATATTTTGTAATGGATTGTAACCATGAATAGCCTAACCAAAGCTTCTCAGCTATTAAGCATCTCGCGCTTGGGCGGAGCCATTTTGGCCGGAGTCGTGCTGGCCAAAATGGGGCTAGACATGGAGACTATCGGCAAATTTGAGTTGCTTTTTTTTCTTGGCAAAGCAGCCACTGCTTTTTGGACAGATGGTTTGGCGAAAGCCATTTTGCCTTTATTCCCCAAGCTGGATAGTGACGAACAAAAGGGATTTTTTGCGACATCAGCCCTATTGTATTTTGGGTTTTCGCTGTTGACCTGGCTCGTATTAACGCTTTTCAAGGCGCCCATTTTGACCTACTTTCTTCGAGTGGATTCTATCGCTTATTATGATGCGTATGTTTTGTTTTTGGCCTTAAACATCCCGGGATTATTCATAGAGCAGTATTATATACTACGAGAAAAACCAAAGTCCTTGCTATGGTACACCTTGTTTTCGTATATGCTGTATCCCTTGTATTTTTTACTCCCCCTTTATTTGGATATCGACCTACAGAATATTTTCAAGATTTTGACCCTTGTGGCGATTATTCGTTTGGGTTGGGTGTTGATTGTCCTGAACCGGGAACATTGGTGGATAAATCGGCCTATTTTGCGCAAGCTACTCCTACTGGCCACACATTTCATGGCTTATATCTTAGTGGCTATGATGGCGGAAATCATTGACGGATTTATCATCACTCAAAAATATGCGGATCCGGAAGTATTTGCCATATTCAGGTACGGGGCACGTGAATTGCCACTGACCACCGCCCTACTCAGTGGCTTATCTATTGCCTCCGTCGCCAAACTCTCCAATAATCTCCAAGACCATTTACCGACCTTTCGGAAATCACTCAATCGAGTGCTGAAAATAACATTTCCGGTAGCCATTATAATGATGTTATCAAGTCCTTGGCTCTTTGTCCATTTCTTTTCTCCGTCCTTTAGGGAAAGTGCTTTAGTTTTTAATACTTATCTCCTGATATTGGGTTCGCGAGTTTTGATGCCCGGAGCATTGATGATGGCGCAATTAGAGAGCAAATATATGTTTTGGGTATCTATCGCAGAGCTTGCGCTAAACGTTGTATTGAGTTTGATTCTGGTCCAATACTGGGGCATCATCGGTATCGCCTGGGGCACCGTCCTGGCCAACTACCTAGAGAAAATAGCCTACTTCGTCTTACTCAAAAGAAAATACCAAATCTCTTGGAAAGCAACCATCGACACCCGCTGGTATCTGGCATTCTGGGTGACTTTGCATGTGGCTTATTTTTGGGTTGGAGCAGGTTAGTTCACAGTAGATTTACAAAATCTTGAAGATTTGTGAAATCTACTACTGCGTGCGTGATGCGTAAAAAAGATAAATTTTGAAAATTTTTCAAAATTTTGCCGCCCCCGTACTACTCCAAACGCAAATCTTCCCTAAATTACCACCAAAATATACAGAGAAAACACCAAAATACCGAGCCAATGCCTGCTATCAACGACATGACCTTACCGCT
>JANTGI010000133.1 GCA_024762995.1 Saprospiraceae bacterium | reverse complement strand
TCCTTATCGGTGGAACGGGCTATACCGGAGAAATCAAAAAAGGCATCTTCTCTGCTCTAAATTACATCCTGCCTAAGGAAAATGACGTCATGACCATGCACTGCTCGGCTAATATCGGCAAAGACGGTGATACAGCTGTTTTCTTTGGTCTTTCCGGCACCGGTAAAACAACGCTTTCTGCAGATCCTAATCGAGAATTAATCGGAGACGACGAACACGGTTGGTCAGATGAAGGCGTATTTAATTTTGAAGGTGGATGCTATGCTAAATGTATAGACCTTGAAGCAGAAAAAGAACCGGATATTTGGGGAGCCATCAAGCACGAGGCCATCTTGGAAAATATAGGCTTTTTCAAAGGAACCCGCACCGTAAACTTTGCAGATACCAGCATCACTCAAAATACTAGGGTTTCTTACCCCATCTATCATATTCATAATGCGGCCAAACCATCCATGGGTGGTATTCCAAAGAATATTTTCTTTTTGACTGCGGATGCATTTGGGGTATTGCCTCCTATCTCTAAGCTAACTCCGGGTCAAGCAATGTATCATTTCATTTCCGGCTACACCGCAAAGGTTGCCGGCACGGAAGTAGGTATTGTGGACCCTGTAGCGACTTTCTCTTCTTGTTTTGGAGAGCCATTCTTGCCACACCATCCTACGGTTTATGCCGAAATGCTTGGTGAAAAAATCCGTAAGTTTGGTGTAAATGTCTGGTTGGTGAATACCGGCTGGGTTGGCGGCGGATTTGGTGTCGGTCATCGTATCAGCCTGAAATATACTCGTGCAATGGTTACCGCAGCGATGGAAGGCAAACTAAACGATGTGGATTATGTCAAGCACCAAGTATTTGGGCTTCAGATGCCAACATCTTGTCCTAATGTCCCTGCAGAATTACTTAGTCCGCGTGACGCTTGGTCTGACAAAAGTGCTTACGACAAAAAGGCCAACTATTTGGCTTCTATCTTCATCAAAAACTTCAGTAAGTTTGCGGATAAAGCTAACGATGAGATTATGAGTGCCGCTCCCAGAGTGATTGAATTTCATTAATCAATAGCGCGATTTTTTGCTTTCGCAAATCGCTAAGAACATAAAAAAATCCCACTCAAAATGAGTGGGATTTTTTTTATTCCCTAATAAATGTCCGTAAGGGAATTTCAACCAAAAAATAGGCCTATTCAATTTTCGTTAAATAGATTTTTTTTGCGTTAAAATTGTAAGAATACAATGGTTTTGTCATCAGTATCAAACGCTTTTACGTTAGAACTAAAAGGCAGTTCGACAATGGTTGCAAACGTATTCCCATTAAATACTGAGCCCACTCTGAAAAGTCTAAGTTTTGAAATAGTCCTAAAAATTGGCCCGCTCTATACTCAACGGAACGTGGCTTGGGAAAATAGATGATGAGCAAATTTGCCAAAGGTCGAAGCAAAAAACACAGGCGTAGCAGGCCTGCCTAGAGGCGCAGCCAAGACAGGGCGATGGTGAGTAATTTTGCGAAGAGATTTGCCTAATTTGTCACGGAATTACTGACAAACCAAATCGTCCCATGTATAATCGCCGTAATCTTCTCATCAAAAGTATTGCGGTGTAGCTGCTTCATAAAACTCCGGAAAAAATAGTTGTCGTACAAACACCAAAAAGAATTGCAACATACTTTTTAATATCCCGTTATTTTTTTTACTTTTGTTGTCCCTTCTCTTTTTGCCATCGGTTAACCACTCAAACAGTCATGTTTCGATATTTCGCCTCTATCGTCCTCTTATCTTTTTTCTCACAGATGAGCTTCGCTGCCCAAGTGACCATTGAAGGCACCATCAAAGATGCGCGCCAAATCAAAGAAATCTATCTATATCCTGACAAATCTTTTGGGGAGTTCCCGAAACAAATAATCCCCTTATATCAAAAGGGTATGTTTAGTATAGATTTGGACATTTCCTATCCGCAAATGGCCGTACTGGGTGTAGGAGGCACCTATCTAAAGCTCTATTTATCACCGGGCGCTTCCATTTTATTGGATGCAGATGCCATGATATTTCCTAGCGGTATTAATTTCAGTGGTGACGGAGGAGAAGACAACTATTTACTCCAAAAGTTCTACGAAATTGACCCACCGGTTAGAGAATTTGATAAACAATATTATCGGATTATTGGTCACCAGTTTCCGTTCAGCACCCAATTAGAAGGGTACATGAACCTCTACCATCCGGATGATTATCGCCAACGACTCGAAGAGAAACAAGCCAAAATGAAGCCTCTTTTAGAGGACCCCCATTTTGCGAAAGCGACTCCTGATTTTCAACGTTTTCTGCGTAGTGAAATTGATGGATTTCTTCACTATGGCCTGCTGTCCTATGCCTTACTTTACGCTAAAAGGGAAAAAATAGAATCCAATTATTTCCACTTAAAGCCACTTCAGGATGGAGACATTAATAGCGACTACTATCGCAATTACTTAATTCTCAACAACTTATACACCGCGTCCCTATCCGAAGGCAATAATCCAAGAGCACAGACTTGCTATCGGCTTGCGCAAACGCTTGAACAAGGACGTGCCAAAGAGTATCTCCTTTCGGAAATTATCGTTGATGCAGTCCGTAAAGGAGATGAAGAAACACTGATGCTTTTTGAAGAGTTTTTGGCGGACTATCCGGAAAGTCCCTTTCTAGCGAAAATTGATAAGGTCATTTACAAAGATATTTCCTTATTCTATGGAGACAAAGCCCCCGATTTTTATTTACCCAATATGGATGGCGGACACAATACGCTTTACCAATTTGCCGGCAAGGTTATCTATATAGATTTTTGGGCTTCTTGGTGCAAACCATGCCTGGAAAAGCTAGACCGCTTAGAAGCCGCCAAAGCCAAAGAAGCCAATTCCGACGTAGTATTTATCACCATTTCGCTGGATGGCAACGAGCAAATCTGGAAGCAAACCCTAAAAAGAAGGGGTTATACCGGGCTTCACTTATTTGCCGGCAAATCCAATCCGGTCATCAAAGATTTTAAAGTCAAAGGAATTCCTAGCGAATACATCATCAAAAAAGACGGACACTTCGCTCCGGCACCGGATGACACTGACCCCAAAAACCTATTAGCCTTACTACGCCGACTTAATGATAAATAGTCGTTTGATGGGCACTGCCTGTTGACAACTATCCACTTACTTATCCTGAAATAGGTTTACTAAAAAAAAGAAATCTCCTTAAAAAGCTGAAGAAAATTGCTTCAAAAAGCGGGCATCATTCTCAAATAGTAGCCTAATATCATTGATTTTGTAATTCAACATGGCTTGACGCTCAATCCCCATCCCAAACGCAAAACCGGAATAAACGTCCGGATCAATACCCACATTTTTCAGTACGGCAGGATCCACCATCCCACAACCTAGGATTTCAACCCATCCCGTATATTTACAGATATTACAACCCTTTGAATCACAAATAAAACAAGAAACATCTACTTCGGCGCTAGGCTCCGTAAACGGAAAATAAGATGGTCTAAGACGGATTTTGGTTTTTTCGCCATACATCTCTCTCGCAAAAAACAAAAGTGTCTGTTTCAAATCCGCAAAAGAAACATCTTTATCAATATACAAGCCTTCTACTTGGTGGAACTGGGCGTGTGACCTTGCGGAAATTGTCTCATTACGGTACACCCTACCCGGGGCAATGATGCGAATAGGCGGCTTTTGGCGCATCATCGTCCTTGCTTGGACAGATGAAGTATGCGTTCGCAAAAGCATTTCTGTGCTATTTTTTAAGTAATAAGTATCCTGCATATCACGAGCCGGGTGGTCTTCAGGCGTATTCATGGCCGTAAAGTTATGCCAATCGTCTTCTATCTCCCTATCCTCCGCTATCGCAAATCCCAACTTCTTAAAAATATCTATAATCCTATTTAGCGTAAGCGATACCGGATGGCGTGCTCCCAAAGGCAATGGCTCGCCCGGAGCAGTCAAATCAAGATCCGCACCCAACTGTTCTTCCGCAGAAGACTCCAATTGATTTTTTAAGGACACGAAATGCTCATTAGCAAATTCTTTTAAGGCATTCATTTTTTGCCCAAATTCCTTCTTGCGATCATTCGGGATCTCCTTAAAATACTTAAAAATATCCTTCAACGCCCCCTTTGTCCCTAAATATTTGATTCGGAACGCTTCCAAAGCTTCCGGTGTGGTGGGATGGGCTTGCGCAATTTCGGAATGCAAGTCTGCTACTTTTTGAAAAATTTGATCGGCCATCTTTCTATTTGATTATAAGGCGCAAAAGTAAGGGTTTAACAAGGAAGATTGAAGTTTTTTCTTGTTTTTATGTATGATTTACCCGCCAATCCGATTTTATCTCGCCCTAATAGACCAATTTCTCCCACCAAAACTTCCGTGCTCCGACAAACCACCTATACCAACCATACATAAAATACCCTAGACAAATTACGTAGAATCAAGTATTTATAAAAACAACTCCTCCAAAATAGCTTCACTAACAATAAAAATGCTTACATTTGACTGTAAAACAAACTCCCCCTGTGAAATATTTTCCCCAAAAAGTTGCAGCAGATGATTTTGCCGATTTGTGTGTTAGGGAACCCAATGGCAAAGTCATCGCTGTTTTTTTTTTTGCACCCGTTTAGATATCCGCTTGTTTTTACAATAAAATATCCTTTTTTTATCTAAAAACAAGAGACCGAAAACAGTTACAATATTTCTGCGTTATTTTGCAACGAGAAACGCTATGGAACACAATCAGAATAAATGTACTTAATTAGGTGAGATTAATTTGGGATTAGACAAGGCGGGAAGAGCGATGGTAGCCCAGCTACCAGAGTGATGAGCAACGCAGTATAATCTCAAAAGAAGCCACATAAAAAGTACATTTATTTTGGGCGTGTTCCTATCATTAGCATCTTTTCATTGCGTAAAACAAATAACATGTCTGCAAGCCCAGTACCTGAGACCATTCCCCGTCCGGCAGCGTCTAGTGACTTTAGTATTCATAACATCCCTTTTGGGATTTTCTCCACCAACAGTGACCCGCGACTACGGGCTTGTACCGCATACGGAGACTATGTCATTGACCTTCAGGTCATGCACAATCTGGCTTTTTTTAAGGAATTAGACTTTCCGGTTGATGTCTTTTCGCAATCGACTCTAAATGACTTCATTGCTTTAGGCAAAGAAAAAACATCTGCCGTCCGCCGACGCATCCAAGAATTATTGAAAGATGAGCGTGCCTTTGGTTTATTTTTCAATTATTGTGCGGTACCAATGGAAGAAGCCAACTTGCATTTACCCATTTTTATTCGAGACTATACCGACTTTTATTCAAGTATCGAGCATGCGACCAATGTCGGCTCCTTATTTCGTGATCCTAAAAATGCCTTACTCCCCAACTGGAAACGGATGCCCATAGGCTATCATGGACGTTCATCTTCCATCGTGGTTTCCGGCACTCCGATTAAGCGACCTTATGGCCAAAGCCGTCCTTTGGAAGAAGGGGGCGAGCCACAATTCGGCCCTTCCAAACTTTTGGATTTTGAATTAGAAATGGGATTTGTCATCGGTAAAGCGACCAAATTAGGACAACGCATTCCTATTGCGCAAGCAGAAGACTACATCTTTGGCATGGTACTCTTCAATGATTGGTCGGCGAGAGACATTCAAGCATGGGAATATGTGCCTTTAGGACCGTTTCTAGGCAAAAATTTTGCTTCCACCATGAGCCCGTGGATTGTGACGATGGAAGCACTAGAACCATTTCGGGTAGATGGCCCGGTACAGGAACCCGCCGTCCTCCCCTACCTACAATTTTCCGGAAGGAAAAACTACGACATCCATCTGGAAGTCATCATCAAAACGGACGACTTTAAGGCCACCGTCTGTAATTCCAATTTCAAATACATGTACTGGAATATGCCCCAACAATTGGCGCATCATACCATCAATGGCTGTAATGTCAACATCGGAGACTTATACGCTTCCGGCACTATCAGCGGCAAAACCAAGACCTCCTACGGCTCCATGTTAGAGTTAAGCTGGCGCGGTAGCCAACCATTGCCCATGCCCGATGGTTCCGAGCGCAAATTTATCCACGATGGAGATACGGTCATCATGCATGGATATGCGGAAAAAGATGGTATTAGAGTCGGTTTTGGAGAAGCATCCGGCAAAATTCTCGCTGCAGATCCCATGGCCTAATGAAGAATCAATTTTGGTTAAAAGTGGCTTTTAGCCAATTCGTGGTCATTGCTTTGATTGGGGTGACCATCCGACTTATATTTATAGGCTGGGATGTTGGTTTTGATTACAAGAATCTTGTTCACGCCCATTCACATGTTGGCTTTCTGGGTTGGATTTCGATGGCCATATACGTAGGATTGCTACATCAATTTATACCCAACTCCAAAGACAACAAGACCTATCAACGGATTTTTATCGGGACGGAAATCTCTATTCTAGGGATGCTGATGAGTTTTCCGGTTCAGGGGTACGGTTTGTATTCGATAAGTTTTTCGACGTTATTTCTATTGACTTCCTATTGGTTTGTGATTAAATTTTACAAAAGCCTAAAAAAAGAGTCATCCGGTCTTACTTCTACTAAATTTGCGAAAGCCGCATTAATTTACCTGGTGCTATCCAGCCTGGGACCATGGGCGCTGGGACCAACGATGGCGACCGGACACGGCAAGGATTCTCTTTATTACCTGATTATCTTTTTTTACTTACACTTCTTGTACAATGGTGCCATCATTATGGCTTTATTTGCCATGATTTTTAAGTATCTGGAGACACAAGGTGGGGCTATCAAAAAATGGAACCAAAATGGTCGAAAAGTTTTTTTACTGCTCAATTCCTCCGTTATCCCCACGTATGCCTTATCGACACTGTGGACGGAGCCAAATGCTTGGCTGTACTGGCTAGGCGGTCTTTTTGCGATAGTTCAATGCGTAGGTTGGATTTACTTTCTTCCTTTCGGAAAAAACCTATTGAACCAAGCACGCCACCAAAATATTTGGGCATATAGATTATTATCCTTATCCGGAATTGCGTTTAGCCTAAAATTAATTTTTCAATTCCTTTCGGCTTTCCCTTTCTTTGTCTCAGACATCGCCTTACTCAAAAACACCATCGTCATGGGTTATATCCACCTAGTCACGTTGGGAGTAATCAGCTTCTTCTTGATAGGTTGGTTTTTGCTATTGAAGGGATTTAATAGTCAAAGACTATCGGCAAAAATAGGACTTTGGATTTTTGTGGCAGGTGTTTTTCTGAGTGAGTTCTATCTTTTCGGCAACGGTTTGCGCACTTGGCTAGGAAAACCACCCTTTGATTTTGCAACCCAATTAGCTTTAGTAAGCTCGCTCATGCCTATAGGGTTGATTCTCTTTCTTGTGGGACAACGACAAAAAACGATACCCGGTGACACCCAACGGACGGTTCGTTAATAACTTAACTTTCGGCCTGCCTTGTGCAGCGTTGGCTATGGCGGTAGGCAGACAGGTACTTCGGTCTAACGGCATAACGAGGCAACGGTGCCGCCCATTCATGGCATTGTGCCATGGAGCATGGTCGGGTTTTGTTCCCATCTCTTCTTTCAAGCTCCATAGGAGCGACATCTTGGTAGCCGCAACGTAGTGGCGGGATAAAAGCATAACACAATCGCAAGTCATAGCAGGTTATTTTCAAATTTCAAGCTCCATAGGAGCGACAACTTTGTAGCCGCAACGTAGTGGCGGGATAAAAGCATACCCCAATTGCAAGTCATAGCAAGCTATGTTGGAAAAACCAACGAAGAGTAAGAGAAAATTTGAAATTTTTGGTAGTTATCATTATCTAAAAAATAAACTTCAAATTTTTTCTTAATCAAGGCGGATTTTGGAAGCATAGCAGGTTATGACGAATACTAGCCTAGTCCGGAATATTGTTTTTGTGCAATCTGCCATACAAACCTTTTCGGTATTGGTCAAAGGTCAAAAGATTACGACCGAATTAATAAATACAAGCCCACACCCACTACTACCCTTTCGCTAATTGTGCCTTTCCCGCCTCCGTAATCATTTCCGCATTCCAAGGTGGATCAAAAACCAAATGAACATCCGGCTCATAATCAGGATATCGTGCCATAATCGCTTCCATCACACTCATGACAATGGTGTCTCCCACGGGACAATTAGGGGTGGAAAGCGTCATCTTGATATTGACCTTCTTTTGAGCTTCATCGACGGACAGATCATAGATAAGTCCCATATCCACTATGTTTACATTTAATTCAGGGTCCATAATCTCCCGAAGCACTTCCCATAAATCTTTTTCTATATGACTCTCTTGGACTTCCTCTACGTGGGTTTTGTGCAGTAACATCTTAAACACATTAAGGGTATAAAGGATACCCGTCACCAAAAAGAAAATAGCACCAACCAATAACCACGTATTTTGGCGCAAGCCGATACCCAACAAAATAGCTCCTAACCCAATCCCATAAGTCCACATATGAGCTTGGGCAATTTGATCAGAAAACAAATCTCCCGGCATGGGCACTTTACGTTTACCCACAAAAACCTGATACCGATCCAACCAAATGATAAAAGGCAAAGTCTTATATGTCTGCCCCAAAATCAACGGAAAAAAGAAGACCGTCAACGCCGTAAATCCATAAAGCACGTCACCGCTCCCCCCAAATAATACATAAATCGACAAAGCCAATGGAATCAACAAGGCCGGAAAAGCCAATACCGACACCTTCATCCCAATATCCAATTTGCGCACTCTCTTCTTATAAGATTCATAGACATAAGATACATAAAAAAAGATGCCCGTCGCCAAAACAACCCAAGAGCCTACCGCCAAATTTACCTCTTGGACGGTCAACCAATTCATCACTAAAGTCACCAAACCGGCATTCAACAGCCAAAATGCCGCCGTAAGTTTTTTATCCGTCTGCGCATGAGAGACAAAAAACATCGGCAATAAAGTCGCGCTTACACCTATGACTAATTGAAGAAACCACCCCAACAGTCCCATGTGAATATGGATTTTTAAAAAGGACAAACTAAGGTTGCCCAATAGATTATAATGGAGATTGAAAGCCATCAATAGCCCAAAGGTAATCGTTAAAAACAACCAAAAAATCGCAGATAGGACAAATTGAGCACTCTTATTCAAATTACTTGCAGAACCAATCGACTTCACAATATTATAACAAAACACCAATAGGGCCACATATACCACTCCGGCAAACAAAGGCACGACCCAACTAAACAAACTAAATGCAAAACCCACCGAAAGCCCAATCACACCCATCAAAAACAACCAAAAAGTCCATTTTGCCAATCGCTCACTATACAGCGGTGTGTTCAATATCACAGGAACCAATTGATACAAAGCACCAATGATAATCATCGTCATCCAACCCAATACCGCTACATGCGTTAATGCAAACAAATGCGGGTGAAAATAATGTCCCAATAAATCTTGACGAAACAAAATCAATAGAAAGCCTAGAACTAAAAAACCGCCTGCCCCGGCCACAAAATGCGGGACAACCACTGTCGGCGATGGTGCTTTGTCGGTATTCGCTCCTTGCATTATTTCACTTTAAAAATAATTAAATCTATCCGGTTACTATCTATCGGCTTATCAATCAATTGATAGCCTCTAGTCGTCAATTCTGAAATCAAAAACTTAGGAAACTTCTTGTGATGAACCAAGAGACCATGCCCGGGCGGCAAAACTTCTAACTCCGACAACACAGTCACCATAGGCTCCGGCATTTCCATCATGCGTACATCAATAACTTTTAGGTCATCGCCAAAAGCTTGCACAACGGAATCAAAATCATCTTTATGCGGTGGGGGCGCTTGATTGGGGTCCGGCGTTTCAGCCTTCTCTCCTTTTTGCAAATAGGTAATGACCACACCCGCTTCGGGACGTTCGACTTCGGGAGTAAAACCTTTTTGACGGAGCAAATTAATCAACGGAATCGGCTCAAAGGAATTAATCACTTTCACCACATCTCCCGCCTTCAACTCCTTGATCGAAGACATAATCCGCTTAAATGGATCGACTCCCGCTTCGATATCCGGTCGTACATCAAGTATCAGTGCAGGTGTAATGTCCTTCAGGGAGTTTTTAGGTGATTTAGTGGCCGTCTCTTCCACGCCAGGTATTTCCTCATCAATCTCAAATCCAATTTCTTGAAGCTTACGCAAAAAAATGCCCACAGGCACTCCACCGATTTTGGCAGCTTCCTTTATGGTCACTCGCGGCGCCAAAGCCTTCCGCAAAATAGGATTTTTAAGCTTTCGAAAATGCTTATTGATACCGGCTATGACTTCAATCGCCTCCGGATTCGCTTTTAGCAACTTAGAAATCTTCGTATTTTGATTTATTTTCACTTCTCTTTTTTTATGCTAACAATTTAGCGACAATTCGCAAAACTCCAAAAGCAGCTTGCTGCGCTCCAAAGACCAAAAGCAGCTTGCTGCGCCCCAAAGACCAAAAGCAGCTTGCTGCGCCCCAAAGACCAAAAGCAGCTTGCTGCGCCCCAAAGACCAAAA
>JANTGI010000132.1 GCA_024762995.1 Saprospiraceae bacterium | reverse complement strand
AGAAACAGAACCGAAAGGTTCAGAAGAAAATGGTGGCTATAGCGAAGGGGCACCACCTCTAACCATTCCGAACAGAGTAGTTAAGCCCTTCAGCGCCAATGGTACTGCCGCATGGTGGGAGAGTAGGTCGCTGCCAACTTTTTTTTAAAAGCTCATCCTTCGGATGGGCTTTTTTTTGCTTACGAGCAATTTTTTTTAGCATAGATATTGCAGTCTATTCGTATTGTTTAATTACTTACCTTTGTGGCATAAACACGCGATTATCTATGAATCATAACAAAAATTTGGACATTATTTACATGACTCTTTTCCCATGGGATAATGAGTATTCCTCGGTATCTTTGTCATTTACTAAAGAATTTTCGAAAAACAATAGAGTTTTTTATATCAATCACCCATATAGTATCAAGGATTATTGGAAAAATCGAAAAACGGCCATTGCCCAAAAAAGAAAGAAAGCCCTACTAAATGGCAAAATGCAGTATGAAAAGGTTCCGGGGCTTGATAGCCAGCAAGTTATAGCCATTCAGCCCCCCTTGACCTTGCCCATTAATTGGTTGCCACATGGGGCTATTTATCATTTTTTCTATAAGATTAACCGGCGACGCATCCTGAAAACTATTCAAAAGGTAATTGATGATTATCATATTGAGAATTATGTCTATTTAAATTGCTTTGATCCGTTTTTTGTGGGGAGCTTGCCGAAAGATAAGTTTTCGCCGCGTTTAAATATTTATCAGTGCATTGATGATTTTGCGATAGAGCCCTATTCTGCCAAACATGGCCTGCCCCTAGAAGATATAGCCATAAAAGAGTCGGATGTTGTGGTGGTTACCTCCTCTAATTTGGTGAAAATTAAAAAACACTTGAATGGCAATATTCACCTTTTACCCAATGCGGTCGATTTGACTATTTTTGAAAAAGCCATTTCTGAAAAGTTGCCGAAACCCAAGGAAATGGCGCATATCGAAACAAAGGTCATCGGTTTTACAGGCAATATGGACAATGTTCGTTTTGACTTTAAACTGGTCAAAAAATTGGCGGAAGCACATCAGGATAAGACTTTAGTCCTTGTAGGGCCCATAAACTGTGATGAGTTTTACACCCTTGGTATGGACAAAATACCGAATATCATTACTACCGGCTCAAAGAATATTAAAGAATTGCCGGCGTATTTGCAGCATTTTGATGTGACGATTATTCCTTTTGCCTTAAATCGCCAAACAGAGAGCATTTATCCCTTGAAAATTAATGAATATCTTGCCGCCGGAAAAGCCATTGTTTCTACATCTTTTTCGGAAGATATAAAAACTTTTGCGGATTGGATTTATTTGGCCAAAGACGAAAATCACTTTCTGGAGTTGATTGATATAGCCATTGCAGAAAATGATGAGAAAAAAATAGCGGCACGCCTAGCCAAAGCCAAAACCAATACATGGACAGAAAGGGTAAAAAGCTTTTGGTCAATTGTCAATAAAAATCTATCCTAATGGGCTTAAAGGAAAAAGTAAAATCTAACAAACAACTCAAAAAATGGGCGCATTGGATGTTGATTCCGCGCAATCGGTATAGACCGCGTTGGTGGGTGCGAGCATTATGGAATCCATTTGTCCACAAAAGAGGAAAGAATTCCGTTTTTTCCCGAAAGGCGAGGAAGGATCTTTTCCCATTTAGTCCTTTTGAATTGGGGGCCAACTCCTTTGTGGAAGATTTTGCGGTCATCAATAATGCCATCGGGCCGGTGATTATCGGAGAAAGAACGTTGGTCGGTATTTCAAGTGTGATTATTGGGCCGGTGGTGCTGGGAAATGATATATTGATTGCTCAAAATTGTGTGATTACCGGACAGAATCATAACTACGCCGACATCAACCTACCCATCACCAAGCAAAAAGACATTGTCAAAGAGACTAAAATTGAAGATCAGGCATGGATTGGGGCCAATTGTGTGGTGGTGCCCGGTGTGACTGTCGGCAAACATGCGGTCGTCGCTGCAGGTAGTGTGGTGACTAAGGATGTACCACCTTTTTCTATTGTAGGCGGCAATCCGGCCAAATTGATCCGACAATATAATCCAACCAGCAAAGAATGGGAACGGGTCCGGAAAAGTCACTAAAAGTCACAATAATTGAACGGTTTCTGCTGCCGGTCTAATAAAAATACACTACTTTTGAGCTTATCACTGCACCAAAGATGATATGAGTAAGCTACAAGAAATCCTAAAAAACCCTACCTACATCGCCTTGGTTAATTCGACCATTGTCTTGATTGTCGCCGCTCAACAGTATTTTTTGCATTCCTACAATACATTTACAGTCTATCAGTACTCAGTATATCATTTTTTTCAAAAACTGCCACTCTATGATGCCTATCCCCAGTATGCGGGGTATTTTGTCTATAATCCTACTTTTGCTTTGTTGTTTTTGCCCTATGCATATTTGCCCACGCCTATTGGGATATTAGCATGGGTAATGACTTTGATGATGGCTTTCTATTATGGCTTGCGTTTGTTGCCGATTCAGCGGGATAAGATGGTTTTTGTTTATTTTTTTTCATTGATATCTTTGGTGACGGCCTTGCAAAACTTAGATACAGCCCCTATGGTGGCCGCCTGTATTTTTGCGGCTTTTGTTTATGCAGAAAGAAAAGATTACTTTCGGGCGACTTTTTTCCCGAATGTTGGTTTTTTTGTCAAAGGATATGTGGCGATAGGTGCTTGCTTTTTGATGATGAGAAAATTTAAAAGAAGGGTTTTTCCCTATGTTTTCTTTTGGTTTTCGCTTTTTTTGCTGTTGCCTTTGGTGAGATATACGCCCAACGAGCTTTATCAACTGTATCAAGATTGGGGCACTTCTTATGCCAATGACCGGATAAGCCAAGTTGGTGTTTCTTTTATGGGGATTTTACGTCACTTATTTCATCTTCCCGTTCATGTGCTACATGTTCAGATTCTTGCAGGAATTTTATTGATCTTGACTATGGTGGTGATGTCCTTGCGGAAAAAATATGCCAAGGAAAAATTTCATTTTTTGAGCTATATTTTGATTTTTGTGGTCATATTTAATCATCTGGCAAATACTTCTACCTATATTATTGCTGTTCCGGGAGTAGCCATTTGGTATCTTGTTTCTGAAAGGACTTGGATAGATAAATTTTTGTTGGGGATGACGTTTTTATTGACTATTTTGTCACCGACGGATTTATTTCCCTTGTTTATCCGCAATCGTTTTATCTATCCTTATAGTTTACAAGCTTTGGGCCCGATATTGGTATTTATCCTATTGCAATATGAGCTATTGTCCGGTCGTTTGACTCCATTTTTAGGTAAAAGAATTTAAGTTTCGATACACCGTCACACCGTTACTTTTTATCTACTCAAACCGAATATATTCCTTAGGATTTAACGGTTTTTGGCGATACCAGAGCTCAAAATGGAGATGAGGCCCGGAAGTGAGCGTGCCCGTGTTGCCGATAATGGCAATAGCTTCTCCTGCCTTGACGATGTCACCCGATTTTTTGAGTAGCTTCTCATTGTGTTTATACACAGACAGTAAGTCATTGGAGTGCTTGATGACGATGGTATTGCCTGTTTCCATGGTCCAATCAGAGAAGATAACGACCCCGTTGGTGATTGATTTAATGGGCGTGCCTTTGGGGGCAATAATATCAATGCCATAATGCTGTGAATTAATATTGAATCCGGCACTTGTTTCTCCGATAACGGGCGAAGTGAATTGCATCTGTTTTAGAGAGACCGTCTGGGCATTGGTTTCTTTGTCCGGCTGGTTGTTTAGAAATTGTCCTTTAGCGACTTCTTCGGCGATTTTCTTTTCAGCATCGTTTTTCTGGACGTTTAATTCTGCTTGCGTAAAGTGCCTAAGTGTGTCGTTGTTGTCATTGGCGTATTCGTGTTCGCCTAGGATGCGTCGTTTCATGGCATCATTGTAGGTCGCATTAGCGGCAAGTTCTTTTTCTAGGACAGTGACTTGTTGTTCAAGTTTACGGATTTCACCTTTACTGGCTGTTTGGTCGCCACCGGGAATATAACGCAGAACGGGGGTGAAAATAAATAGAGAACCTACCAAGATAGCCACCGCAACAAAGATGGAGCTTAAAAGAATATAAAGACTTAAAAGCGTTAGATTGAATTCTGAAACCACTTCGAGCGACTCATTATTCCGGATGGTCAACATATAAACATCCTTGATTCGCTCCCTCCATTTGCGTTTTTCTTTATCAGAATCCTCGCCGGATGCTTGTTTTCTCGAAAATTTGAAATATTTTTGCAATCCCATAGGTTAATTTTGGTTTATGGAAAATTATTGTCCATCACTTTCGTTTCCTTTGTGTTGTAGGTAGTTTCCTAACATCCAGCAGCCTTTTTGCGTAAGCTAATTATAAAAGACTTTACTGAACTCATGTTTAATAACAACAAACGACTAAACAGGAGACATATTTTTCTCCTTGCCTTAGTAATCATTTCATTGTTGTCTTCTTGTGTGACACAGAAGAAAAAAGACGATGTTTCCGGTTTTAGAAGAGCACTTCACAATATGAATGCCCACTATAACGGATATTATAATGCAAATGTACTCATCAATGAGAGCATAGCCAAATTAAACGAAGCTCATCAGGATAATTATAACCAAATTTTGGATGTTTATACCTATTCGGAAGTGGCTGATGCCAAACCGGTCTATGCGGATTTGGATGAGGCCATCAAAAAATCTTCCATTGTGATTACCCTGCATCGACCTAGCAAGTGGGTAGATGATTGTTATTTGAATATAGGGAAAGCTCAATTTTTGAAGCAAGATTATGAGACGGCGGAGCAGACGTTGCTTTATTTGGCTGAAGAGTATAGCCCCGCTGCAATGGCTAAGAAAAAGGCCCGTGCCAAAAAACGGCGTAAGGCTAAAAGCAAAAAGAAAAAGCCTTCTAAAAAGCGTAGGAAAAAGAAGAAAAAGAAGAAGAAATCTACTAGAAAAAAGTCATCTTCCAAGAAAAAAACCAAGAAAAAGAAGCTGTCTAAAAAAGAAATGCGGGAAAAATACTTGGCGCGCAAAAAAGCACAAGAGGATGCCAAGAATAAAGAAAAGGTCGATGATACGCAAAAGGGACAGGAACCAAAAACTCCTAAATCAAAGCCCGCCCCCAAGAAAAAGAAAAAGAAGAAAGAGGATAAAGAAGAGTATTCTTATGATGCCAAAGAAAAAGACGGAGTCTTTGCCCACAAAGCAGCTTATCAAGAAGGGCAAGTGTGGTTGGCGAGAAATTATACCCAACGCGGGCTTTATGATGATGCCGCCTATACTCTTCGAAGATTGGAGCAGAATCCTTCCACCTTTAGTAGTCTAAGGCCGGAAATTGCGAAAGCGAAAGCCGATCTATTGATTAAGCAAAAGAAATATAAGGAGGCGATTCCGGCTCTTGAAGATGCCGTGAGTCAGTTTAAGAAGCGTAAGGATAAAGTCCGTTTGTACTATATTTTGGGGCAATTGTACCAATTAGACAAACGAGAAAAAGATGCCTATCAAGCTTTCGCAAAAGTGGTAAAATATAAACCCAGTTACGAAATGGCTTTTTCTGCAAAGATGAATACTGCCCTAAATGCTTGGTTGTCCGGCAATAGCACAGCGGATGCAGCCATTCATTCTCTGGAGAAACTGCTCAAAGACCCCAAAAATAAGGACTACAAAGATCAACTTTATTTTACCTTAGCGAAGTTGTACCAAAAACAAGGCGATGAAGAGAAGACTATTGCCGCACTCGAAAATTCATTGAATAATAATAGTGCTAATCGCTCTCAAACGGTCGAGTCGAGTTTGATGTTGGCGGATTTATATTTTGCGAAAGCAGATTTTGTGAATGCTAAAAAGTATTTTGATCGTGCCTTACATGCTTTGGACAAGTCTGATGAGCGATATGCCATGGTCTCCAAGTATAGCCAAAATTTATCCGGAATTGCGGCCAATTTGGAACTGATACAAGAGCAAGATAGTTTGTTGGCGGTGGCTGAAATGCCGGAAGCCAAGCAGCGAGCCTTAGCCATAAAGATTTTGGAAGAGCGTCAAATTGCGCAAGCTAAAGAAAAAGCGGCGCAAGAAGCTATTGCCGCCAATGCCGCCGGCAAAAAGCAAGGAACTATTGTCGGACTTAAAAGTACTTTCTTTGCTTATGACCCCGCTAAGGTCAAGAAGGGCAAGCGGGCCTTTGAAAAAGTTTGGGGGGATCGACCTTTGAAAGATAATTGGAGACGATCGGCTAGTCAGGATGTGGCGGATATCGGGGAGTTGAGCGAGAATGGCGACAATGAAGGGTATTCGGATGCGGACATTGCCAATATTTTAAAGGGATTACCGAATTCTCCGCAATCCAAGAAAAAGGCCCACTCAAAGATATATCAAGCCATGTTTGATTTGGGGGTTTTGTATAGAGACCGCCTTGAAGAACCTGCTCGCTCCGTCAGTGTATTGGAGGACATGCTCGGCCGGTATCCGGATTCGACTCGTAACGAATTGGATGGGCTTTATTACTTGTATTTGGATCATTCGGACTTAAATCATCCGGGCGATAAGCAAAAATACTATGATTTGATATTGCAGAAGTACGGCAATTCGACTTACGCCAAAGTGCTCAAGAATCCTAATTATTTGAATGAATTGAAGAAGGAACAGAATCAGTTGGGTGCCTATTTTGATGAGACTTATGCCCTTTATGAAGCGGAGAAGTACCAAGCTGCCAGTAAGCGGATCAAAGAAGTAAATAAGTTGTTTGGAGCGGATAATCCGATGCAAGCGAAGTTTTCACTGCTGAGTGCGATGTTAGGAGGGGCCATCAATGGCCGCAAGGCTTATATTGAGGGATTAAAGGAAGTGGTGGCCAATTATAAAAATACGGAGGAAGAGAAAAGAGCAAAGGAGATTTTACGCGTATTAGGTGAAAATGTAGGTGGTGGCCCCGGTAGTGTGGGTAAAGCATCCAAAGAAAAGAAAAGCCTTTTTAAATTGGAGGAGAAACGGATGCACTTTATGTTGATTTTGTTAGATGCGGATAAGGTGGTGGTCAGCGATGTGAAAAATGCGGTATCTGATTTTAATAAGAAAAATTATAAGCTACAGCAGTTTCGGATTTCTAATATCTATCTGGGCTCAAATGTAAAGAAACCCATCATCGTGGTGAGAAAGTTTAGGAATAAGCAAAAAGCCATGGCCTATTACGATGCCATTAATTCGGATTCTAGGATACGTGCCGTCATAAAAGATGCCAAGATTTTTCCGGTGTCTCAAGGCAATTATCGACAAGTCTTGCGACAAAAAAGCTTAGTGGGTTATGAGGATTTCTTTTTGGAAAATTATAAGTAAACGGTAGGTATGGATGCCTTACTGAACTATAAAAAATATGGAGAAGAAGGTCGTGTAATGGTTATATTACACGGCCTTTTTGGCATGTTGGATAATTGGAATAGTTTTGCCCGACATTTGGCGTCCCATTGTCAGGTGTATATCGTCGATCAAAGAAACCATGGACGTTCTTTTCATTCGGATGAGATGAGTTATTCTTTAATGGCTGATGACTTAAAACGATTTTTACTGCAAAACAAACTAGAGGAGATTACTTTGATGGGGCATTCGATGGGAGGAAAGGTGGCGATGTATTTTGCCCTTACCTACCAGGAATTTATTAGACAACTCATTGTGGTAGATATTGCTCCCAAATCTTATCAGCCGAAGCATCATACGATTTTTTCGGCACTTAGAAGTATCGACTTGACCGCCAACCCCACACGGACGGATATTGCCCATCAGCTTTCGCAAAAAATTCATTCTCCGGCGATTATTCAATTTTTGATGAAAAATCTACGACGGAACCGGCAGATGCAGTTGGCATGGAAAATGAATTTGAAGGGCATATACGAACATTATGAAGAGATGAATAAGTGGGAGATAGAAGGACGTGTTTTTGAAGGAGAAGTACTGTTTATTAAAGGAGCGAATTCCGATTATATCCTAGATAGCGATAAAGAAGTCATCCAAAAGTACTTTCCCCATGCGGAAATAATCACCATCGAAGGAGCCGGACATTGGGTACATGCGGAGAAACCGAAAGTGTTATGGGACGTAATCCTGCGTTTTGTTTGTTAATAGACTATTAAAAAAAATTTATTAGTAATTGATTATCAGCAAGGTGTATGTGTTTGGTGTGAAGTCTTGCATGGCGATATTTTGAAATATGAATATTTAGTTGTATCTTTGCCCGTAACTGTTTAGGCGCCCCTGTTTTTAGATAGAAAATAGTCATTTTTGTGGATGTTGACCCTGCCTACCGGTCAGGTAGGGACCAATTTTTTTGAAGCGTAGCTGGGCTACGTGAGAAAAATTGGGCAAAAACAGGCCTACAGGGATAGGCAGGTGCAAAAAGGGCATTTTATAGCAAAAACCTGCGGGTACCTAAATAGTTACCTTTGTCACGCTGAAACGAAAACCTTTAATAAATCCTCCGCAGTATGTTAAGATTAGCCGTCTCTTTTCTCCTTGTTGTATTTACTTCATCTCTATTTGCTCAAAACTATCGAGTAGTCATTGCAACCTTTGCGACGAGTGAGATGCCTGATGTGATTAAGCAATCAAATATTCCCGGTATTTTCCGAAAGGTTGACCAAAACAAGCTTTACCATTATTATTTGGGCGACTATTATACAGAAGCAGAAGCAGAAGAAGTACGTGTAGAAATGCTGATGAAAGGTTTTATCGATGCTAAGGTTATTGATTTAGAAGAACAGAAGCTATGGTGTGGCGCTCCATGCCCCTATTTTAAGGATGATTATGTGTATAATCTTATTGGCTCTGACGGGCTGATGGTCGGGGCTGTGTTTTTTCTGAATGGAGGCGCTGTCGTGTCAAAAAAAGGCTCGAAGACCATTTATGAATTTGCTAAGGTGCTAAAAAATCATCCTGATTTTCGGTTGCATTTGGGCGGTCATGCAGAT
This sequence comes from Saprospiraceae bacterium, assembly GCA_024762995.1. Taxonomy (GTDB): domain Bacteria; phylum Bacteroidota; class Bacteroidia; order Chitinophagales; family Saprospiraceae; genus HyVt-613. Next base: position 1,698 of record JANTGI010000132.1, on the reverse strand, counting down.
GCAAAGGGGTCACAAAAAGCCAATATTTATATTGCTGGTGAAAGATTGAGATCCGTTATTAAGCTTTTAAAGCGTTATGGTGTTTTACGCAAGGATATCATACCGGTTATATTTGGAGAAGGCATGCCCTTAGGTGGCGACCTAAAGTATGATAGACGCGTTGTACTGACTATCCTGGACTCTAGCGGTCAAGTGGTTAGTAGAAATCGAGCGACTATGCCGCTAGCCAAAAAGATGCCCGCCCGTCGTTGAGGCAAGGATAGGACATCATTAAAAGTTACTAATCTTCGATAATAGGTGTCAAATTAATATGGGTATCAATTAAGTCAATCGCTTTTTTTACCTTCCAAGGTGTGCGAGTATTGATTTTTACTTCAATTTGACTGATTTTCACGACGGAGCCATAGGTGTCTAAGGGGGTGATGAGTACCGGAATTTTGTGCTCGTTGATATATTCTAGGGCTTCTTCACTGATGACAGGGTCTTCGTCCGGATTCATACCAAAAATAGTTATAGCAATGCCATTGATGGAGGGTTTGTCAAATTCTTCTTTAAGAATTCGAATGCCTTCATCTAGTCGCTGATAACCAATAATCAACAAAAAGTTTTTCTTGGAGTGATGCTCTTCAAAATTGATTAATGAACCGGGGAGTAGTTCTTCGATTCGGTTGTCCAGTTTGTCCGCATTTAGAATGACTTTTCCTTTGATGGCTTCGGCAACGGTGGAAAGGATGGGGTAGGACAAGGAGCGGTCATAAGGCACGCAGCCAAGTAAAGGAATTCCCATTTGCTTGAGTTTTAGTCCGACCAAAGAACGGACCTTGTCAATTTTATCTTCACGGACCTTGTTGATAATGACTCCAATGATGGGCACTTTGGCCTCTCTGAATAAGGCGATGGACATGTTTAGTTTGTCAATGGTATTACCGATACCACCTTCCACAACCATTACTACCGATGCATTGAGTAGCTTGGCGACATCCGCATTGTTGAGGTCAACCACGGAACCCACACCCGGATGACCGGTGCCTTCATAGATGACCATTTCGTAGGCATTGGTTAGTTCTTGGGCAGCATCAAGGATTTCTTCTTTGTAATGATAGCGCTCGGGGTGTTCCAAATAGGCTGTGGTCGCCCCTCTACCTAAGATGACGGGACTATGTACGTTTGATTCTATTTTGAAATCCATATATTGCGCAAAAAGAACGGCATCTTTGTCCACTTGTAGGTTTTTTAAATCTACAAATTCCTGTCCTACCGGTTTGCAATAACCTACTCGGATTCCTCTTTTCTTTACAGCGGCTACCAATCCAAGAGTGGAGGTCGTCTTGCCTACGTGCTGGCTGGTGGCTGCAACATATATTCGTTTACGCATCATCAAAAAATTTGGTTTGGTGCAAGGTAATCAATTGTAATGATTTTGCCAAATGCCGAGAATGGTTTTGGGGATGATTTGAGTCATGGAACTAGGCCATTTTTATAAGTCTAGATCGCTTGCGCAATTTGGTGTTGATATAAAGTGCGATAACGGCTATTTTCTCTGGCGAGTAAATCTTTGTGTGTACCGATTTCGATGATATGCCCTTGATCCAGTACGACGATTTGGTCGGCTTTTTGGATGGTGCCGAGTCGATGGGCAATGACTATGGATGTTCTTTTTTCGGTGATTTTTGTGATGGCTTTTTGGATAATGGCCTC
>JANTGI010000131.1 GCA_024762995.1 Saprospiraceae bacterium | reverse complement strand
CTCAGATTTGAAGCATAATAGCCAAAAAATGAGTCCGTTGCGAGAACAAGTCCGAAAAATCGGCAAAATTGCCGCCTAATTTTTACCGAACCATTGAGCAAATCTATATCATATAAACCAGAAATGCGTAGTAGAACACGGATTTAACAGACCAGCCTGCTGCGCCGCTGGCAGGTCAAACGGATTTAAACACTGATTTTTCCTGCGAAATAGGAACGGATTTCTCACGGATAATTTACTGACGTAAATTTTGTCAGATTTCACACAGAACGCTTCTTCAACGGCTGTAATGTCTTTTCCGTTTTTGTATTCCTTCAATAATCTCTTGTATTTCTCATATAACTCCAATCGCAAAGGATTTTTTGCGACCATTTGTTTTAACTTCTTTTCAATGGCTTTTTGCAGATCAAAGACAACAGTATTTTTGCGTCATTTTTCGTTAATGGCATAACCTTGTATCAGATAATCTTTTAAGTGTTTTGTTGCCCAAATTCTGAATTGGGTGCCCCTAACTGAATTTACTCTGTATCCAATAGATATAATCATATCGAGATTATAATGTTCTATCTCTCTGGAAACATGATGTTTCCCTTCTTTACGAACTATCCGGAATTTCCGGATAGTTGAATTTTTAACTAATTCACCCGTTCTGTAAATTGTTTTTACATGTTCGTTAATAGTACGGACATTTTTTTCGAGAAGTTCAGACATCTGCTTTTGGCCAAGCCAGACAGTTTGCTCATCAAATTTCACTTCAACAACCGTTTGATTATCGGGATTTTGATATATTTCTATTTTGTTTTGCCCATTGATTATAACTCCATATTTAAAATCTGCTTATCAAACCGTTTGTTATCGTATAAAAAAAAAACAGTAGACATTCTGCCGCTTCTTTTGTCTTCATTTTTCCTTTTATAGCACCATGTTGAGTGGTATGCTCATTTTTTGAGCATATCACTTTTCTACGGACTCTAAGTACTTAAAACAACTCCCCCTGCAATCCAAAAGACTTAGGATTCTCCAGGCGGAGCAACTCCCGCTTAATATCTAATCCATAAAAATAACCAGTCAAATCTCCTTTTTTGCCAATCAGCCGATGGCAGGGCACCACGATGGCAATGGGGTTGGCTCCGGCTGCTTGACCGACGGCGCGGACAGATTTGGGGTTGTCTAATTGCTCGGCGATGTAGGAATAAGAGACGGTTTTTCCGTAAGGGATTTTTAGTAACTCCATCCAAACTTCTTTGTAAAATTCAGTGGCATCTCCAAAATCCAAACGCAAGTCAAAGGCCGTGCGAACACCCAAAAAGTACTCTTCTAACTGCCCAATCGTATCCAATAAAATCGGAGATAAGTTTTTATTTTTAACTTTTTCGGGACGATCGACCTTGCTAATTCCCGTAAGAGAATTGTTATGTGCCGTTATTTCTAACCAACCGATAGGAGATATGTACCAGGCCTTTTGTGACATGAAGAATTTAGTTAACTTGTGCGCTCAAAGATAGAAAACTATTAAAACATTTGCCGGCTTCCTTGCGGAAATGATTAAAGAAAAAACAATTTTTCTTTGATTTAGTTGATGGATTGCCGGCGCAAACGAGAGATCTTATGTTGGTCAAAACTTATGCGAGTGCCGTCTATGGTGTCGATGCCATGACGATTACAGTAGAAATTAGTGCAGGGGGCGTACCACCGGCCGGAGCTAATTTTTATTATTTAGTGGGGCTGCCGGATAATGCTATTCGCGAAAGCTATTCTAGAATTGAAACGGCTGTCAAGCAGTTTGGATTTCGGATTCAAAGGGTCAAATATGTTGTCAATTTAGCGCCTGCCGATGTGCGTAAAGAAGGTTCGTCCTATGACTTGCCCATAGCGGTGGGATTATTGGCTTCGACCGATCAAATAAAAAATGACTTATTGGAATCTTCAGTTTTGATGGGAGAGTTGGCGTTAGATGGGATGTTGCGACCGATTAAGGGGGCGCTGCCGATTGCAATTCAAGCCCGAAAAGAGCGATTTGCCAGACTGATTGTGCCCGCCCAAAATGCCCGAGAAGCGGCCATTGTTAATGATATTGATGTGTATGGAGTCAGCACCCTTCAAGAAGCCATTGATATACTGAATGGGCAGAGTGATTTGGAGCCGGTACAAGTAAATACACGGGATGAGTTTGCCATCAAAAAGAATCAATATTCCGTAGATTTTTTGGATGTAAAAGGGCAGGAGCGCATCAAAAGAGCTTTGGAGATAGCCGCAGCGGGTGGTCATAACGCTATTTTGATTGGTCCGCCGGGAGCGGGTAAGACGATGTTGGCAAAGCGCTTGCCTACTATTTTGCCCCCGCTGTCTTTGTCAGAAGCTTTGGAAACCACCAAAATACATTCCGTTGCCGGAATATTACAAGCAGACTCCGGATTGGTGACGGTACGTCCTTTTCGGTCGCCCCACCATACGATTAGCGATGTGGCTTTGGTCGGGGGTGGCTCGAATCCCTTGCCGGGGGAGATTTCATTGGCCCATTATGGCGTTTTGTTTTTGGATGAGTTGCCTGAATTTAAGCGCCAAGTCTTAGAAGTTTTGCGCCAGCCTATGGAAGAACGAAAAATTACCATCTCCCGGGCCAAAATTACCGTCGATTATCCCGCTAATTTTATGCTTATCGCTTCCATGAATCCATGCCCGTGCGGCTACTACAATCACCCCGAAAAAGAATGTGTTTGTGGGCCCGGCATTGTCAAGCGCTATCTCAATAAGGTCTCGGGGCCACTTATGGATCGGATTGATTTGCATGTGGAAGTTACGCCGGTAAGTTATGAACAATTGGCCGACCGTCGTCGAGAAGGGGAGACCAGCGAAATCGTTGCCGAAAGAGTCCTAAAAGCCCGTGAAATTCAAAAAGAACGCTTTAAAGATCACCCCAATGTTTTTTCTAATGCCCAAATGTCAGGTCGCTTAGTCCAAGAAGTTTGTCAATTAGACCAAGCGTGTCTCCTTCTCCTAAAAACGTCGATGGAAAAACTCCAACTTTCCGCTCGCGCCTATGACCGCATCCTAAAAGTCGCTCGTACCGCCGCTGATCTTGCCGGTAGTACCGACATCACTATCGAACATTTGGCGGAAGCTATCCAATATCGGACTTTGGATCGAGAAACTTGGGCAGGGTGAGAAAAATTTGTCCACCTACCTAAGTATGTATAACTTTGCCCTAAAATTCAACACTTTTCAAGATGATCAAGAGAATAGTAAAAATGACTTTCAGGGAGGAAGAAATAGCCGGTTTTATGGCCAACTTTGAAGCCCATAAGGCTAAAATAAAGGCTTTTCCCGGATGTAATCACTTGGAGTTACTCCGTGCGACGGATGATTCTAATATATTTTTCACGTTCAGCATTTGGGACAGTCCGGAAGACTTGGAAGCTTACCGACATTCTGATTTGTTTAAGGGAATATGGAAGGTCACCAAGTTGATGTTTGATGCCAGACCACAGGCTTGGAGTGTGCGTCACGTGGGCTAATTGGTTGGGTTTCTGGTCTTCGTAATGGAAACAAAAAAAGCTCCATGAAGCCATTGGCTTATGGAGCTTTTCTATTGATCGGAGAGCGGAGCCCGTTTTGTTTTTAAACCGGACAAACGGGCGCTTCCCTTTTTATAACTTTACAAAGGAGGTTGACCCCTTTCCCCATTTTGTTTGGGCAACCAAAACGTAACTTCCTGATTTTAAGCTAGTGACATCTAGGTTTTGTTGGTCAGAGAAAGACGTGTTGGAGCGTAAGACGAGTTTTCCTGAAAGGTCAAAAATTTCCAAACTTTCTACGTTAAGGTTTTTTGCCGTAAGGCTTAATACGTCGTGAACAGGATTTGGCGCCAGCTTCAATTGTTCTGAAACAGACTGATTGACGGTACTGACAGGTACTTGGGTAACCGTATGCTTTGAAACCAGCCATTGCTTGGGGTCAAACTGGAGTTCGGTAATTGGCCCCGATAATTGAATATCATAGGTCTGCCCATTAAAGTCATTTTGGACATTAAAATCCTCGTCAATTCCGGTACCCACCGCATGGAATGGAATCTTCATTTTAAAATAATTGGCAGGGACAGATTGGGTCTGATTGATTTTGATGTGTACCATATTATCTGCTCCCTGAGACCATTCTACTTGATACAAAGGATAGCCTTCTCCGGAGTACCAAGAATCAAAAAATTCTGTCAAATCCATCCCGCTGGTGGTTTCCAAATGGGCTTTTAGTTGTTCCGTATGTCCAAAACTGTATTGAATAGTCGGATCCGTCAAATACTCTCTAAGACCTTGGAAATAATGATCATCTCCAACGGTCCATCGCAACATGTGTAAGACCATCGCCCCTTTACAATAACTAAGTCGCCAGCTAAATATTCGATTGACTGAAGTCGTGTCATCTACTTTTACGGAGCCACCCGGCTGAGCGGTGATGGTATTAATTTTATCGGTTAACCAATTTTCAAAAGTATTTGGGCCAATGCCATGCTCGTAGGTAAGCCCTTCGGAGTAGGTGGCAAAGCCCTCGTTTAGCCAAATATCTTCCCAACTGCCACAAGTCGCATCATCCCCAAACCATTGGTGGGCCAATTCATGAGATAACAATCCATGGTGAAAGTTTACACAAAAAGTCATTGTCGTGTGTTCCATGCCGCCACCCCAGCCAAACTGGGCATGGCCGTATTTTTCTTTCCAAAAAGGATATACTCCGTACAAGTCATTGAATAGTTGCATCACCTCTATAAGGTTGTGTGTGCCGACTTTGGCTCCGTCTTGGTTTTCGGGATAAGCATAATTGAGCATGACGATATTGCCGGAGTCGGAGGTAACGGTATCTGTGTGTTCAACATAATTGGTCGTAGCAAAGGCAACCAAATAAGTGGGTATGGGATAGCGATGTTTCCAGTGGTAGGTGGATTTTCCATTTTGGGTGGATTCCTCGACAAGAAGTCCATTGCTACCGACTTTGTTGCCTACCGGTACCGTCACGATAAAGTCTAAGCTGTCAATTTTGTCGGTTAAGTCTTGTTTACAAGGCCACCATTCATAGGCGCCATAGGGTTCGGATAAGGTCCACATGACGGGCACAGTGTTATTGTCATGGGTAGCCAGATTGAAAGAATTAAACCCTGCTCCGGAAGGAGGCTCTCCGTTGTAAAAGATTTTTACTTGCTCTTGTGTGCCGAGACTTAGCGCTTGCGCAAAAGGGATGGTGATTTTTCCACCGGTATGACTAAAGGTCACACTATTGCCTTGAAAGAGAATATTACTGACGGTCAATTCGTCCGCTAGGTCAAGGACCAATTCTGTTAGATTAGGCTTGGTGACTTTAAAAGAAGTGGTGACAGAGCCGTCAATGGCTTTGACCGCAGGATCTACTTCAATATTTAACTCTTGATGAGTGACATCAAATCCCCTAGATTCAGTATCTCCCCGAAAGTTTGTCATGTTTTTTGCCCAATTTTGCTCATTTTGGAGCAATTGGTAATGTTCTTTGTCTTGGGCTTGCGCCAAAACGGCTAAGGACAAGAATCCTAGCAAAAGTAAGTATTTATTCATTTTTTACTTCTTTTAGTGAAAAATAAGGGAGAATGCTTAATGAAAAAATCCGGTAGTTTCATGGTGTTTTAAAAAAAACGCAATTAGAAAGGCTTTGTTTTTGTAAGTCCAAAAGAATTTAGAGTTGGCTATTCTAGGACATTTTTTACTTCTTAAATCTTCCACTCTGCATTCTTCACTCTTTTAGGAAGCGGGGTTTGGGGATTTGCCGCAAAGTGATTTAAGATTTACGATATACGAAATAAGATTTTTGAAGTGCTGCCGCAGCGACATGCGGTACTTTGGTCTAACGGTGTAACGATACAACGGCATCGCACATTCTTGACTTTGTGGTATTGGTGAAGGGTAAAAGCTTATGAATCAAAGGGATACAATGCCATAAAATGGAAAAAGCCCGAAAATAAATTCCGAGCTTTTTTCCGAACGTGAACAATTCTTAAATCATTAAAATTTCAAATGCTTAACGGTTAGGGAGCGATTTATCAATTGACGTAGAGATTCGATGCCGATGGTTAAGTGCATTTTAATATACTTTTCGGTAACGCTCTTATCACTAGATTCTGTTTTTACACCTTCGGGGACCATGGGCATATCAGAAACCAATAGTAGGGCTCCGGCCGGTATTTTGTTTTTGAATGCGGCAATAAAGATGGTGGCTGTTTCCATATCAATGGCCATCGGGCGAAGTGATTTTAGATACTTTTTGAAATCATCACGGTGCTCCCAAACGCGTTTGTTGGTCGTATAGACGGTACCTGTCCAATAATCCATCTCCTTATCTCGAATGGTTGTGGAGATGGCTTTTTGTAAGGCGAAGGCCGGTAATGCCGGTACTTCGGGGGGGAGATAGTCATTAGATGTACCTTCGCCTCGTATCGCCGCAATAGGCAATATATAGTCGCCAACTTTGTTCTTTTTGGTTTTTAGTCCCCCACATTTACCTAAAAATATAAGTGCCTTAGGCTTGATGGCGGTTAATAAATCAATAACGGTTCCGGCATTGGGACTGCCCATCCCAAAATTAATAATGGTAATATTGTTGGCCGTGGCACTCATCATGGCGCGGTCAAGACCATTAATTTCTACGCCATATTTTTGGGCAAATTGATAGACATAATTACTAAAATTCACCAAAATAATATATTCACCAAAATCTTCTAACTGCGTGCCTGTATATCGTGGAAGCCAATTATTGACTATTTCTTTTTTTGTTTTCATACGGTTATTTATTTGAATGCGAAGTCCCCACTAAGCTGTTTGTTTATGTGGTTGCAGGTAAAAACGAAAATTAGTAAGACTTGTTTAGGTATCACTCGAAATAGTTACGATAAAAAGAAGCCTATACTTAAATCTCAAGTATAGGCTTTTAGCGGAGTGATAATCCTCATTATTCTTCTTCGTCACTCTTCATATCCGCAATAAAGTCTTCCACCTTGTCTTCTAGTACTTCTGCTACGGCTTTTACAGAGTCCACGATGTCTTCCATGGCATCGCCTACCATTCCAGAAACGGCACCCAAAATGGAGCCGTCACTTTTGGTCTCCTCCTTTGGTTTCGCTTCTTCCGCTTTGGTTTCTTCCGCTTTTGGAGCTTCTTTTTTAGGTTGCGTAAGCTCTTTGGCTGCTTGTTCTAATTTTTGGGCTTCTTCATCTGAGATGGAAGCGTCTTTTTCTTTGATTTGGGCCGCGATTTTTTCTTTAGCTGCATTTTTAGCTTTCGCCAATTCTGCTTTTCTTTGGGCTTCTTCAGCTTGTTTGGCTGCCCGCTCTTTGGTCTTTTGGAGACGGTCTTCCAGCTCGACTTTGGTTTTGAGCATATCTTCCAACTTATGTGTTTTGGAATTGACTCTTTCTTGGACCACATTTATCTTAGCTTGCCGGATTTGAGCTTCTAACTGACCATCGGTGGTGTCGATTCTATGCTGTTGAAATTCTAATTCTTTTTTGTCCCTACGGATAGAGCTTTCCATCCGATGGATCGCATTGTCAAGACCATCAAGTCTCTTGATAAGTCGCTCCACGGGGCCGGCGCCGGTAGATTCACCACCAAACCGTTTTTCTTTGATTTCCTTAAAAGCCTTATCAAAGTGTTTTTTTAACTCATTACGGTGTTTGGAGATAAACTTGGTGTCCCAAAATTTCTTTTGAAGGTTTTTGAGATCATCGAATAAGGGTTTAAGGCGCGCGTCGTTGTTGATTTTTTGTTGGATATCGTTTAATGCTTCTGTAAACTCCGCTTTATAGACGACCGATTTTTCTTGAAGTTCTCCTTCCAATCGGGTGCGCAGTTCTTTCATTTTGTCAAAGAGACCATTGGTGGTATCCTTTAGCTCTTTGGTATGTTGCCAAATCAGCGTTTTCTCTTTCATTTGTTTTTGGACCTTCCCCCAAAAATCTTTAAGTTCATTCCAGGCACCGGCATTATATTCAGACAGATGGTCAATTTTTTCTTTTAGACCATCCAATTCATTGCGAAATTCTTGACTTAATTTTTGCGAAAGCACGACAAAAAGCCATTCGGATTTAGCACGATTAATCAGGTCGGTCTCTTTGGTCTTAAGATTATCGGGCAATAGTGATTCACTTGCCGAGAGCTCTCTTTCTATTTTAGAGTGATCTTCCGGAAAATCTAGTTCAGTTCCTTTGCGCCACTCATTCATCATGGCTTTTTCAAAGGTTTCCGTTACAATGGCTTCGGGGAAGATAAAAATTTCAATCTTGTTGGAATCAGGAAGGAGATGGATGCCCATCATTACTTTTTCGTCCTTTTCGTTTTCGCCCCAAATTACTAATTTGTCTTTCATTATTGTGCGGTTTAATTAATGCGAAAGCATCGCAAGTGCAGTATTCTATACGACCCAAATGGTCATAATAATCATTTTACTTCCCAAAATTAAGGGAAAAAACAATGGCTAGCTAAAAAAAGAACCAAAATCATCTAATTTTAGCCATTATTTCCCAATTATTCCCTTGGTATTCAAATATTCAGCGATTTGAATCGCGTTTGTGGCGGCTCCTTTGCGCAAGTTGTCCGATACAATCCACATATTCAGTGCTTTATCCGATGAGATGTCCCTTCTGATTCTTCCGACAAAGATGTCATTTTTTCCATGAGCGGTCAATGGCATGGGGTATTCATTGTTTTGGGGATTGTCTGTGACAGTAACCCCAGGCGTTTTCTCCAAAAGGTCGTGGACATCTTTGATGTCAAAAGTGTTTTCAAATTCTACATTTACCGCTTCACTATGTCCACCCAAGACCGGTACTCTTACGGCCGTAGCTGAAATTCGGATTTTGGGGTCTTCTAATATTTTTTGCGTTTCATTGACGAGTTTCATTTCTTCTTTGGTATAGCCGTTATCCATGAATACATCGCAATGTGGAAGGCAGTTGGCAAAGATGGTATGGGGATAGGCCATTTCGCTAGGGGAAAGTGGCTGCCCCATTTTTTCTGCTTCATATTGTTTGACGGCTTTGGCGCCGGTGCCGGTAATGGATTGATAAGTAGAAATAATCAGCCGTTTGATGCCGTATTGGCGGTGGAGTGGAGCCAAGGCAGCCACCATTTGGATGGTGGAGCAATTCGGGTTGGCAATAATCTTGTCCTCCTTCGTCAAAATATCGGCATTTATCTCAGGGACGATTAATTTTTTGCTGGAATCCATACGCCACGCCGATGAGTTGTCAATTACGGTAATTCCTGCTTCCGCAAATTTGGGTGCCCACTCAAGGGACGTACTTCCGCCGGCTGAAAAGATAGCCACTTGCGGTTTTTGGCGAATAGCTTCCTTCATGCCAATGACTTTTAGCTCCTCGCCTTTAAAAATCAGCGTCTTGCCAATAGATTTTTCAGAAGCTACCGGTAGTAATTCCGTTACCGGAAAATTTCTTTCTTGTAATACTTTGAGCATGACCGTACCTACTAATCCGGTTGCTCCGACGATGGCTATTTTCATTTGTAATTTATTTAAAATAATCAACTGCACAACGGAAAAACTGGTCGTTGATTATAATGGCTGATTGATTTCATCATTTCTATACAAAGATTACGCCTAAATGAATTGTTATGAAGTTTTTTTTGCATATTTTGTGTGTCCTTACGGCTAATAAACTTTCCCTGCTATTTTCGTAACAATGGTTATGTAAAAAAATGACCCGCCTGCCTTTAGCAGGTTGAACATTGAAAAAAATCGGAGTGGTTAATGAGTTATTCATATTGCATTCTCTACTATTTGTTCCACACTCGTATTATTTTAGAAACAGAAACCAACAGATACAAATAATATTCCCTATTTTGCGAAAAAATTGTTGTCATGAAATTCTTTTTTTTATTATTGGTAGGTACACTCCTAAGTATTTCCGGTTTTGGGCAGTTTTCGGATGATTTTTCTGATGGCAACCTGATGAACCCCGATTGGCAAGGGGATGTTGGAAATTTTAAGGTGAACGACAATGGTCAATTGCAGCTAAACGCACCTGATGCCGGGAGCTCCAACTTGGTTTTGCCCACGATGGTGCCTGATTCGGCGGTTTGGCAGCTATGGCTAAAGATGAATTTTTCACCGTCTAATTCTAATTTTGGTCAAGTTTATTTGATGGCGCAGTCTGCGGATTTACTGACGGCTGATGCGATTTATTTGCAATTGGGAGAAAATGGAAGTAACGATGCCATTCATGTTAGGCAAAGAATTAATGGGGTAGAAATGCAGTTGGCTTCTAGCCTTCCGGGTTCTATAGCGACCGGTCCGGTGGAACTGAGTATCCAAGTTGAAAAAATCGGAACTGAATGGCGATTGTCCGTGGACTATGGCGGCGGGCAAAATTTGGCGCAAGTCGCTACTTGGAATACGACAGTAAATACTACGGGAAGTAAGTATTTTGGATTTCATTGCCAATATTCGGCCAGTAGGACGGATGAGTTTTTCTACGACGACGTGTCTTTGCAAAAATGGTTGCCGGATACGGAAGCGCCCCATTTGATTTTTGCGCAAGCTGATGAGGCGCAGAAGCTTATTCTTGGTTTTGACGAATGGATTGATGAGAGCTCTCTCAATGTTGATCATTTTTCCCTTTCGGGAAATATTGGGGTGGCGGATGTAGGTTTTGTGCCGGGGGATTCGTCTAAGTTGGTTTTGTTTTTGTCGCAAGACCTGCAAAATGGCACCACTTATACGGTCAGTACGCAACTCATCGCAGACCGTCATGGAAATTTAGGGTCAGGAAGCCT
>JANTGI010000130.1 GCA_024762995.1 Saprospiraceae bacterium | reverse complement strand
AGAGCGATGGTAGCAGGGCTACCAGAGCGATGAGCAACGCAGTATAATCACAAAAGAAGCCGTATAAAATGGACATTTATTTTGGGCGTGTCCCTAATTATTAAATGGAAGCATAATGAAAACGGAGTCTCATCCTTTAATCGAAATCAAGTTAGTCCCACTTGATATTTATTGACTTGCTTAAAAATCAAATAACCCACTTAACATGGTCAAAAATGACACATTTATTGTCGAAGGCGGGCATCGTCTGAAAGGAGAAATTCAGCCGCAAGGCGCCAAAAATGAAGCACTTCAAATTTTAAGTGCCGTTCTTTTATCGAAAGAAAAAATTATCGTCTCTAATTTGCCGGCTATCTTGGATGTAAAAAAATTGATAAAGTTACTGAAAGGATTGGGGGTAAAGGTAAGAAAACTAGGAGAAGGTAAATATTCTTTTAAAGCGGATCAACTTGATTTGGACTATATTAATTCTCCGGAATATCGAACAGAAGCGGGAAAAATAAGAGGCTCTGTTATGTTTTTGGGTCCACTTTTGGTTCGGTTTGGGCAAGCATATGTCCCGCGCCCCGGTGGAGATAAGATTGGGCGAAGAAGAATTGATACCCATCTTCTGGCATTTGAAAAACTAGGGGCCAAGTTTAAATATAGTCAACAAGCCAATGCCTTTATGCTTACGGCGCCTAAAGGATTAAAAGGCGCCTATGTTTGGATGGAGGAAATATCAGTGACCGGGACGGCCAATATCATTTTGGCGTCGGTCTTGGCCAAAGGAACAACCACCATTTATAACGCGGCTTGTGAGCCTTATATCCAACAGTTGTGTAAGATGTTGGTGGGTATGGGCGCCATTATTGAGGGAATTGGTTCTAATCTTTTGACCATCACCGGAGTCCAAGAGTTAGGTGGAACGGAGCATCGCCTACTGGCTGATATGATTGAAGTTGGGAGTTTTATTGGTATGGCGGCCATTACTCAGTCAGAGATTACGATTAAGAATGCAGATGTCCACGAACTGGGAATTATTCCGACGGTCTTTCGAAAATTTGGTGTGAAGCTTCGGATTAAAGGCAATGACATTTTTGTCCCGGCTCAAAAGAAATACACCATACAAACTTTTGTGGATGGTTCTATTTTAACGGTGTATGATGCCCCTTGGCCGGGTTTGACTCCTGATTTAATAAGTATTTTATTGGTGATGGCTACCCAAGCAAAGGGCAGTGTACTTATCCACCAAAAAATGTTTGAAAGCCGGTTGTTCTTCGTGGATAAATTGATTGATATGGGAGCCAAAATAATTCTTTGCGATCCGCACCGTGCGACAGTAATTGGAATTAATCGCGAGTATCCCTTACGGGGAATCAATATGGTCTCTCCGGATATCCGTGCCGGTGTGTCCTTGCTGATGGCTGCGATGTCGGCCGAAGGAACTAGTGTTATAAAAAATATCCACCAAATTGATCGCGGCTACCAAAATATAGATGGTCGGTTAAATGCTATTGGTGCGAAGATTATTCGGCATTAAGTATTTTAAGTTTTGGCCTACATTCGCTCTTCAGACTCAAAAGCTCGACAGAAAAGAGCAAAAATTGAGTAAATATTAGGATGGAGAGACTTTGAAGCTGAATAAACATCGGGCTTTTGAGTCTAAAAAGATAATCTTAAAATATTGAGAACAGATAACAAGCATCTTTTTAGCTTCAAAGTCCCTAATCAAAATGATTAAATGAGTTCTTCAGACTCAAAAGCTCGACCTGAAAAGAGCAAAAATTCAGCAAAAATTAAGGTGGAGAGACTTTGAAGCTGAATAGAAATTAATTTGCCGGGCTTTTGAGTCTAAAAAGATACTCCTAAAATATTGAGAACAGATAACAAGCATCTTTTTAGCTTCAAAGTCCCTAGCCAAAAATGATTGAAATAGCTATTCAGACTCAAAAGCTCGACAGCAAAGAGCAAAAATTGAGTAAAATATTAGGATGGAGAGTCTTTGAAGCTGAATAAACAATTGTTACCGGCGCCTATTGTTTCAACTCATTGATATATTCTTCTACAAGTATCTTGTAGTAGGGGCGTAGGGCAGGCGATACGGTTTTAAACGATTCCACTTCGGCCTTTCTTTTTTTGATGTACTCTTCCAGAGAAGGAGGGATGGAATGTTTGATTTGTTCGGCGGATTTAGATTTCCTTTTATTGTCTTTTTTGCGTTTGCGTTCTGCTTTTTCGGCTTCAAGCAATCGCGTTAGGATGTCCGCCTGACGTTTTAGGAGTTCGTTGTCTAATTGTTTATTGACGAGTTTGGTTTCGACTTCATCCATTTTTTGGATAAGTTCTTGGAGCGCTTTATCTCCTTTTCCTTGGCCTTCTTTTTCTTGTTCAATTTTACGGAGCGCTTCTCGAAGGGCAGCTTGTTTGGCGGCCATTTTAGCAAACTCCTTGCTGGAGCCCCCTTTTCCTCCTTTTTTGAGTTGGTCGCGCATTTTTTTCATTTGTTCGTTGAGTCCTTTTTGACCCTTCCCGATTTTATCCATGGGGACTTTGCCGTCTTTTCCTTTTCCTTGACCGGGTTTTTGGCAAGCCTGATTGCCGGGCATGGAAGAGGCCATTTGTTGTTGCATTTGTTCCATGGCTTCGGAGAGCATTAGTGCCAGATCATTGAGATTTTTCATGGTCTCGTGCTGGTTTTGCTCGGCGACGGTAACCTGCCTTTCTTCCAATTGCGAAAGCGATGTGCGAATACCTTTTTTGATGTCAGAGACCTTGTCCATGACAAAAGATTCAATTTGCTCATTTCTCTTGGCTAAAGCCCGGAGACTGTCTTCGACGATTTTGAAATCATCCTTGAGTTTGTATTGATTTTCGACGAGTTTTGTATAGTGCGGCGTATTGGTGGATACTTGTTCAAATTCGTTTTTAAGGTCTTCTTGGTCATAAGACAAGGTGACGAGATTTTCTAAGATTTGGCGCAAGGTCTCCATGTCTTCAGTGTTCTGTGCTGCTTGACCGGCCGCCATGGAAGCCGACATTTTATTAGCCATTTTTTTCATTTTTTGAGCGGCACTTTTTTGTTTTTGGGAGGCTCCTTGATTATCTTTTTGTTGCAGTTGTTCCTGGCTGTTCTCCATGTCTTTTTGGATGTCGTCCATTTCGTCATCTTGTTTTTCCATCTGCATGGGACGTTCCAATTCTTTATTTTTCTTTTCCATTTCTTTCTGCTTCTTCTCAAACTCATCCATTTTCTTATTCAATTCTTCTTGCTCTTTTTGCAATTCATCGGAAGGTTTTTCTTCTTTTTCGGTTTTTTCCGCCAAATCTTCTTGCTTTTTGGCGAGCTCTTCCAATTCTTTGATTTGATCTTCCATCATTTTTTCGACTTCCAATTGCTTGAAAAGCTCTTCCATTCGGTCCATTTCTTTTTCCAGCTCTTCATTGCTTAGTTCGTAGTCTTCCATTTTTTCGATGGCTTCTTCTTTGTCAAGTTCTTGGAGAAGCTCTTCGATTTGTTGCATGAGTTCTTTCATGTCGTCGCTCATGGTTTCTTCAAATAGTTTTTGAAGTTTTTCTTGTTTTTGGAGTAGTTGCTCGTCAGGCTTTGACAATTCATTTTGGTTTTTGATATTTTCGTCCAGTTTTTCTTTGGCTTCTTGAATCTCTTTTTGCAATTCTTTTTGCTTGTCGAGTAGTTTTTCAAGGTTTTTCTTCTCTTGCCAATCCATTTCTTTTTGGTCGAGCAATTTTTCGCGAATTTTCTTCATTTCATCGCGCATTTGCTGACTATTTTTCATGGCATCTTTCAGTGTCTTTTTGATGTCTTCATTGTTGGTACTTTCTTGTTTTTTGAGTTCTTCCGTAGTCGCTTTGTGGAAGACCATTAGGTTGGTGCGTGCGGATTTAGCTCCATTGACTCGATCATTATCAAATACTTCAAAATAGTATTCCAACTCATCTCCGGGCTTTAGGTCAAAAGTATTGACGTCCAAGACATAATCATAAACCGCGTTTTTCCCGGAAGGGTCAACAATAGACTTTTTTACTTCAGGGCTTTTTTGACCGTTTTCGCTTTTGATGGAATAATTAAAAGTTAAACGGGTCAACCCGTAATCATCGCTGGCATCTCCGGTCAAATAAATTAAATCCTTATTGGTGCTGTCCGGAAATACCTTGAGTGAGATGACCGGCGCCAAATCAGGGATAACCGACACCCGATATTCTACCGAGTCGGCCAACGGTAATTGACTATTGGAAACATAGAGCTTGTAGAAATCATCTTTACGTAGCTTGCGCGAAAAATAGAAATTTCGGTTTCCTTGCCTTTTTGCGGAAGCCATACTATCCATTGCCCCAAATTTTACCTGAATCTCATCCGTATTATCGGCCAAGAATGACCATTTTACGAAAGTGCCTTCCGGAACGGACAAATCGCCCATGTTAGTCAATTTCTCATCTTTGCGTCCGGTGTAAGCGGGGTAGTCCAAGAGGACATCAAATTCTAAAATATTCGGTTTTTTTAAGACCTTGAGATGTTGTTTGTCGGAGGCGACCCTTCCGGAAAATAATTTGAATTCTTGATCTTTTTGGAGATTGTGAAATTGATAAGAAAAATGCCCCAAGGAGTCC
The DNA here is from genome assembly GCA_024762995.1 of Saprospiraceae bacterium. Lineage (GTDB taxonomy): Bacteria > Bacteroidota > Bacteroidia > Chitinophagales > Saprospiraceae > HyVt-613. The sequence goes on along the minus strand of JANTGI010000130.1, from coordinate 6,217 downwards.
TTTTTGAGACGGTATTGAATCCCATCCAGGTCAATGAATACTTCATTGGGCACGACATCGCCTTCGATACCTACTTCTAAATCAAAGTCTTCAAATTGTACGGCTTCTAAGTTTTTGTTGAGTACATGAAAATGAAAGGGAGCCGGTCTGGTATAGTTGGTATTATTGTCCACTAATCTTTTGGTACTGTCCTTAATGATGCTTGGTGCGCCAAAAAGTAAGGCCAATAAAAGCAATAACGGGGGTAAGCTGTAGCGCAGGTACTTTCTGTTTTTACGCAAGTCAATGGCCTTTTTGAAGGGCAAAAGCTTAATTTTTTCTGATTTTTGGTTGATGGAAGCCAACACTAAATCATCATCCACCATGGCGCCGGCGTGATTCTTGAGCTGCAAAATGTTTATCAACTTGTCTTGGACATCCGAAAAATGCTCTCCGATTATCTTTGCGGCCTGCTCGTGCCCGATGACTTTTCCCAAATTAAAGTACTTCATCCCGGGAATAATAATCCAATAGACCATGCTCAGCAAGGAAGTCCCCACAAACGAGAAAAATAGAAACTTGCGCATGGATTTGCCAAAGTAAAAGAAGTATTCCAAGACATTAATGAGGATAAAAAAGGCAAAAACAATCCCTATGGTATAGAGAAATCCACGAATCAACTGATTCACGTAGTATTTACGTATAAAATCATCCAATTTTTGAATGAGTTGTTCGTAATTAGAAGAAGAATTGGTCATTTTTGTCATTTATCACTATTCCGGTAACAAAATAACGTTTTTTTAGGGGATGTGTTGCGGGGCAAAGGGCTTATATGGGGGTATTGACCGCAGGTATTTTAGATGCTTTGGCTTGTGGAGGTGGGTTGGTCGTCTGAAGTGTTGGAAATGGGGTATTGGTAGTGCTGTTTAATGGCTTTGTGTGTGAATTTTGATTGGGGGCTTTGGTGTCGCCGAGTATTTGTGGCGTGACCAGCTTTTGCTGGGCATGACCGTCATATACAATGATAGCGTCATACCTTTCTATTCTCCTTCTTTTTCGCCAGAAATGAAAACCCAAATCTTCGTTTTTTGCAGATTTTAAAAAAAAAATCTCCTTTCATATTCGCCAAAACCAGAAACGTATTCGCCAGAAAAAATCTCCTTTCTTTTTCGCTCAAATCGAAGACGTATTCTCCGAAATTTTACCACGAATTTTCGAGCGAGCGTTCTTTTTTTTAGGCTGCCGCTAACGGTAATGATAAGCGGAGGCCATCCCGATAGGGTGGCTTCCGTCTTATCTAGTGTTAGAGGCGGTTACCTAATTTTCTATCCATTTTCCAGGTATGTTTATATAGATCTACTACTCCTGTTTGTGGATAAATTTCAAACTCCCAAATTTGGCGATTCATCTCGTTTTTAATAACATTGTAAAATTGGACATCACTTAATACCACCCCCGATTGCATACCGCTTATTACTACTTTTTCAGGATTGTACTGGTATAACCATTCAAAACTAACATCTGTACCTATAAAAGTTTCCTTAGTTCCTGTTCCATCATCATTAAATGAAATTGAAAATGTAGTACTACTTTCTGCATATACAGTATCTGCTCTAATTTCTTGTGAGGCTTGAGTTATCTCCCAATTTCCAATAATATTGTTTCGTTTCACGTCAAAATCTATAGTGTCATCTTTGCTACATGAAAGTAGCACTATTAAAATACTTGCCATTACAATTCGTCTCATAATAATATTTTTATTGTTTAAAAATTTGGGAGTGATAACTCACTCCCAATAATAAATTCTATTCAATTATAATCCGTTCTACCGTCAAATTCCCTGTGTTATCAGATAAATGGATAAAATAAACTCCTGCAGATGTAGATGATAAATCTAAATCTGTATGATCTAGTGTTTCAGATGATTCCGCCGAATAAATTACATGGCCCATCACATCAAATACATTTATCGTCAATCCTTTTATACTATTGTTGAATTTCAACTGTATTTGTCCGTTTGATGGATTAGGATAAATATTAACTGATAATCTATTATTTTCACTAAACTCAACATTTAATTTTGGAGTATTACGAGGTTCAATTTCAAAGTCTCTATATTTAAATTCTTCACTGTTAACTGAAGAAAGTAAACTTTCAGTCGTGTAGCCAAAGGAAGGTACTCCAAGTTCCTTAGCAAGATCAATATCATTTTGTTGTAAGTCAAACCAATCACAATCATAATTTACGCAGCCCGCAGCAACTAAAGTACTTCCACAATATACATCAGCCCAACATTGATCCTTTCCACATCTTGAATCAGAATAATAATATACTGTTGAGCAATAAATTTGTGAACCCTCGTCTAGAACGTAACCGATACCAGGAATATAACATGCATAATCGACACAACCAATATTGTAAGGGCAACCAGGTGCATCGACTGAAAAAGGTCCATATTCAGTCCAACCACTTTCTAATAAAACATGTTGTCCATCCCAACACACACCATATAAATTACAATTAGAAATATAAGCGTCATACCATCCTAAATCTTGAACAACAGTTTCTCCAGTAGCTGGGCAATAACTGTAAAGAATATTGCAATCTAACCACTGTTCATAGTTGAAATATTCGGTATACTCCGATCCATTGCAATGTACAGTTCGTTTACAAGGTGTAGTTGATGTAGTTACTGTCCCAGTTTTTGAACCAACAGTAAAACACATCTCTTCAGTGTCACAACCACTTTGATCTTTGATTACTGCACAATAGTCTCCTGCTGGTAGATTAGAGATCGTAGCCCCACTCATACCATTGTCCCAAGTTACAGTGTAAGGGGAATTACCCCCGCTTATAGTAAGGGTGATACTTCCTGCTGCAACGCCATCACAAGTTTCTTCAATTGAAGCTGAGACAGTTATTGGGTTTGCTTCGCAGTCGATTATCTCAAAACATTCCTCATCCTCAGAACAACCATCAAAAACACGTACACAATATATGCCTGGCTCTAATCCAGTAAGATTCATTGAACTTGATGTAAACCCGTTTGGACCAGTCCACTGATAATGTATTTGATTTGCTCAACCTGTAACTTGCAACGCAATTGTTCCTTTTTTTGAATTGACCGTTCCTGTAACTGAAATTGGGTCTACAAAATCTTCATATGGACCTTCTAAATCCAATGTTGAACAACATTCAATTGTGAATGATTGCGTAACAGTACAATTTCCAATACTAACACTGACTGAATATGTTCCGGCACATAACCCTGTAACAGTGGTATTTAATATTTGGCTAGGATTAGGTATATTTTGCCATTCGATAGTTGCACCAGGTGTTACGCTAATCGTTAAAGATCCGTTACAATTCCATTGGTTTTCATTTCCCTTACAGAAAGGAATATTCTGCTTATCAACCAATTGAATTTCAGGATAAAATCCATTGTTACCTACTTCCCAACAGTTCTCGTATTCACACCCATCGACATCTGTTACTACCAGACAATATTCCCCGGGCTTGAGATTGGTTCTGTTTGGAGAATTATTCTGACCAGGCACCTGATCTTTCCAACTATATGTAAAGGGACTATGTCCGTCTTCTTGACAATCAATGAAGGCATAGATTTTACCGCCTACACCACAGTTTGCATCAACGATTTCTGCATCCACCTTGCAATCCTCACTACATACGCAACGAATTCTAAATGATTTACTTACAGTACCACAAAGGGCATCTGTAACCTCGACTGTGTATCTTCCTGACATTACATTCATCAAATCTTCTCCATCATTAGTACCCTGAACACCATAATTCTCCTGAATAATCCACGTGAATGGCGGAAATGGTGGATTCCAAATACTTCTTTTCCAAACTACATCATATGGTGGAATGCCACCATTTATATGTAAATCGATCTTGCCGTTTTGACAATTTTGATTAAAGGTGGGATACATTATATCCGCTGTCAATGCATCCTGTGCATTGAGGTTCATGTGCAATAAAACACACATTAAAATACTTGATATATATTTGATTTTATTATTCATTGTTAATGTTTTTTTGATTTACGACAATCTTCTATCCACTTTTCTCTCTCTACTATAAACTCTCGGCAGTCCTTAGTATATTTATTGGATGAATCATTTATCTGTACTAAGTCTTCACTGATAATTTGATAAGTTCTTTTATTCTCATTTAAATCTTGCTCTAAAGGGACTGAACGTAAATAATTATTACTTCCCAAAATACCCGAAGTATTACTTCTTTCCCATTCCCCATTATCATTTTTAACATATTTTTCGTATTGCACATGTAACGGTGCTTCAATAATGAAAGAAACTTTCTCTAAGCTTAATATTTTAGTATCAAGTAATGTTATTTTATAGGCGAATTGAGCCAATATTTCCTTTTCGCCTTTACTATTCGTTATAACAACAGAATTTAAGCCATCTTCTTCAATGATAGAAATTTGATTTTCTTGTGAAAAAGACTTTTGAAAAAAAGAAATGCAAAGTATTAATATTATTGTATATCTCATTTTTATTAAATTTTATGGTGAAACATTTGATTGTAATGTGGAATCATTTAAGTGGCCAATCCAATTGACATAATAGAATTGATTTTTGTGGTTATAAACCATAACACTCCCAAATCCATCTAATGATGGAGTTTCCCAACTATTTGCACTTGGTTGGATGGGAGAACCATACGAAGGATCAAAGTACTTACTACCATATTTCACTATTGCATGGTTTTCAAACTCAGAACGAGGATCATTGTTTCCTTGCCCTGTAACACCTATCTGTTCCTCAATAGAAATAATATTTCCATTTGCGAGTTGAATTGGAACAGGGGTGATTCCGCTAACATTGTTGAAATAATCATTCATTACAAAAATACCAGAACTCGCCAGATTCCAATTCTTTACAAAAAAATCAGACCTTATTGTGTTTGGTATATTATCATGAGGTAATGCTTGTAAATTGGAAATATCTAGTCCTAAGAAATCTTGGGCATCAATATTCAGTTTTTGAACATCTGAGCTACTAAGCACATAGTCATTATACGTGACTGTTGATAATTCACTAGAGCTAATTCCTTGTAATCTAATTACATCCTCAAAAAATGCAGCCCATCCTCCACATGTTCCATTAAGGTTAATTAACATCTGAGAAGTTTGCCAGCATCCAGGGGTAGAAATATTAGGCCCCCAATATTGAATAGGTCCTATTCCGTCTACTCTATTAACAACTTGGTCATTAAACTCAAAATAAATCTTCTCAACTATGTCATTTTCAATATTCTCGCCATCTGCATTAGAACTTGCTATATGTAATAAGGTATGAAACGCTACAGTAGGCTCCAGATGTCCATTTGCTGTGGTTAACAAAGGTACATCATGTGTTACATAAAGTGTATTCTCACTCTCATCAATGTCTATCCATTCAGAATTTCCATCTTTGGAGATCTGCCATTTGATTTTGAACTTTTCAAAGTACTTGACTTCGTTATTGACAAAAATACGATTAGCATCCTTCCAGTCATAAACTATTTCCCCTCCACTAGGAGTTGCAAGCTGTTTTGGAAATTCGATTCTAACAGAGGTCTGGTTTACTGAGATATAAGGCCCTAAACCCCTTATGTATTGAGGTGTAGAGCAATTAGTTTCGAAAATGGCTTTAACCCTTGCTTTTGTGCCACTTACATAAGCAACAGGGTCACTTTTTGTCACCGTACCATTGCTTTGTGTACTACAATTCCCTCCATTATCCTTTACAAACTGAGGTGCCATATATTCACCTGAGGAATCATCTTTTGTGATAGGAATATAATTAGTGTTTTGAGTTCCACCGAAGTGAACTTCTTTCAAACATTGACCATACACAAATTCATTTTGTGAATAGCCCATTGATGCATATAGCATCATCAGTACAATTAAAATTTTCGATTTCATAAGAAAACATTTTTGTTAAGAAATAAATATTCAATATGAAACCAAATCGTAATTCCGAGTGTAATCGTTACCTTTGCAGCCTCGTTTAGAACCGAGATTGAGGATCTGCGTTTTCGAGTTCGTTCGATGTACGTGGATTCTCTCTTTATTACCATTAGTTTCGTTATTTTTTTGTCATAATCGCCTCTAACGGTTTGGATATGCGGTCGTAGCTGACGATAGGAAGCTATGCCGTATATCTTTTGTTACCCAACGTATCACTTTTCATTCAATTATCACTTTTTT
>JANTGI010000129.1 GCA_024762995.1 Saprospiraceae bacterium | reverse complement strand
GAGCGATGGTAGCAGGGCTACCAGAGCGATGAGCAACGCAGTATAATCACAAAAGAAGCCGTATAAAATGGACATTTATTTTGGGCGTGTCCCTAAGGGACACAATCAGAAGAAATGTCGGAAGGCTCATTGATTATTTAGGGTCATTTGCCCCCACAAAATACCAAATAAAGCTTATGCTGAAAATAGACCACGTCACCAAACAATTTAGCAATCACCTAGCGGTAAATCAAGTATCCTTCAATATGCCCAAAGGCTCCATCATGGGACTTTTGGGTCCTAATGGTGCCGGAAAAACCACTTTGATCCGGATGATTACCACCATTACCATGCCCGATTCAGGACATATTTATTTTGATGATGAAGTGCTTTCGCGCAAGCACATACTCCAGACCGGCTATATGCCCGAAGAAAGGGGATTGTACAAAAAAATGAAGGTGGGCCATCATCTCGTTTATCTGGCTCAACTCAAAGGATTTTCCCGCAAGGAAGCGATAAAAGAAATACGAAACTGGATGGAAAAATTTGACATCCTAGATTGGTGGGACAAAAAAGTCAGAGACCTATCCAAAGGAATGCAGCAAAAAATTCAGTTTATTTCTACCGTCGTTCATCGTCCCAAATTACTTATTTTTGATGAGCCCTTCTCCGGTTTAGATCCCATCAATACGAATCTGATCAAAGATGAAATCCGACAACTTCATGCGGAGGGCGCAAGTATTATTTTCTCTACTCATCGAATGGAGCAGGTAGAAGAAATCTGTGAGTACGCCGTACTGATCAATCAAGGCACCAATATCTTAGAAGGATACGTAAAGGACATCAAGCAAAGTTTTAAAAAGAATCATTTTGAAATCAACTACTCCGGGACTATCCCAGCGTCTATTTTTGAAGAATTAGAAGTGATAAGTCACCAAGATAATCGAGTCGTTTTTCATTTGTCGAAAGACCAAAATAGTAATATTATTCTACGCCAATTAATTGACCAAGGCATTGATATTCAATCATTTAAAGAGATTCTGCCTACTTTCAATGAAATCTTCATTAATCAAGTCGAAAAAAATACCGCCAACCTATGAACTACAAAAATGTCAAGCTGATTTTATCGAGAGAATATTTTACACGTGTCACGTCCAAGAGTTTTATTTGGGGTACGATACTGACACCTATTGGTATTGGATTATTGATGTGGGTGTCGGGCATCATCATGACTCACAATGAAGATAAAGAACTCAAAATCGCCGTGTTAGATGAAAATCAAATATTAAAAGAACATCTGGAAAATAACAAAAAGTTTGTGTTTATTTTCAAGGATGCCCCACTCGACACCTTAAAAGCGCAAACGACCAAAGGAATCTATAATGGAGTTTTGCTCGTTCCCAAACTCGATTCACTCCAAGCTGCCCAAGTTACCGCATTGTACTATTCAGACAAACAATTGGGCTTGGAGACATCCGAATCTCTAAGCAGGCGAATCAGCGAAGGCTTGCGCAAATACAAAATGAAAACGCTGCACATTGATCAAAAAACATTAAATATCCTAAAAACAAATGTTTCCATCAATCCGGAACCAATCGATAAAAATGGCAAAGACCAATCCACTATCACTACGATGGTTGCAGCGGCCATTGGCGGCATCATGGGATTTGTGATGTACATTGTGGTATTTGTCTATGGAATGATGATCATGCGAAGCGTCATGGAAGAAAAGACGAATCGTATCGTCGAAGTCATTATGTCCAGCGTGAAGCCCATCGAACTGATGGTCGGTAAGATCTTAGGCGTGGGTGCCGTTGGTCTGACTCAATTGGCGTTTTGGATGGTATTGATACCGATTATTTTGTTTGGCGTTAATCTGGCGGTAGGCACCGATGTCGGCATGATGAGCAACCCCGCTATTTCGGAAGAAATGCTCAAGAATCCGGATTTGTTAACAGGCAGCGCCAAAATAGCCCAAATCACCCAAGAAGTTTTGTCCATCAATTGGCTACTCATCTTGCCATTATTCATATTCTATTTTTTGGGTGGTTTCTTTTTGTATTCTTCCTTGTTTGCGGCGGTAGGCTCTGCAGTGGGCGACGATGTGGGAGAAAGCCAGTCGTTGACCTTGCCAATTTCTTTGCCGGTCATCATAGCCCTATACATTATGATGGCCGCCTTGCGTGACCCCAATACCAATCTAGCCATTTGGGCATCCATATTTCCCTTATTCTCTCCTATTGTCATGCCGGCCCGATTAGCCTTTGGCCCGCCTGCATGGCAGATAGTCGCTTCGGTGGTCTCCTTATTTCTAGGGGTTTGGTTTTTTGCTTGGTTATCCGCTAGGATTTATCGAGTAGGCATCCTGCTATACGGCAAAAAAATTTCCTTTAAAGAGCTCGCCAAATGGATGATGAAAGGGGAATAAACAAATTTAGGTTTTGTTATTTCGGTGTGACGGTGTGACGGTGTGACGGTGCAGCGATGCATGGGTAATAATTTTGGCTTCTGCCTAACTTCTTAAATCTTAAATCTGCATTCTTAACTCTTAAATCTTTTAGGTAGTGGGTTTAGTGGCCAGAATCCAATAACCACGGGTTTTTCTAAGTGCCGAAACCGGAGTAAGAAAAGAAAGGAAGTGATAAAAAGCTTAGGACATGGCATCGTTGTATCTGCCCAATAAAAATGCCTATTTTCTGCAAAAAATCGACCCCGCCCGGACAGATACGCTTAAAAATGCCTAATTTTGCGGACTATTCACCCAGATAAAAATCATCATGCAAAAGATTTTAGTGTTTCTTTCCTTTTATATCCTTTCATCTATTCACTTACAGGCGCAAGATCAACGATTTATGGGAGGCGTTATCGTTGGCTTAAACGCTTCACAAATTGACGGAGATAATGCCGCGGGATATAACAAAGCAGGGCTGATGGTCGGCCTACGTGGAGGAGCTTATCTGACTGAAAAAGCTTCTTTGACCGTCGATATGCTTTACAGCCAAAGGGGCAGCAGACGTGTGCCCAAAAACGATGAACTATTTGACCCTTATACCATATCCACCCCTTATGTGGAAGTACCTTTCCTATTTCACTATAAAGATTGGAGAGTTGAATATGATGACGGCTCCTTCTTTTATAAGGTCAGTGCAGAAGCAGGCGTCGCAGTCAGCTACCTGCTTCAACCGAAAGTAGAAAACATCGTTTATGAAACGGAAGTGGACAACTTTAACAAAATCGATCTGGCTTGGGTACTCGGAGTGAGTTATTACTTTAATGAAAATATTGGCGTCGCTGCCAGATACTTGCGGTCTGTGACGCCCGTCTATAACCACAACAAGCACATGAAAACATTCAATAGCTTATATGGCTATAATTTTAATTTTAGTGTTTTTTATGTGTTGTAGTTTTGGGGACGGTGTCAGGATAAATGCCCAAAGCCGGACCTAATATTAGAGTAAGTCTCTTCACCATTAGTATCTTACCAGCTTCTGCAATCCGTAGGAGCCCGAAGTATATATTTCTACAAAATAAATGCCTTTCGGCAAAAAAGACACATCTAACTCGCTATTATTCAACAAGTTATAAGCTTTCGCAAAAACGGGTTGACCTTGGGCATTGAAAATTTTTACATCTGCCGGCGCAGAATGGGATTCAGAACGAATCGTAATTTTATCGTGGGTTGGATTTGGCGAAAGCCGTATATCTTTATCAAAATGGGATGATTTTATGGCTGTAGGTTGGCAACGTATTGCATTCAAATATTCCCAGATCTTATCATTGAGTTGGGTTTCTACCAAAAACTGGCCGGTAGATTGCCCCATTCGGACGACCACTAGATTTTCGGAAGGCACGACATTCAGCAACTGCCCGTTTTTGCCTAAGGCCGCATACATGTCTTCGGGGGCATTCGGCATAATAGGCCCGGAAAAAACAATTTGGCTTTGCGGAAGCATATATTTTGCCTGACCATTTAACCACCATAAATAGCCATAAGAAGGATTCAAATCTTGCGATGAATGAATCATATCGTGATAGTAATTGGTATCGGTCATCACCGGTGTTTGATCCCATTGCCCATGATTCAACATCAACAACCCAAATCTCGCCATCTTACGCGGGCGACTATAAAACACATGATTATTTCCGGTTTTTATGTAAGCACCCGTGATGCCTGTTTGATCTTTTAGATGTTCTTTTACAAAATTAGTAGCATCCAAACCCGTACTATAAAACAACACGGAATCTAATAAAGTATATGGAGAATTGTGATAAGCCCACCGCTCCCCCGCTTCCGCAATACAATTTAGGCAAGACGGTTCTAAACAATCAAAATTAGCATCATCAAAACCGGTGGTCATCGTCAATTGATGCCGAATAGTCCGTTGATTTTCCGCAAGGGAATCACACGATGTCCAACCCTGACCAAGATACATACTTGTCTGATCTTCAATGGACAAGCTACCTTGTTGCTGCGCCAAACCTACTAAAAAAGCAGTCAAACTTTTGCCAGCCGAAGCCCAATACCAAGGACTATTTTGAGTAAAGCCCCCAAAATACTTTTCCATGACCATCTTCCCGTCCTTCAACACAATAAAAGCCTTGGTCTCTTCCGCTTCCAGAAAATCATACAACGGCTGAATCGAATCCGTACACCAGGATAATTCTTCTGGGGTCACCGTCTCCCAGGTATCGCCTACTGTCGGGGGAAAGTAAAGGCTCTGTGCCGATAAATCAAAAATCAATATCCAGAAAAAAAATAGGGTACAAAAACGCATAATCAATTTTTTGAGTGGGATAAATGGAAAAAGACAACGTAGGAATCACTTGGTCTATTGGCATAAAAGCGGGATTTAATCAACCAAATTCTTTGGGCTTTTGAGTCAAAAAAAAATTACACGTTAAAAAACACTAGATTCCAAATTTTTTTTTTTGCTTCAAAGTCCCAAAGGCCTAGTTTTTTATCCACTTTCGTTATCAATTTTCATTCATTTTAACCAGCTTCCCCAGAGTCATCAAGACTCCGCTATCTCGTACTTCATAAAAAATCAATCCCGTAGGCAAATCACTAACACTCAACATATTACGACCTATATGCACTCGCTCCTTGCGGAGAAAACGTCCCAATAGGTCATAAAAATAAATAGCGGCTTCCTTGGGCTGATAGCCATTTAAGTTGACGGTCAGTTCATCATCCACCGGATTGGGATAGATGGCTATTGCTTCTGCTTGGGGTGTTTCAGTAGCACTCACCACCGTAGCTCCTGCCCAACAATCCAATGTATCCGTATCATCTATACACCCACCGGGAGAGATTTTTACTAGCCACCCCTTCTCCGAGTAGCCATACGGCTCCGTTATCCATGTACTTCCACAAGAGATTATGCTCCCACTTGACAGGACGCCTGTACTACGAATAAGATTTCTTGTACCCTTTACACCACTATACTCTGCTCGATCCAATCTTTCCCACAACACTTCGCCAGAATCAGTTATTTTTGTATGGATTCCGGGTCTTTCTGAATAGGGGTACCCACCTTCTCCACTAGCGATATAATGACCATCTGGCGTTTTTGATAAACTCGTGTAATGTGCTGTTGTTGCTGCGGGTTGGTTTACGTAATGAACCCATTCTTCCGAAAAATTAGAATCAACCTTACCAATAAGTGGGATGGTTTTCGAAGAAGCACCTTGAATTAATACCTTACCTCCTGTATATATAAACCCACCATCATCTGTTCGAATAAAATTCAACATTCCGGTATTCTTCTCACCCATCCATTCTTGTAGAATATTTCCCAAGCTATCTAATACTATTATGTTAGGAAACGTATAATTTTCACCGCTTGGCAAAAAGCGGTACTTACCACCCGACAAAAGGAAAGAATTATTATCCAACTCCAAAATACTTGTCATCAATCTAGATGTATCCTCCGCCACAAAAGCCTTCCGCCAAAGCTCATCCCCATCCGCATCCACTCGCAATAGACTTAGGCTAAAATAATTCGTCGTATCCAAACTATAAAAAGTCATCAAGAAAAAACCACCATCCGATAACTGATGCAACGTCCGACAGGCAAAAAAATCAGTATTCGCAACCGGTGGGGCATAATACCGAACAAACTCTCGCTCGCCTGCATGATTGTACTTGGCTAGAAAAATAGTGTCATCGTCCCAAGAATATGTTGCAGCAAATGCATACCCTCTATCATGTGTTTTTATTATTTCATTGCCACCCATACTCCTTATAAAATGTGACACCGAGTCTGACAAAAAATTGGTAAAAAGAATATTTCCCAAAGTATCCAACTTAACCAAATTCAACCCCCAGTTATTAACAGATGTGTCAAAGGCCGCCTGAAATAAAACAATCGTATCATTATCTATCACCAAACTGTTCAAGTCATTTGCATGATTTGGTTCCAACTGAAAGACCTTACTAAACCCAGCCTGCCCAAAAAGCAATAAAGGGCTTAGTGCGAAGTAAATTAAAAAAAAGATAGGTTTCATGTTTTCATATTTTAAATTGGGTTGCCCAAATACTGAGCAACCCAAATGAAAAAGTTTATTTGTTGATAAATAGCTGTCCACTGTCCAGCTCTTCACCATCGATTAATAAACGATAGTAATTAATCCCAGAAGGAACTAACTCCGTCGTCCATTCTAGCACCGTCTGACCAACAGCAGGCTGTAAAACCTGTACCAAAGCACCTGCTTTATTGGTGATTTCTATTTTTACACTTTTATCACTACCGATGACAAAAGCACTCCAATCAAACGTCATATTATAATCCGCAGGGTTCGGAGAAATCAACATCTTGGTTGTTTCTTCTTCCTTGCCGTTCTCTTCTTCTATCCCAAACGCTAGACCGTCAGCGACTAGTGGTTGGTACACCTTATCATATAAGCCCATAATACTTCTTGCTTTTCCTGATGCATATCCGACACCTGATTCTGCTAAGTCATCCAGCCATTCCTGTGACGCTGCACTCAAATCTGTTACGGGTTCGCGAGAGAGTATATAGAAAATAGCTTCATAATTACGGATCTCCTGATAATCAGATTCGGACAACTCATATTTTTGCGCAAGCATATCCAATGTCTGCTGTACACTGGCCCATTCTTCAGTGCCTGCAAAATCTGATGCCAACATCAAATCGCCTTCAAATGTTCCAAATCTGCGGATCCATGTACGTATCTCATTCCGATTTTCTCGCTTTTTGTCATATAATGAAGCCATATACCCAATATTTGCGTACTTCCACTTTTCGGTAGCGTAATAACTGGTCTCCTTGCGTTTTTGCTTTGCCAATACTTCATCTCCTGACTCTTGGGCAGTTTTCATCTCTGCCTTGGCTGTCTCATAATTAAGCTGGCTTTCTAGGTATGATTTTAGATTCTTTTCCCTTTCTGCTTCTGTTAAATCCTTGCCAGGCTTGCCTGTAAATTCAGCACAACCGTCATTAACTAAACCAGTTATTATTGGCACAATCCCCGAAAAATGATTGGGGGTTTCCGCCGCCGTATTCCGATGATAATAATCCACATCTGGCACATTGGACAGGAGTCCATGATAAAAATCCCAAGAGTAGGTACCATTCGCAGCAAAGGTGTTTTTGGGGGGAATAAAACCATCAGTAGGTAACGGCACATAGCGTCCCTGTTCAATCTTTATTACAGGGTCATGACTCGTCAAAAAGTCCACTTCATTATGTGTCATCGTATTGCATTCATAGAGCAATCCCACACCGTCAGGTAGATAGCCATTTTCGCCAATAGCATGATTGGCAAAGACATTATTCTTAAAGCGATTGCCCCTGACCACATTGGGCGTTGTACCTAGGTAGGATAACTGGGCACCTATCTTTCGACAAAGCCCCGAACCATAACAGCTAATCAAATCAAAATCGTTGTCTTCCAACACAAAGCTTTCTATGCCATTTGACATCAATACACCATACTGATATTGGTTGAACCATCCACCCCCAGCAGGTACATACTCACTCTCAAAATTAAACCGATTATGACTGATATCGATTCCTGTCACACCGATATTACTTACGCCAATACCACAAAAATCAAATTGGCTATTATTGATAGAAGCAGGCGGAGAAAAAAAGATATTATTAACCGAAACGGCTGTAGTCAACCGACTAAACCTACTTATTACAGGCCCGTCAGAGACCACACTAAATCTGGCATCGTAAGCTCGAATGCCCTGACCCCAAAAAGCATCGCCACGCTCATCCGTAAAGCTACAGCCTTTATAGTTAATTCCTCCTCCTAAAAAAGCCAACTCTACGAAAGAATGGAAGGGCGCTGGGTGATTATATGCCGTTGTATTTTTAAATGTACATTGTTTAAACGTTGCATTGTGTGCTCCCATGGATAGCACCATTCCTTGTTCATTGTTTAAAAAAGTGGTGCCTTCGCAATTAATAGTGCTTTTCGAATAATTAGCAGGACCATCAGGTTGGGTCTGGATACCCACATCAGCCTTTTCTATCACGCCTGTGTTAAATCCATTAAATCTTCCGGCTGACGCCAAACCACGAACTATAACGCCTTTCCAATGTACATCGTCTGCTGTCAATGTCCCATGTAAATCCACTTGGCTACCTGACGATATATCCAAACTGCCTTCTGTACAAAAACGAGCTTCATATCCTGAGTTAATAGTCAAGGTTGCTCCGTCTTTTACCTGAACTCGACCGTATGGGCCAGGGTAGGCGGCATTGGGCCAAGTTACATCTGTGTCTATGACATAGTCGTGGCAGGTGGCAGGTGTCAGTTTTAGAATATTGATGGAGAGTGGCTCTATTACCACACCAGACAAATTAACACTCTGGAATTGACTGGGCACACATTGGTCGTCCGTAATAGAACTTCCAACCAAGGACATCAATTCCCCTGAATAACCTGGAATGTCAAAATCAACCGTAATAATTTCTCCTTCGTCACCAAAAGTACGATTAATCAATAATGTATAAATAGTTCCATCAGGATCGATAGTTGAAACATAGCTCAATTTAGGATATACGTATGGCAAATTATCTGCGCATCCATTAACTGAAAGTGTACCAAACTCATCTCCTGTCTCTGTATCTTCTAACATTTTCTCACCCATATTTTCAGCAATCATTTTATGAACATAAAATACGGGTTTGGGGACAACCTTCCCTGACTGATCCAAATCTGGCTCAAACATCAAATTAAAAGTATTATCATTTGCTTGGTCCGCATACATGAAGAAAGAATAATTATTTGCTACTGGAATATCCAACTTAATTGCTGTCATCATATGGTCTGCTGTTAACATCGCTTCTGTAATAGAGTGAACTAAATCAGGACGAGTTATGTGACTCATATGGCTTGCATACTCTGTATTGGCTATTTGTACATTAGTATTATTAAATTTTTCCTGTATAGGCTTAAGCCTATCCGTAATAGCCCAAGTATTTAAGGCAAACAATGACTTTGCAGCACGTTTGTCGGTCATCATTTCACCATTACAACTAAGTGGCCCACTAGTTTCGTTGTTAAGTAAAGCTAAAGAAATTGGCGGATACCCATGAAGTGCTATAAAGTTATATGGAGTATTAGTATTAAATTCCAGATAAGTATCCATTTGTGACTCCCAACTAGACTCAAAAATTGCATCGTTACAAGCATAACTAGCATCAAAAACCCATGAAGCAAAAAACTCATTTACTGGGCCACTAGGCAGAACATCACGCCTAAGCTCCAAAGTCGGTGGAATTGTACCTTGATAAATATGTTCAGCACCACCACTTGATGCTGGTGTCCAGTTAAAATGCCAATCAAACGATGGGCTATCGTATGAATTTGTAGCCGTATTAAAGACAACCCATGATGGCATTACAGCTTCCCATTCATTAGGGTTATTTTGTTTAATAACAACATTGGGTGTCTCCCACTCAATACCGTAGTTATAACTCCCCATTAATGCAAATGGTAATTGATAGTTTGAATCATATTGATGTGCCTTATTAGCCATTGCCTCAATAAAAAGACTTGCATTTTGTAGATAAACATCGGGGCTACATGCTCGTTCTTTGTGTCCTTTTTGCCAGCTTCCGCTTAACTCATTTCCCAACTCAAATAAAACAACTCTATCAATTAATTTAATGCCATCATTGTCATTGTGAGTGAACAAATATTCCACCAAATCCTCGGCCTGTTGTAACGATTCATTAATTGTAAAATCATTAGGATAGCCACCGCCACCAACATTTACTCCAATCATTAAATCCGCATCCAACTCTAAAGCTTCACTAAGGTAATACTCAAAATTATCATAGGGGTAAGTATTGGGCCATCCAGTACCATAATCCTTCCCAAACTCCCATCCATAGGTTCCATAAGCTTGAGAGTATTGACCATCAACCATTGACCCTCCAAATCGATAAAGCTTTCTCCCATTACCAAACTTAGGCAAAATATTTGCATACTTTTTTAGCTTTTCAGGAAAGTGCTGCGAAGGCCAAGTTGTCTGTACGTAAGTATTATTTCTGCATACACCAATGATATGACTTGATAAGGCATGCCCAACAGTTGTAGGGTCAATGGTTATGGTCTGTCCATAACTCACCCCCCCCATAACAACACACCTACAAAAAGCAGGCGCATCAAAGGCGGTCGAAGAAAAGAAGTAAAAAGGTGTGTAATTCGGTCATAGGAATGACCTTTGTGAAATGTAAATTTCATAATAAAAAATATTTAAGATTAAAAAATTCAGAATAAAATCTAGGCGTACCATTCCCTTATCTACTAGTGTGGGCACATGTGCAGTCAAGTCCGGCACACCTTTTCACTTATTCTGGTAAGTAACTAAAAACGAGTTGGTTCTTTGGTGTTATAACAATACGGTGTGCAATTATATCAAAAAGATTTCAGTCC
>JANTGI010000128.1 GCA_024762995.1 Saprospiraceae bacterium | reverse complement strand
AATTGCAAATGCTTTAGCATTCATGAACACCGTAAAACAATAAAAAAATCGTGAATAAATGAAAAATTTAAGAAAACTGAATCTCAAATCTTTAATCGAACTCAGGTTAAGAACTTGTTTTTCAGCAAAGCAAGATTTTCGGAGCAGGCAATTGGCCAAAAATCCAAAAAGCAAATGAAAAAAATCGGCTTGACACTTTCGGGCGGTGGGGTACGCGGCATTGCCCATTTGGGCGCCTTACAAGCATTAGAAGAAATGGGTATTCAATTTTCCATTATTTCCGGCACCAGTGCGGGAGCGATTGCCGGGGCCTTCTACGCTGCCGGCTATCTTCCTTTAGAGATTTTGGCGATAGTCAAAAAAACCAAACTCTTTAGCATTCACAATCAAAAAATATGGACCGCAGGTCTTTTCGACTTGAAACCCATGCGTGATGTCATCAAAGAATATATTCCGGACAACTCTTTTGAAGCACTGGACATTCCGTTTTATGCGGCCGGCACCGATTTACTCAAAGGGCAGATTAATTACTTTTCTGGCGGGGCGTTGGATTATGCCATCTCTGCATCTGCCTGTGTGCCTTTTATTTTTTCTCCGATTGAATATCGAGAAACCCTATT
Source organism: Saprospiraceae bacterium (assembly GCA_024762995.1). Classification (GTDB taxonomy): domain Bacteria; phylum Bacteroidota; class Bacteroidia; order Chitinophagales; family Saprospiraceae; genus HyVt-613. The sequence continues at coordinate 10,374 of JANTGI010000128.1, read as the reverse complement.
TGTAGATGGTGGTGTAATCAATAATTTGCCGATAGAGCCTATTAAGGACCACTGCGACTATGTAGTGGCCATCCACGTCAACGGCTTCAACAAAACCCCGAAATCCATCAAAAAAATTGATGTCGTCGAAAAAAGCCTAAATCTTTTAATCGCTAACTCTGTGCTACCCAAAAAATCACAATGCACCGTCTTTATCGAACCACCCGGATTAGAAAAATATCCCCTTTTCAGTATGAAAAACGCTGATGCACTCTACAAGGCAGGCTATGACCATACCATTTCGATGAAACAAGAAATCTTGCTTGCGCTAAAATGATGAGAGAGCAGAAAAAAGCTGGCTAGCGGTTGGTAGAGCGATATCAATCGCATTTCAGTTAAGATTTCATCAATCAATCTCTCTTTTCTCAACAAGTTTCCCTATTTTTTCTCATTTTTGCGCAAGCAAATTGGAATCCATCCGTACACATTACAAAATAATACCAAAATGGCAGAAGTTCAGGATCTATTCAAGAAGATAATCGCTCATAGTAAGGAGTATGGATTTGTCTATCAATCCAGTGAAATTTATGATGGATTGGGTGGTGTCTATGACTATGGTCCACTTGGTGTTGAACTCAAAAATAACATTAAGGCCTACTGGTGGAAGTCCATGGTACAGATGCACGAAAATATCGTGGGACTGGATTCTGCGATTTTTATGCACCCCACCACTTGGAAAGCGTCCGGTCACGTGGATGCCTTTAATGACCCGTTGGTGGATAATAAAACCAGCAAAAAACGCTATCGCGCCGATGTCTTAGTCGAAGATTTTATCCAAAAAATCGAAGATAAAATCAAAAAACAAGTCAAAAAAGGAATTAAGCGTTTTGGCGATGATTTTGATGAAGCAAAATTTCGGGCAACCGACGGACGCGCCGTGCAATATGCCGAGAAAATAAAAAATATCGAAGAACGCCTAGGTCAAGCCATGACCGATAACGATATGGTGGCCTTGCGGGATTTAATTGTAGAGTTGGAGATAGCGGATCCTGTGAGTGGTTCTAAGGATTGGACGGATGTCCGTCAATTCAACCTGATGTTTTCGACACAACTGGGCAATATTGCGGGTGCGGAAGGTAAGTTATACCTAAGACCGGAGACCGCTCAAGGGATATTTGTCAATTTCTTGAATGTCCAAAAGACGACCCGTCAAAAACTGCCTTTCGGAATCGCACAAATTGGTAAGGCCTTTCGGAATGAGATTATCGCCCGCCAATTTATCTTTAGGATGCGGGAGTTTGAGCAAATGGAAATGCAATTCTTTGTAAAGCCCGGCACCGAAATGGAGTGGTACGAAACGTGGAAGACCACTAGAATGAACTGGCACAAGGCTTTGGGGACCAGCCCCGACAAGTTGAGATTTCATGATCACGATGCCTTGGCGCATTATGCCAATGCAGCCGCAGATATTCAGTTTGAATTTCCTTTTGGATTCAAAGAATTAGAAGGTATTCACTCTCGGACGGACTTTGACTTGACCGCTCACCAAGAACATAGCGGCAAGAAATTGCAGTTTTTTGACCCGGTAGATAACGAGAATTATGTACCCTACATCATTGAAACATCCATCGGAGCCGATCGCATGTTTTTGGCTATGTTGAGCACCGCCTATACGGAAGAAGATGTGCCGGATGCGAAGGGGGGCACCGCCCAAAGAATTGTCTTAAAACTAAATCCTGTCTTGGCACCTATCAAATGCGCCGTCTTGCCATTGCTGAAAAACAAACCGGAATTAGTAGCAAAAGCCAAAGAAATTTTTGATGATATCAAGCTGGATTTCAATTGTCAATACGATGAAAAAGACGCTATCGGTCGTCGTTATCGTCGTCAAGATGCGATTGGAACGCCCTACTGCATCACTGTTGACTTTGACACGTTGGAAGACAATACCGTGACCATTCGAGACCGCGATACACTGGAACAAACTAGAATCAACATCTCCGAAATTGCAGATATTGTCAAGGAGAAGATTAGCTGGAAACCGGTATTGAAGAAGCTTTAGGCTAAAAATTATGCTAATCAGTAGCATTTGACTTCAGACTCAATGGATAACTCACACACGATACGTGTAGATAATTGTACCAAAATAAGAGTACCCATATTTGTCAACCATGCAATCATTTGAGAGTGAAGCCCAATCTATAGGACTCTGACTTCCACACGTTGATTTTTCTTCCGTCCTTCCAAACTTGAGTTAGAAGCTATCGGCCTGGTCTTTCCATAACCCTTATAGGTGACTCTGTCCGGAGAGATGCCTTTGGCAATGAGATAATCCGCCACCGCTTTGGCTCTTTTTTCCGAAAGGGAATTGCAATAGGGCGTATCACAACGGTTATTAGTGTGTCCACCAAGTTCGATTCTCACATCCGGATTTTCCTTCATAAACTCGTATAATTCATTCAGAACAGAATGACAAGCATCGGGGATTTCAGAAGAGTTGGCTGTAAAGTTTAAATTTCTGATACGCAACACTTGCCCCTTGGCCACTTTATCGTTAAGCTCCGGCATATTGACCTTTTCAGAAGGCTCCTTTTTCTTAGGCTTGACATTTGTATGAGGCACTACTTTGGGCTTTTCCACTTTTTTGGGTGGCGGCGGCGTATAGGCCACTACTTTAGGAGGCAATTTAGGGGTTCTCACTACGGCAATGATCTCATTCTCATTGTCATCACATTTCATCTCATATATATTGGTGGCATCATCCACCAAGACATTCCCATTATACGGAAAGAGTGTTGGGGTTTTATAAAAAGCTTGGATGATGATATACTGGTAATCCCGAATCGGCTTAAACTTAAAATTAAAAGTCTTCCACATATAACTCACCACCAGACCGGACTCCGCCAATAATTCTTTGGTCTGGCAAGGGCCATCCCCTCCCCAAATTCTGACTCTAGCCGGAGTGATATAATAAGCTTCCTTGCCGGTAGTCCTGCTTTGGCTTGTATAACTCTTAGACCGAGCCAATTTCAAAGAAAAAGCATAGCATTTGCCGCGGACGAGCGGCTTCGTCAACCTCTGTGACATGGCTTCATAACTCTCGTTATCTCTCACCACTAAGCCCACAAACCCCTGTCCGGCTGCCGGTTTTTCATAGCAACCAAAAAAGCCCGGCTGTGGGTCAAATTCTGTCTCTCCCGGAAAGCTACAATCAGTCCATCCTTGGACATAACGAGACTTATACGGGTGTTCAAAAGAAGGATTGTTGACAAAAATGGTATCAAGTACATCTTGCGCTGACAGCCCAAGGCTTACGCTTAACCATACGCCAATAAAAAAACCTTTGACCAAAATATTTTTCATTTTCAAAATCTTGTGTTTTTCATAGGTAACTATTTAGGCTCCCCTGTTTTTAGGCAGAAGATAGGCATTTTTCTTGCTTTCGCAAAAAAGAAGAGACACTTTTATCCTAAGTTACCCTAAAAAACGTTTTTTATGCTTTTTTTATTGGATAACGCTGTCTATTATCGGCTTCTTAGCTAGGCTGCCTTTGCCTGCTGGGAAGTAGAAGCGGCCGTCATCTCCTTACACAATGGCTCCTAATAACCGTCGTAGCCGAGACAAAAGCCCCATCCTAAAGCGTATTTTAACATTCAATTATGAAAAGTGAATAATTCTCCGCCTAACTTTGGAGCACAACAACATAAAATTTAACGCAACTGTTTAGGTACATCTGATCTTTAGGTCGAGAAACTTACAATATCTAAGCAGTCAAATTTCAACATAATGAATCGCAGTCTTCTTTTTTCCGGTTTTATCGTTTTTTTAAGCTTTTTCTCGCTTGCGCAAAAAGCAAATGCTCAATCCATCAGTCATCAACTTTGGGATGAACTCCTTCAAGCCCATGTCACCGATGATGGGATCGTGGACTACGAAGGGTTTATCAAAGAAAAGGATAAATTCAACCGATATCTAGACTTACTCCGACAGGGTACTCCCAATCGCTCATGGAAAAGAACAGAGCAATTAGCCTACTGGATTAATGCCTACAATGCCTTTACCGTCAAACTCATTATTGATCACTATCCCGTCAAAAGCATCAAAGACATCAAGCGCGGCGTCCCTTTTGTCAATACGGTTTGGGACATCAAATTTATTGAAATCGGCGGCAAAAAATATGATTTAAACAATATCGAACACGGCATTCTCCGAAAGAGATTTCACGAACCCAGAATTCATTTCGCCGTCAACTGTGCTTCAGCCTCCTGCCCGCCACTCCTCAACCATGCTTATACCGGTGCGCAATTAAACCGGCAACTCTCCCAACAAGCGAAGAGATTTCTAGCGGATAAATCCAAAAACATCATCACGCCCGATAGATTACAATTATCCAAAATCTTCAAATGGTTCCGAAAGGACTTCACCCAAAAAGGCTCCCTCATAGATTTCTTAAATCTCTACGCTCCAACAACCATTCACAAAAATGCAAAAATTTCCTACCTGCCCTACGACTGGCGCTTGAATAATCGGAAATATTAATTTTGAGTGCAGATAACTATTTAGGTCCCCGCAGTTTTTTGTAAAAAAAAGCCCTTTGTGCGCCTGACAAGTCCATGGGTCCAAAAACATACCTGGCGGGAGCGCATTTCGTTATATGACGAGACTTTGGCGAAAGCGCTTCAACAAGAATCCGGTTGACAAGTCCACCGTATAACCTTAATATTGCAATCCATACACCATAAGCAAATGAAAACAGGTCTATTTTTTGGTTCTTTCAATCCGATTCACATCGGACATTTGGTCATTGCCGAATACATGGCGACCCGTACGGACTTGGACGAAGTATGGATAGTGGTGTCGCCCCAAAACCCACTAAAAAAGAAAAAGAGTCTAGCCAATAATTTTGACCGTCTCCACTTAGTCAATCTTGCCGTCAAAGACAACCCCAAACTCCAAGTCTCAGACATAGAGTTCAAGCTACCCATCCCATCCTACACCGTGGACACCTTGGCTTACTTGCGTGAAAAACACCCCCAACGTGAATTTGCACTCATCATGGGTGGAGACAACCTATGTAGTCTCCCTAAATGGAAAAACTATGAAATCTTACTCCGGGATTACCCGATATATGTCTATAATCGTCCGCAGTATGCAGATTGTCCCCTAAAATCTCACCCGTCCATCCATTTTTATGATGCCCCACTAATGGATATTTCTGCGACATTTATCCGCCAAAGCATCAAAAAAAGACAATCTATACGTTATTTAGTCTCCGAAAAAGTACGAGAAGAGATTCTGCGTTCCGGCATGTATCGTTGATGCGCTTAAAGACCGGACGCCCTTGACCTTTCAACAATTCCACAAAGTAAAGAATGAGCGACACCGCCACACCGCTGTTCCGAAATTTAACGACTCGCTTCCACCGCTCTGGCGGCCATTTCTAGGAATTGAGAATAAGACAAAGCGCCATCACTGCGTTGGAGTACATTTCCCTCGGCATCCAAAAATAAAATGGTGGGCAATACTTCGACACTAAAGATCGTCCCCAAATGCGATCCATTATCCTTCTCGACATTGACCTTATAACTAATAAAGTCCTTATTAATTATGTCAGAAAAATCTTCATTCATATACAATTCTTCATCCATCACCTTACAGGGAGCGCACCAATCCGCATACATATCGACAAAAACCAGTTTCTTTTCCTTTTGGGCCTCGTCCAAGACCGTAGAAAGATATTCTGAACGCATAAAATTTAGTGGGTAGCGACTGAGCTCGTCATGAACTTCCGGTTTCGTGGTCTTCGTTGTTTTTTTAGAAGAGCCGCAGGAGGCCATCATGGTGGTAGCGAAAAGAAAAATCAGGAGATATTTAATCATCGTGTTCTGTGTTGTTTTTGCGCAACTCCATTAATTTTAGGTATCTCAAAAAAACGCCCCATGCCATCAACCTGCTAATAATAAAACCAACCTTCCCATCTAAAAAACCGAGTTGCAAAAAATAATGGGAGAAAAACCGAAATAACGGCTTAAACCAGAGATGATATAACGTCACTTTATCGGTTTTAGTTGTATAATCCTGTGCACTCCACGCCGCATAACGATTAATCTTAGCCAAAAAGTGGTCATAATTTTTGAAAGTATAGTGAATTAATTGATTATTTAACCGTCCCACTTGTTTGCCGTGTACATCAATTTCCTCATGGACCATCTTGTCTTCGTATCGACAATGCTTGCGCAAAAGGCGTATCACCTTATCCCCTTGCCAACCACTAAACCGGACTTGCTGTCCCATAAAATAATTCTTGCGACCGATCCAAAAACACTCTTTTTGGGTTCCTTTTGTCAACAAAGACTTAATCTCTGCTTCTAACTTTGGCGTACATCGCTCATCCGCATCCAAAATAAGTACCCAATCATGTTTGGCTTGGGGTACGGCCCAATTCTTTTGGGTGGCCGGACTATAATACTGCTTAAACAATACCTTTGCCCCTTTTTTTTGCGCAAGCTGCACCGTATCATCATCACTGTAAGAATCCACCACAATCACCTCATCCACCCACATCAAGGTATCCAATACCGACTCGATATGCTCTATTTCATTATAGGTGGTGATAATGGCCGTAATAGGAAATTTGGTTTTCTGTGGCATGGAGCAAATGTAATCCCTTTTCTCAAAACTTTCAAAACCGACTTTCGTAAAACAAGACTATCTTTGCAGAAATGAGAAATTGACCACATCTGCGTGGGCATCCATTCCAAGATTTAATGTGTAACACCGTATGAACCCATTTATTTTGTTGATTCATACGAGGAAGTTACCCAAAAACAACAATATGAAAATTTTAGTTACAGGTGGTACCGGATACATTGGAAGTCATACGGTAGTAGATTTGATTGACAATGGATTTGAAGTCATCACCATTGATAATTTTTCTAACAGCCACGGCTCTCAAGTCCTTGACCGTATCCAAAAAATTACGGGCATCCAAGTTAAAAACTACCAAGTTGATTTGAAAGATTTAGACAAAACAAGGGTGGTCTTTGCAGAAAACCCGGATATTGTGGGCATCATCCATTTTGCCGCTCATATCTATGTCAATGACTCTGTTAATTTTCCGACCAAATACTACCGAAATAACTTAGACAGCTTAGTCAATATCCTAGACTGCATGGAAGAGTATAAAGTCAAGAATCTTATCTTTTCTTCCTCTTGCTCGGTATATGGTAATTGTGACGCTTTACCGGTCTTGGAAAACACTCCTTTGGGCAAAGCCGAAAGCCCCTATGCGCGTACCAAACAAATGGGTGAAGAAATTATCGAAGATTATACCGTCGCCAACCCGTCGTCCAATGCCATTTTATTGCGCTACTTTAATCCGGCAGGCGCCCACGAATCAGGCATCATCGGTGAAGCCCCCCTTGTCAAAAATACACACCTTGTCCCCGTTATCGCCGAAACCGCTATCGGAGAACGCGACCACATGACCGTCCACGGTACAGACTATGATACTCGAGACGGTAGCTGTGTGCGGGATTATATCCATGTCATGGATATCGCCAATGCCCACACGAAGGCCATTCAATATCTTTTGAGTAATCGCAACAAGGGTGGAGCTGAAGTTTTCAACATCGGCATCGGCGAAGGGGTGACCGTCTTGGAAGCCATCAAATCCTTTGAAAAACATACCGGAATAAACCTAAACTACCATCTGGGACCAAAAAGAGAAGGAGATGCCGCCGCCATCTATGCAGACAACACCAAAGCCAAAAACCTCCTTGGCTGGTCGCCTCAGCGGGGAATTGATGAAATCATGGCCACCGCATGGGCTTGGGAACAAGTACTACATCATACCGTTTCCTTAAAACCTTTGTAAGATTCAAAAAAATGCGGGATCCCCCCCCACTATTTATGTCGTTGTATCACATCAATAGTCGCTCTCTGCATTTTATCTTCAATCCCTCCATAGTGATTTTCATAATCATGTTGAGAGCGTCGAATGACCTCCAAAGCTTCTTCGCGTCCATAGATAGCGGCTATTTCTACTCGATTGAGAGATTCTCCGGGAATCGTCTTATAAGTTAAGAAGTAGTGCCTGATTCTATTAATGATGGAACTTGGGCAATCGGATAAAGAATTCCAATCATAGGTTTCATCCCCCTTTAAGACGGCAATAATTTTGTCATCAGCTTCTCCGTCATCAATCATACGGATACCCCCGATTGGGATAGCCGGGATAATGATATTGCCATGCGCAATATTTCTTTCCGTCAATACCAAAATATCCAATGGATCACCATCTCCCACAATTCCTTTACGACTACTCTTCATCATGCAGTAATCTGCAACTTCTTCCGCACAATAAGTCTGCGGTAAGAATCCATACAGAGCCGGTACGATATTAGAAAACTTTTGGGGACGATCCACTTTCAAAAAGCCGGATTGCTTATCTATCTCATATTTTACAGAATCATGTGGGGTCATTTCGATAAAAGACATGACAACTTCCGGAGCTTCCTTTCCGATATTGATACCATGCCACGGGTGTGATTGGTATCTTTTGCCCATATTTTGCCACAAATCATTTAGTGCTTCACTCATTGCTATCTATGTTTTTTTTTGCAAAGATAAATGAATAAACTATTAGATGACTGAAAAAGTTTCAGTCCCACTGCTCCGAAGCAGGCATTCCGTCTCTCCCATCCCCTTTCATTAGAAGGAGACAAAACCATACGAAACCCCAAACAATTACCCCTACTCCAAAACCAACCCGCAACTCTCCAACTCCACTATTTTCTCCCCATCAGGCTTAAAAAACTCAAATCGAACCACATAAATCCCGGCAGACAACAATTCCCCATTCTCTCCCACTCCATCCCAACGAATAGTCCCCTTCTGACCCACGATTTCATTATTCACCAAGCGATTCACATACTGCCCCGCTGCAGTATAAATCCGACTGTTCAAAGTATAACCCGACCCGGGCAAATCATAGCCAAACAACACAAAATCTTCAAAACCATCTCCATTGGGCGAAAACACCTTTTGACGAACCTCCACAAAATCGCCCCCGCCTGCCGGCAATTCCGAAAATTGAGAATTGCGGTAACCCGGCGTCCCATAATGCATCTGACTTGCTCCGGATATCCAATTGGCAGCATCCAGTGATTTTCCGAAAGGAGAAATGCGCTCCAAAGCCACACCATCCGGAGAAGAGACAAAGGCAACATGCATATCTTCTGAATACTCCACACTATCTATAATCTGCCCGCCAAATATCAAAGAGACATTCCCTTGGTCATCATCCAAAGAAGGCAATGCGTTTTCTAAAATCCAAGCCGAATCCGGTGGCTGATACTGCTCAATCACTTGAAACCGATCAGGCGTGAATGCCACATACTGATTAGGAAATAACAGACCGGATTGGGTAATCGTCCGAATGGCACCGACCTTATGCGTATTCGCTAAACTAAAAGAACCAATATCAACAATCTTATTAGAAACATTCAGCAACTCCACATAATCGCTCCCACCCGTCACCGGATTAAACAAAATTTCATTGATAATTACATCTCCCCGTATAGGTTCTTCTGCTAATCCGATCTTGACCACAGTCGATTCGGTAGGGAAAGCACCAACGCAATTAGTGATACCCGACCTTATGGTCAAATCATATACAACACCCCATTGCATCGGACTGCTAAGTCCCAAAGCAACACTTTGCTGTTGAACAGACACCGAAGCGATCCCAATTTGGGGATCAAGACTATAATTGGAAATACTGTCGGCAACCGAGCCTACCGACTGATCAAATTCAATGGTAATACTTGTTGGTGTATTCGGATAGACTTGGACAACACGCACTTTTTCACTCAAATAAGTCAAGTCCAAGAGACTATTTTCTTGACCCGGCGTCCCCCCTTGCCAACTATTGGACGCTCCCCAATTCAATTCTCCCAAACAAGGATTTTCCGGATTGATGAGTTCCAAGGACCATCCCCCGTCATCTTTATCTTTATTCCGGTACGAATGGTCGGTATAAATGATTTGATGGATGACATCTGTACCGGATTTCAATGTCAAGGTGGCTCCGCTATTGCTCAAACCCGGCAGATCAATCCCAATCACATCTCCAAAATTCGTCCAATTAGCCGTATCTGCTTCATCCACTAAAATCACAAATCCCCCAGGCAAAAGGTTATATTGGGGCAATTCTCTAGCGGTCGAATTAACCAACAAACTCAATTGCCCTAAATCCAAGACCTTATCCGAGCGATTATAGAGTTCAACAAACTCATTTTCCGGAAGGCCGACAGATGGCGACGGATCCACCATCAGTTCATTAAAAACAATATCAAAAGGAGCGATGGTCTCCGGTACCAAATAAATAAAATC
>JANTGI010000127.1 GCA_024762995.1 Saprospiraceae bacterium | reverse complement strand
GCGACTCGGGAAGCTCTTTCTTGCGGGTAGTGATCAAGTCATTGCAGAAGCCCAAGTAACCGGAGAAAAATCCACCGAAGAGGTCAGTTTGGTCAAAAAGGTATTTAATGTCTCCAAAAATATAAATAATGCGGGCGGTTCCGCTCTGGATGCCATGCGAAATATTCCTTCCTTGAGTGTGGGGATAGATGGGGATGTTCAATTAAGAGGAAGTAGCAACGTAAAAATTTTGGTGAATGGTCGGCCGTCTTCTTTAGTGAGTACGGGCGGGGAGCTAAAGCTCGATCAGTTACCGGCTGCTTCTATTGAAGCCATTGAAGTCATCACCAATCCTTCTGCCAAGTATGAGGCGTCAGGAAAGACCGGTATCATCAATATCATCTTAAAAAAACCGACTGATTACGGATTCAATTATAACTTTAATTTCTTGGCCGGTCAGCGGGATAAGTGGACAACAGGATTAACCATGAATTATCGCACGAATCATTGGAATTGGCGGGCCGGATACCAATTTAACCGGAATACCTATCAGTTTACAAAAGTATTAGACCAGCAAAGTTTTCGGGCGGATACCACTTATTTTTTGGAGGAAAACTCTACTGCAGAAAAGGTTAAAACGGGGCACACCGTTAGTTTGGGAATGGATTGGAATCCCACCAAGCAATGGAGCCTTTTTACCACCTTTTCCGTCAATCCCCATATCGGTCAAAAAGCAAGCGTTTTTGATTATACTTATTTTAATCAAGATCATATTTATGATAACAATAGCTTACGCAAAACTCAAGATGATGAAGAAGAGATGGGAGTGGATGTGGAATTGGGCATCAATAAGAAATTTTCCCGCAAGGGGATGTCTTGGAATACCGTATATTCTTATGATAATGGCAACAAATTGGATAGCGTACTCAGTAACCATCATTATTATGATATGAACGATTTGTTGGCGTTAACCAATGAAAAAAATCGAAGAGATCAAGTCGAAGAAACCCACCGAGTCCAAAGTGACTTTGTTTATCCATTTTCCCGAAAAGTGAAAATGGAGACCGGATTGATGTATTCTTACCGGAATTTAGAGAATGATTTTCGGTATGCAGATTTGGTCAATGATATTTGGGAACCTAACTTAGGTCGCACGAATGACTTTCTTTATTCCGAGCATATCGGAGCGGCTTATCTGATGGGAACCGCTCATATTCAAAAATGGAGTTTTAATGCGGGTCTCCGGGTCGAAAATACGGACGTAAACTCTGTTTTAGCCGGTGGCAGTCAGCAGTATCCCAATCATTATATTAATTTCTTCCCTAGTGGACATATTGGTTTGGATGTCTTGCCCGAAGGCAAGGGGACTATTCTATTGAGTTATAGTCGTCGAATTAAGCGTCCGAGCTATAGACGACTCAATCCTTTTGCTTCTTTCAATGATAATCAAAACATTAGAAGGGGAAATCCGCTTCTAAGACCGGAATTGTCCGACTCTTGGGAATTAGGCTGGCAGAGTCGCTGGAAGAAAGGAAGTGTGAGTCCGGCTGTTTTTTATCGCAAGACCATTGATAAAGTCGGGTATTATACCCATTTGTTGGACAATGGTATCCGTGAGTTGACTTTCGTAAATTTGAATAGTGGTACTGCGCAAGGCGCCGAAGTAAACGGTAGTTATAATCCCCTAAAGTGGCTTCGACTTAGCGGCAATGTGTCCTATTTCCATATTGAAAAAGACGGCACAAATCTAGAAAATGCGACGACCAATGTCGGGGATATGTTTATGACTCGACTGTTGCTGATGCTTACGCCCAAAAAGCCTTTAGCCATTCAGGTTTCCGGTTTTTATAACTCCGGCTACGTTGGGACTTTGGGGGAGAGTGATGCGATAGCAAATGTGGATCTTGGCATAACTTATATGGCTTTTCATAATCGGGGAAAATTTATTTTTAGAGTCACAGACATTTTCAATACCCGTCGTTTTGCGATGCACATTAAGACGCCGGATTTAAACATGGAGTTTGAGCGGAAACGAGAATCTCAAATCCTATGGCTCGGTTTTAATTGGGAACTTAAACATACCAAAAACCAAAATCGCCGCCGCAAAAAGTCTAGTGGTGGGGGAGACATGGAGTTCTAAAATCCTTTGAAGAGAAGGGTTAGGTACTTGGCATATATTTAGGGAATTAAAACTTCGCTGACTACCCAACCATCGGGCAAGTCGGTGCTGTCTTACCCATAAAAGCCTAAAGTGATGAAATATATTCTCTCCGTTCTCTTTCTATTGCATTTTTCCATTCAGGGCTATAGTCAAGTGGTCACTTCTTCTTCTTGCGAAGCACCGGACAGCATTCGCGCTTTGTATGAAAGGGATGCGGCGCATCTTACTTGGAAGTATATCTATGATTTGGAGTTAAAGGATACGAGTAATGTGTTCTTGCCGGACGCTTTTTTGGATACTTTTATGAATGCTTTGCTGGCCGTGTATAATGCACCGCTTCCCCAAGCGGACACGGTTGCTCATATTTTCGATATCCATCACTATCCGCTTTTCTCTTTGGAATCGTTGGTTGTTAGTGCCGATTCAACAGAGATGTGGATGAAACAATTGAGACAGGGGAATATTCCTACCGGCTATGATAATCTAGATAGCCTCATGTCTCTTTATCATCTTCATGTGCAGCATTATTATGCTTGGCCGCCTTCTTTTGGTTATCATAGTGTGGCCCTACAATCGGAGCAATATCTAAATATGAAACCCTTAGCTGAAAAGCTAAAACTCCTTTCGGGAATACACTATGTGGATTTAGGTGGCTTCATAGGGGACGGCCCCAAAATTTTTGCGAGCATTCATAGTGATTATATCCTGATTAATTACCTGAATGCTTGGGGGGATTGTCCGGCCGGTTGCTTGTACCATTACGGCTGGCAGTTTAAGGTAAACTGGGATTGCCAAGTCGAATTTATCAAAAATATTTTTACGAAAGTGGACGATTTGGAGCTTGCACCAAAAGTCATGCTAAGCCCCAATCCTTTTCATGAGGAGATAAATATAATTGCTCCTAGGCTTGCGCCAAATTTTGATTATGAACTTTATGATTTGGTCGGACAACTAGCTAGTAAGGGACAGGCAGATGGTTACCGAATTAGTGGGTTAGGTGATTTAACGAGCGGAGTGTATTGGCTCCGTATTCCAAATATCAAGACCTTGAAAGTGGTGAAATTTTAAGCCAACTTGGCTAATATTGCCGGCTTTTTTTCTTAGGCCACTTCCATATTTCTCCGGGTGGCCAACTGATAAATGCCGAATAAAGCACCGGAAAATAACAAATCCCCTAAGATTGTATTACGGAAAAAAGGAATTCCGGCGGCATAGGATTGCATCAAGCCGCTAAAATCTTTAGTGTAAACGGGGTCAGATAGCCAAGAACCAAAATTAGTCACCAAGAAGAAGATTACCGAAGCACTTAGCGCACCTACGAGCACTCTGGGAAAAGTAACCTTTTTTAAGAGCAGCATGCCCATAAAGGCAATTGCCGCGATACTGCCATAAACCCATAAAGTCTGCGGACGGAATAAAACAAATGCATCATTATATTGGGCATAAACCACATTGTCAAGCACCAAGTTGCTCAAAAACAAGGCCGCAAATGGCACCAATATACTCAGGTATTTTTTGCCAAAATATGCCGCCCCAAACAAAGACATTGCGCCAATTGGGGTCATATTAGGCGGATGTGGCAATAAACGCGTAGCTGCTGCCACAAAAATTAATAGGGCAATTATTCCGGTGTTCTTTTTAGAAATCATGTCAATTTGTTTTGTAACTGCTCCGTATTCCTGTATGGCAGAAAACGGGAAACTTGCTTACCTTTTGCTTCAAAGCACAAAGATAACATTTTTTTACTTGTATTTTCAACCAATGAGAGCGCTTTTTGTTCGTCCATAGATATCACTGATAAATCCAAATAAATATTCATCATGACAGAAGAACGGAAACAATTTATCGCGGGGATGCCCAAAGCAGAACTGCATTTACATATTGAAGGTTCTTTTGAGCCCGAGTTGATGTTTGAGATTGCCCGGCGTAATCAGGTGGAGATTAAATTTGACTCTGTGGAAGAAGTCAAAAAAGCCTATGATTTTAGTAACTTACAGGACTTTTTAGATATTTACTATGAAGGTGCTCAAGTACTGCTCAAAGAGCAGGATTTTTTTGATTTGACTTGGGCTTATCTCCGGCGCATTCACGCTCAAAATGTCATTCATACAGAGATTTTCTTTGATCCGCAAACTCATACCGATAGGGGCGTGCCTTTTGAAATTGTCCTCAATGGAATTACAAGCGCTTTGGATAAAGCAAAAAATGAATTAGGAATTACTAATCGCCTGATTATGTGTTTTTTACGCCATCTTGACGAAAGTGAAGCCGAGAAGACTTTAGAGATGGCTTTGCCGTTTAAAGATAAAATTTATGGGGTCGGATTGGATTCTTCCGAAATGGGACATCCACCTTCCAAATTTCAAAATGTTTTTGCGAAAGCCATCAAGGAAGGATTCGTAACTGTCGCTCACGCCGGTGAAGAAGGACCCGCCCAATACATCTGGGAAGCCTTGGATTTATTGCATATTTCCAGACTTGATCATGGTAATCGCTCCATTGACGATCCGAAACTCATGCAGCGCCTTGCGGCAGAAAAAATGGCGCTAACAGTCTGTCCGCTCTCCAACCTAAAACTTTGCGTTGTAGATGACCTAAAAAATCATCCTTTACGTAAGCTCATGCAGAATGGACTTAAAGTGACCATCAACTCTGATGATCCCGCTTATTTTGGCGGTTATATGAATGAGAACTTTTGGGCCATCGCCGACGCCTTAGATTTATCGAAAGATGAACTCTATACGCTTTTGCGAAATGCTTTTGAAGCTTCGTTTGTGAGTGATGAGCGTAAACAGGAGATGATTGGGCAGTTGGATGCTTACTTTGAAATGTAAAACCTGCCTGCTGCAGGCAGGGGTTAAGGATTATTTTCTGAAGCATAGAGCCAAAAAAAGGGCAGATTTTCATCTACCCTTTTTTTACCTAGCACTAAATCTCTCTCAAAAGTGTGCAGCTATTGTTTTTTTACCCTAAAGGAGCCGGTAACTATCGGTGTCGCATTTGTGGAGACAAAGCTTCCTTCTATGTATTCACCAAAGCTTGCCGGATAGCTCGTTACAGTATAATCGCAGTTGAAACTCTGCCATCCACTAATTCCTTCCAACGTCCCTGATCCGGCGTAGTTGCCTGTTGATAGCGTATTAGCCTGTAACCAGAAAAACATGTTGCCGGTGCCGGTGGAGTCTGACCCCCATGCTGACCAGCCATTTCCAATCGAGTCTTGCATACCGATATTTGGTGGGAGCATTGTTTGTATGGTATCGTTACCGGAATTTGTCGTATAGTTAAAAGTAATGAATTCATCCAATACTACGCCGCAAGCCTTTACATTCCCCAAATCAGTACTTATCGTTAAATCATAGCCCAAAAGAGCCGATTGCACCAAATTGTCATAGTCATATCCGGTTAGGTAAACGGAGTCCACAGCCGTACAAGATGTGTAATCATAACTAAATGTACCATCTGCATTTATCGGTGTATTATACCCAAAGTACCAATTATCCGACTCTATTTGAATATAACCATTACTTACCGGCATATCGGCACAATCTACTAGTGTGCCTGAAATTGTATGGGTAACCGGTGAAATTACTGTTACCATAATATCCCCTAGGTTAATATCCAAATTGGTCGTCGTAAAGTCCATAATTTCTTGCGCTAGTGATGTACATGATGAATTAATTGCAAAATAAATTTTCATGGTTGCATTGGCCATGACTTCTCCGCCAACCCATCCTGCTTCATTAGTGATACCATGTCGACGCGTACCATCAGGCAGTTCGATGCTTATAAACGCATATACTAAAGGTTGCCCACTCTCATTGACAAAGGTGGCTTCAAAATAGACTCTTCGAAAATTAGCATCACAATTCCAAAATGAGAAGTGACTGACCCGGCCTTCATAAGTATTTCCCGAAAGGGTAGCGCTACCTTCTTCTTTCCATTCACCATTAGCTTCGTCAAAATACCACAATGGAATTTCTGTTGGGGCTGTTGATACCAACGATGCAGGCACTTCAAAAGTCATATCTACCGTTTGTCCTTGTGCCACTTGCAATAGATTACCGCTGTTATCCGTCAATTCTACCGCCATCATCCCATAAGAAGCCAACGTTACATCCTTATCTTCCTTGTCTTTGCCACGTAAATCTCCGGGCATCTCGAAGCGTCCATTGTCCGTTGTTGGATCAATTCTTTTGGCGGCGACGTTGACTTGACCTGTATAAGGATTCCCATTGGGATAGGCCACGTCTCCGGCTTCAAAAGTCAGTTTTCCGCCTTGCGGCAAAATCACGTCACCGCCGACATTGTTCATAATCGAACCAATGGGGTTATTGTCCAGCATTTTAATACGGACTTGGTGGGTATGATTCGCTTGCGCAAAAATAGTCCGAGAACCATGAAAATACCCCGCTTTGGTTGCTGTAAAATAGGCTTTATTGTTGGGGACGGATATATTCTTAAAAAAGAAGGCGCCATTTTCATCCGTAGTGGTTGTATTTGACCCGGAGGCCACCAAAACACCTTCCAAGGGTTCTTCATTGGCGCCTACAATAATTCCGGCAAAAGAAGCAGTCACCTGCTTGGCATCAAACCCACCGGAAGAAGGGGTAAATCGTTCAAAATTATCCTTTTTACAGGAAATGAATGTAATCAGCCCTAAGATGGCCAAAAGAAATATCTTTTTCATTGTTTGTGATTTATTCAGCAAAAGAATCAACATGTTGTGTTTCGGTTGTATAAAGACATGGAGGGGGGAGAATGCTGCTTGGGGGGAGGTTTTTTTTTGGTCTTTGGGGCGCTCCCTGCGGTCGCTTTTGGTCTTTGGGGCGCAGCAAGCTGCTTTTGGGGCGCGATGTGTGGTCGCAACAAGTTGCTTTTTTTTTTCGCGACAAGCTGCTTTTGGGGCGCGACAAGTTGCTTTCTAAGTTTTGATATAGTGGCCTTGCAAACCTGCCTGCCTGCAGCTCCGCTTTGGCCATGTCAGGCAGGTTTATTTGCAAGATGTAGGAATTAGCGCAGCGTATTCCGTTAACGGGCATTTCGCAATCTGCAACATCAGAATTTCAAAGCTAACCCAATAGTCTAGTATTCGTGACAGTTTGTATTAAAATGGTGGTGTTTCTAATTCTTTTAAGACTGTTACCACAAAGACATTAATTTCATTGGATACTTTTGCATTTGCAAAAGAATTCCACCTGTGCCATTTGAACACGAGATTATGCCAATTTGCGCATAGGTTCCCAATTCGTGCAAGCTTTTTGCAGCAAAAAAATAACTGGTACTACAAAGAAAACCAAGTATTTTTTGATTCTCTATTGTTAACCCCAAATATCTCCTTGAAATGGGGACTTATGGCAAAAAAATACTTGGTTTTCGCATGGTGGTACAATATTACCCCGTACCAAATGTAAAATTTAATGGCAAAAATCTAGGAAAATGCCCTATGGAGCATGAACCAAGCAAAATATTCTTTTTATCCATAAGTCCCCATTTGTAAGGGGACCTGCCTGACATGGCCAAAGCGGAGCTGTAGGCAGGCAGGTATTTGGGGTTAAAAATAAATCAGCTAAAAAGAATATTTTGCGTCAGTCCGGGAAAAGGAATTAGATACAAGACCCTTCCACTTCTGCTTTAAATGGCACAGGTGGAATAAATTTGCAAGACCCTTTTTTTTATAGCCAAGCCAGATTAAAAAGCTAGGGAGATGCCGGCGTCCAATCCGCGTCCGGGCATGGGGCGATATCTTATGGTCTGGTATCTGGTGTCTGCTAAATTAGTAATGGAAAAATGGAGTTGGAGGGTGGTTGATTTTATTTTTGGGGAGTAGGCAAGCCGGAGGTTTTGGGTGAAATTGCCGGGCATGTATTTGCTGTTATCTGCTAGGTAGGGTCTTTTGCCGATCCATATGGGTTGGTAAACTAATTGTAGATTTTGGTACTTTATGGCGAGGTGGCCGCTTATTTTGTGTTTGGGGACATACAATAATTGTTTGCCGATAAGTTGGGGTTGGCGGCTTTCTTTATTGATAGAATGGGTCAGGGCGTAGATAATTTGTCCATTGAACTGTAGCTTTTTGTATTCTTGTTGAAAAGTGATGTAAGATTCTATTCCTTTCGATATGACTTTTTGGCTATTGGCGGGTCGCCAAGTACTGAAGGCATCCGGTGCCCACAAAATCCAGTCTTTGACCGATAGCCAATAGCCCGTAATAGAAGCGGAGAAGTTATTTGATTGATTCTTTTGGGTATAATTTATGGTCAATTCTCCTTGGTGTCCCTTTTCGTCTTTTAAATGGGGCACACCCAAATCCATCCAAAAAAGGTCGTTGAAAGTGGGAGCATGAAAATGTCGTCCAAATTTACTCTTTAGCTGCCAGTGCTTCCATTGATATTGAGCCGAAAGGCTGTAAATCGGAATAAATTGATGGAAGTCTTTTGCTTCCAATCTTGTTTGAGCGGCGATTTGCCATTGGGGAGATAGCTTTATTTTTTCCGCAAGGAAAAGGGCTGAAGTCATCCGTTGGTGCACTTGGTCATATCCATCTGAAAATGCTTTTTCATGACTTTGAAATAAACCGGCAAGCATTTGATGAGCGCCCCTTTTTTGCGCAAGCCGACTGTCAATTATCTGCTTGGTCGTCAAAGTATGTGAAAAAATGACTTGATTTTGAAAGGTCAATTGCTCGGTGATATTGGCCACTTTTGTTCTGATAGTCATCTTTGGCCGGGGGGTGTGTACCCATTCAGCGAGAAGACGGTGCGCTTGGTCGCTTTGATGGGCTTGGTCATTGGCAGTGGCCATTGTTGGCGGAATTTCACGATGTGCATCTGTCCACCAATAATGTATCTGAATGACATTTTTTTTATTGAGCATCCATTGATTGCTTTGCCGCAATTGTAACGTACGATAGGCATTGTTGACTTGGGTTTGGGTGGGCTGACCAACGGATGCGGTGTTGACGAAAGGAAAATCATTTTTTCCCTTCTTGTAAATTACTTCCGCAAAGGATGCCCATTTTGGACGGGAAAAACGGAGGTTGCCATTCCACTTATTTTGGTGAAAACTAGCCACAGCTGCAGTTGCGGAGCCGTGAAGCCCGTTTTGGTCTCGAATCTTTGTATCCAATTGAACGACACCCCCAAGATTCCCAGATCCATCCATGGCACTGTTGCCACCGGTAATGTAAGTGATGCGATCGCTTATATCTATCAGACTAAAATCCACTTGCCCATGCGTCATGCTTTGAATATTGATTCCATTCCAATTCACGCCCAAATGCCCCGCACCGGTTCCCCTTGCAGAAGCAGACTGGAGCATAGCGGGGCCATATTGTTTAAAAGAAATTGGCGTGGATTCATTTAACGCATCTCCAACAGAAGCGCCGGACGGTAGCCCTATCGGTTTGATGGCATAAGTATTGGTCCCGCTTGCTTCAAATTCCAGTCTAGTGCTTTTGATGGTGATAGAATCAATGGGCACCGTCCATAAGCTATCTTGAGCCGCCATCGAGACCGGGAGTACCCAAAGGATTAAGAAGAGTAAATGCGCAGGACAAAAGATGCCCCCAAAGCATTTTATTTTTTGTGGAGTGCTAGACATTAAATAAAAAGTGCATGATGTCCCCATCTTGGACTTTGTAATCTTTGCCTTCCACGCTTAATTTCCCATTCTCACGGCAAGCGGCTTCAGAGCCAAACTCAATAAAATGGTCATATTTCATGACTTCTGCCCGTATAAATCCTTTTTCAAAATCCGTATGAATGACTGCGGCCGCTTTGGGGGCGGGAGCATCCTTGGTAACTGTCCAAGCTCTCACTTCTTTGACCCCTACGGTAAAGTAGGTAATTAGGTCGAGTAGTTTGTAGCTGGCTTGGATGACGCGGTTGACGCCGGGTTCTTCCAATCCCATCATTTCCAGAAACTCAATTCTTTCTTCGACGCTGTCCATTTGGGCGATATCCGCTTCGATGGCTGCGGAGACGACAATTAATTCGGCATTTTCACCTTCGATGGCTTTTTGGACGGCGCGAACCATGTCATTGCCTTCATGGACAGATTCTTCATCCACATTACAGACATAAAGCACAGGTTTTGAAGTCAATAGACTAAGCTCTTTGATGAGTTGGATGAAGTCTTCCCGGCCTTCTGTTTCAAAAGATCTGGCAGGTTTACCGGCTTCTAAGTGTTGTGCGAGAGCGGTGACCATATCCACCATGCGAAGGGCGACTTTGTCACCGCCTTTAGCATCTTTTTTGGCTTTCGTCAATCTTTTTTCTACGGTTTCCAAGTCCTTTAGTAGCAATTCGTAGTCTATAATTTCTTTGTCTCTGACCGGATCCACATGGCCGTCCACGTGAATAACATTGTCATCTTCAAAGCAGCGGATGACATGGATGATGGCATCGACACTTCTGATATTGCCCAAAAATTGGTTGCCCAAGCCTTCCCCTTTGGAAGCCCCTTTGATTAATCCGGCAATATCTAAAATCTCGATAGTGGTGGGAAGGATTCGCTGTGGGTGTACCAAGTCCGCCAGTTTTTGCAATCTATTATCGGGTACGGTGATGATACCTAGATTGGGTTCTTTGGTGGCAAAAGGATAGTTTGCTGCAAGTGCTTTGGCAGAGGTAAGCGCATTAAAAAGAGTTGATTTTCCTACGTTTGGAAGGCCAACGATACCGCATTGTAGAGCCATTTTTGTATGGATTTAGTCAAAGAGAAGCGCAAAAGTACGACTTCCGCCAAAAATAATCTACTTTTGTGGCATGCTTCTGTATCGAATTCTCATATCCGGCTATTTTTGGGTCATCCGACTGGCTGCGCTTTTTTCTGAAAAAGCCAAAAAATGGGTACAAGGACGGAAGGCTATTCGGCCTTATGTGACGTCCCGGATACATGGAGAAAAAGTCATTTGGATGCATTGTTCTTCGTTGGGGGAGTTTGAGCAGGGTCGCCCTGTTTTGGAGCGCATTCGGGAGGATTTTCCGGAAGAGAAATTGTTGTTAACTTTTTTTTCGCCTTCGGGCTATGATGTCCGGAAGAACTATGCCGGCGTCGATTATGTGTGCTATTTGCCGGAGGACAGGCCACGAGCCATTCAGGCTTTTTTGACGCAAGTCAATCCCAAAATGGTGATTTTCGTAAAGTATGATTATTGGTTTATTTTGTTAAAAGCTCTGCTGGAGCGGAGGGTGCCGATTTATTTTG
>JANTGI010000126.1 GCA_024762995.1 Saprospiraceae bacterium | reverse complement strand
AACTCCTTCGCTATACTCGGATAGACTACTTTCTCTCCGATAAACTTCAACAATTGCTGAGTCGAGCAATCATCTAATTTACCCCGTCCGCTGGTCATACAATCCCCAAAACGGGGCATTTCTTCAACAGCTACAAAAACTTCCGGCTCCGATTCTTTTATTCTTTTTTTGACAACTTCAACCGGCTCCTGCTTAGCTTTTCCCGAAAGGTTTTGGGGAGCTTCTTGGAATGAGATAGAATCATTATTTACAACAGGTTCTTTTGTTTCTAAAGCAATCTGCACATCCTTTTTTACCTCGTCCACTAATTTAATATTGGCTTTTGCCAACGCAACTTTTTTTACTTTTTGCTTCTTTTCTTTTTCCAAAATGGTGGGGGCATCCGCCAAAGGCACAAAAGACATTGTCACTAATTCATCGAGCATTGCCGGAGATTTCTCCTCCTTTACAGGAAACGTCCATTGAAACAAAGTCAATACAAGAATCATGGAGATAATAAAACCGATTCCTAAACGCTGGAGATAATTGTCATTCATCTTTTTATGTTTTTATTGATATTAAAAATAGTCTCCATAGCACATTGTATGGCCACCCAATACGATTTGCTTTACTGTCCAAAATCCGTCGGCTCCGCTTCAGAAAGTATAAAGGGATACTTTGACCGAATGATTTTTTTACGTTTAGCCGACATCCGGTCGGAATATACCCGGCCGTATAACTTTATGGATTCGGCATCCCAAAGTTCTCGATAAGCAGCCTTTAACTCATTGTAAACCAACACATAATCCTTATACTTTGTACCCCGATCATTTCTAAGAAAGATGATGGCCTTATTGGGAGCGGATGCCAAATCCGGTCGAGCGGAAGGATTAGCAATAAATTCTTTGGCTTTTTGTCGCAACTCATTCACGCTTATTTTTTCACCCCGAACCAATAAATCATTATTAGCATTAACTAAAACGGAAAAAGTATTTCGCTTACTAATTGGCTCGGAAATAACTTCCCCTTCTATCCAAGCCGGTAATTTTACCGTAATGCCGGTATCGGGATTCATGGTGGTTGTCACCAAGAAAAATACTAATAATAAAAAGGCAATATCAGCCATAGAACCGGCATTCACTTCTGTAATATTTCTCGACTTCATGTTTATCTATTTTTAATTTTACTTACAACTATCCAGGCACCATTTTTTAGATACTTGATGACCCAATCCTAAATAGTTACTTTTGCTTAATAGATGGCGGGTTGTTGATTTTTGGTGGTTCGTTGTCAAATTTCTTTCTACAGGACAAAATCTTAGAACTTACGAAAACCAAGTTTTCAAGAATGCTTGATGTTCAAAAGGGTATCCATTCTCCCTCCATCAACAAATCATCAATAAACGAGTTGTACCGTCTTTTTCCTTGGGGGCACGGTGCACACAGGGCAGCACCGGACTTCCGGGGTAATCTATCGCCAATCGCCACAAATGCCCAAGACCTAAGCTGATGGTATTTGCATTCGGCTTCGGCTGATAGTGTAAATCGAAATAATGCGCTTGCAAAAAGGACTCAAAACCGGTTTCTGGACCGTTATATAATTTTTGAAGTTCTTGGCGAATTTCAGGAATCAGCACTTTGGGGCTGGCTTGCGAATTAGGCAGCAACTCACTCGGCTGACCATAGTAGGTGCACAAAAAAGTATCGCTTGGAACCGTCGCACGATCGACATGAAAGGAATAAACATCGGTCGGAAAAAAAGGGAAAGCATCATCTCTCTCATAGAATCTAATCAGATTTAACGTTGGAGATGCCCCATGTTCTTTCAGCAGATAGTAATCGTTTAAAAGAATTGCACGGGCTAATTGCCCCGACTTGGTTAGTTCAAGCTCACGAAGTTCATCGAGTTCTAGGACGGCTAAATTTTCTTTAAGCTCCACTTTTTCCACTATTTCGGCAAAATCACCAATCAACTGCCGAGTCCAGCCAATGGCATTAATTTTTCCCTGAAAAGGGGTCGAAACAAGGTCTTGAAAATTCGTCACACATTGAATCTGCTGGTCCGGGTCCGTAAGATTTAGCATCATGGCTTCTTTGTTTATCTTGTGTAAATCTAGGAAAAAATAAAACTGCATCAATGAAAATCAAGTGTTTTTTCTGTTTCGGCATCATTTTTACGCAAGTAAATCGCTTACTTGATAAAGTGGGTTGATTGAACAGAAATAGGCTTTTTGACCTTCGCACAAATTCTGACATCAAATCCCGTCCATATTTCTTGCTTTTATGGAATAAGCAACTATCTTTGTCGCCGACATTATCGTCCAACCTAACCAACAAAAACAACCACCATGTCTGACATAGAAATTGCGAAAAAAGCCAAACCTAAGTCGATCACAACCATCGCTTCTTCTCTCGGTATAAAACGCTCTAAATTAAGACTTTATGGGCAGCATATCGCCAAGCTCCCCTTAGATTTAATCGATGAAAAGAAAGTAAAAAAAAGTAATCTCATCTTAGTTTCAGCCGTATCCCCCACTCCGGCGGGAGAAGGTAAAACCACCGTTTCTATAGGCTTGGCAGAAGGCATGAATCAAATTGGCAAACAAACGACCGTCGTCCTCCGCGAACCATCGCTTGGGCCGGTCTTCGGCATCAAAGGCGGAGCTACCGGCGGGGGCTATTCGCAAGTACTACCGATGGAAGAAATTAATCTCCATTTTACCGGTGATTTTTCAGCCATCGAAAAAGCCCACAACCTATTAGCCGCACTCATCGACAATAATATCCAGAGCAAATCCCGCTCCTTAAATATCGACCCTAGAACCATCGCTTGGAAGCGAGTTATGGACATGAATGATCGCTCCTTACGACAAATGGTCATCGGTCTCGGGGGGCGGACCATGGGCGTACCAAGAGAAACCGGATTTGATATTACGGCAGCATCTGAGATAATGGCCATTTTATGTTTGTCGAAAGACCTTACAGATTTAAAAAGACGTATGGGCAATATCTTCGTCGGCTATACCTATGATAGAGAGCCTGTTTTTGCCAGAGATTTGAATGCTCAAGGAGCCATGGCCGCGTTGATGAAAGATGCCATCAAACCCAATTTGGTGCAAACTCTAGAAGGCAATCCGGCCATCATCCATGGTGGGCCTTTCGCCAATATCGCACAAGGCACCAATTCTATTATCGCCACCAAAATGGGTATGTCTCTCTCTAATTACGTGGTCACGGAAGCTGGATTTGGGATGGACTTGGGCGCAGAAAAGTTTTTAGACATTAAGTGTCAGACGGCGGGGCTTTCGCCAAAAGCTTTGGTACTTGTTGCCACCATTCGGGCTTTAAAATATCATGGTGGCGCTTCCCTAAAAGAACTAACAACACCTGATCTGAAAGCACTCAAGAAAGGATTGGCCAACTTAGACAAACACTTAGAAACCGCCAAGCATTTTGCGATTACACCCGTCGTGGCCATCAATAAATTTATCTCTGACACCAAAGAAGAAATTGATTTAGTCAAGGCCCATGTCCAAAAGAAAGGCTACCGTGTGGCTGTATCGGACGGATGGGCTAAAGGAGGCGCAGGCACCAAAGATCTGGCGAAAAAAGTAATCCAAGCAGTAAAAGAAACAAAAGGACATTTCAAGCCTATTTATGACTGGCATTTACCTATCGTCAAAAAAATTGAAGCGGTTGCCCAAAAAGTATATGGAGCCAAAGGCGTGGAATACACTGCCTTAGCCAAACGCAACTTAAAGACAATCAGTGCTTTAGGACTAGATGATGCTCCGGTTTGTATCGCCAAGACCCAAAAATCATTGTCCGACAATGCCAAATTAATCGGCCGTCCGAAGGATTTTGTGATTACGGTTCGAGAAATTGAAATTGCTTCCGGAGCCGGATTTGTGGTGCCTATTACCGGAGCGATGATGCGGATGCCCGGATTGCCCGCTGTCCCTGCCGCAGAACAAATTGATATTGACGACAAGGGAGAAATTGTCGGATTATTTTAGTAGTAGAGACAAGGCATGCCTTGTCTCTACTACAAAAAAAAATACCAAACACCGTGACAAATTAACCAAAAAACCACTACCTTTGCACCCGCAATGGCCCATCGCTTGCTACTCAAGCCAATTGGGTTAGTTAATTCACAACGGAAAAATCTTATTTAACATCTGATTTTTCTAATAAAACAGTAAAAAATGGCTGTAAAAATTAGATTACAAAGAAAAGGACGTAAGAAAAAGCCTTTTTATCACATCGTCGTAGCCGATGCCAGATCCAAAAGAGACGGTCGTATGATCGAAAAAATCGGAAGCTACAACCCTCTTACCGTACCGGCAACCATCCAACTTAATCGTGACAAAGCTTATGATTGGTTGATAAAAGGGGCTCAACCAACCAATACCGTCAAAGCCATCATGCGCTACAACGGCGTGTATTACCGCAAACATCTCATGCGTGGTGTCGCCAAAGGTGCCATGACCGAAGAACAAGCTATGGAAAAATACAATGCTTGGGTTGCGGAAAAAGAAGCCGCTATTGCTGTCGAAGTCGCCAAAACCGCTGAAAAAACAAAGGCATTCCACCGAATGATCGATGGAAAAGCTCCTGAAAAGAAAGTGGCTGTCGCCGCTTCCGCCGAAGGCTCTGATGCCAAACCGGAAGCTCCTAAGTCCTTGTTGGAGTCTATCGAAAAAACAGAAATCGATACCAAATCCGGTGAAATGGTTAAATCAACAGAAGTCGTCGAAGAAGCTCCCGCTGTAGAAGAAACAGTCGTAGAAGTCAAAGAAGAAGTTGTTGCGGAAACGCCCGTGGTAGAAGAAACAGTCGTAGAAGTCAAAGAAGAAGTCGTAGCGGAAACGCCGGTGGTAGAAGAAGCAGTCGTAGAAGTCAAAGAAGAAGTCGTAGCGGAAACTCCCGTTGTAGAAGAAGCAGTCGTGGAAGTCAAAGAAGAAGCTCCGGCGAAACCCAAAAAGGCACCTAAAGCGGATGACCTAAAAATTATTGAAGGTATCGGACCTAAGATTGCAGAATTGCTTTCTGAAAATGGTGTGGATACTTGGAAAAAGCTGTCTGAAGCTGAACCTGACGCGCTAAAGGAAATTTTGGCTAAAGGTGGCTCCAGATATACAATGCACAACCCAACTACTTGGCCTAAGCAAGCCTTGCTTTGTGTCGAAGGAAAATGGGATGAACTAAAAGAGCTTCAAGATCGCCTTGACGGTGGTGTTGAAAAAGATGCTTAAGCAAACGAATAAAGTTTGACAACAAATTCGAGATTATCTCGTTTTTGTGTTCAAGTTTGGAGAGTTAAGGGAAATCGCCGGGATAAATATCCACCGTTGGTTTATTTATTCGGATATGTCCCGAAACCTGGGATAGGCCTAAAAACCTATTCCAGGTTTCTTATATATTGTTGGGGGTTGAGACAAAGGAACGAAGGAGAAATCTACAAGATTTTCGCGAAAGCTCTAAAACAAATAACTGACTTAAACCCCATAATCAATTCATAAAAACCACCCTAATCATGGAAAAACTCGATAAAAAATACATCGACCAACTAGATGCCATTCAGCAAGAAATGATGCAACTAGATGCTTATTCACAATTTTTGGACACTGAAGAAGAAGAACACTACAATGAACTTCAAGACATCATGGGGCCAAAAATCTCTGCCCTTTATCATCAAGTCTCTACAGAAAAGCCGCTCCAATTATTAGAATTTGAGCGCAGCTTGCTAAAAGATGAACTAGAGGGTATGTTTCTGCCAAGAATGCTCGGATACACTGTCATGCGCGGCGTAATCAATAAAGACACTTACAAATACATCCTTTCTCAAGAACACTTTCAAGAAGTGTTAGTGAATATCTGCAACTCCCCCAACTTTGAGTTTTTGCGCTCCAGAATCGGGCAAACCGTTCAATTAGGATTTGGGTTGAGTAGTGATATTTGGGTAACCAATTTGATCAATGTCATCCCCAACAAAAAAGTCAAAACCTACTTAAAAACTCAAAAGGACTCCAAGTACCGTCTGCTTGAAAACAGAAAATATCTCTATACGAAGTATTTACGCCAATTTAGAAATGACAACTACTTCACTACGGTTTTTCCTACAACCATGCCCGAATTAAGCGTTTATTTTCCGGAGCTTAGAAACTTCTTGATACAACGCACAAGACTAGGTGTCAGAGATGCTAGTTTGACCAGTAAACTGGTCGAATTTTTGGCGGATAAATCTTATTTTGGCAGTCCGGAGCAATTTGCTTTATTAGCACTTACCGTAAATTTTGTCACCCTAGACGATGCCCAAAAGAAAATAATCGGAAAATTATTCAATGACTTACGAGTCGAATTAGACAACTTTGACGAGCAATATCTGAAGTATTTGATTGAATTTTATGACATCAATCTGCCTTTAAATGAAGATTCAGATGCCCAAGTCCTAAGCCTTTTGGAGAAAAAGGGAGATAAAGATCAGTTGTATAAATTCTACAAGCTCACGGAAACCATACACTCTAAAGGCTTTACTCACCCGGAAGTCATCGAAGCGGTCAAATTGTTTTATATCAACCACGATGGCACATCTTTGGTCAACAAGGCCGTCCGGAATATCATTTTGGGGTATGCCGGCAAATTTGCCAACAATCTGGACGTAGAGTCTTATCAAGACTACTTTGACTTAATGGATTACTTCAAACAATATATAAATATCTTTGACAATCAGAAGTTTAACCAAAGAATCAAGGATTATTCCATGATTTACATCAAAAAACTGCTAAAAAGATATACGGACAAGCGCGGCAAAGATTATCAATCGATTAAGCGATTTGTTCGGGCCACTTTCTTGGAGTTAGAATTTATGGATGCCAAAGAACTTACCTTGATGTTTAAAACCAAACGGGTACGCAAAAAAGTTAAAGAAGCATAAAATATAGCCCATAAAGGTGCATCTTAACGGAAAAGCCCTTTACTTTGAATATAATTTGGCGCAATATTCCTATAAAAGCAGGGCATCACAGATGCTCTGCTTTTTCTTCTTCTTTGGCTTTCTAACTTTCATCTATACTTTGCCGGCATTCATAGATTGCTTGGGCAAGACACCGGACATTTACGTAATATTGCTTTAGGAAAACTCAATCAGCCATGATTCACCAATTGATAAAATCCATACAGTCGTATTTTTTGGCGATTCAATATATGTCCAAACGCTCGTTATGGCGTTGGCAAATCATCCCGGGAATCATTTCCTTTTTGCTGGGGGCGTTAATTTTTGGCTTAGCCTATCAATTTGGCGATCATTTGGGAGAAATCATGGCGAGCTGGTATCCTTGGGAATGGGGTAAGAGCATCGTCCAAACCTTCTTTAGGATAATGGGTAAGATATTGATTGTCGTTACCGGCTTATTTGCCTATCGCTACATTTTGCTCATAGCCATCAGTCCGCTGCTTAGTCTCCTTTCGGAAAAAGTCGAGCAAATTTATTTAGACAATCCCAATCATCAAGAAGCGGGATTTAGCCTTAGACGCCTGGCTAGGGACATCAAACGGGGCATTTCTCTGACCTTACGGAATTTTACGAGAGAGTTATTCTACACAATGATGTTGTTTCTTCTCAGTTTTATTCCCGGAGCGAGTGTATTCACGACTCCGATGACCTTTGGCGTACAGTCCTTTTACGCCGGATTTGCCAATATGGATTTCACTATGGAGCGTTACATGAACGTAAAAGAACGTGTTCGTTTTGTAAGGACGAATAAAGGCTTAGCGATAGGTAATGGATTAGTTTTTTTAGGTTTATTAATGATACCGGTCATTGGGCTCTTTTTGGCACCGACTCTTGGGGTTATAGCCAGTACCTTAGACGTTTTAGATGAAATAGACGACGCCACCATCCAACACAATAACTCATGAATATCCTCCAAACCAAACGCCTTTTTCTTAGAAAATTTACTCCGGACGATGCCCCTCTGCATTTTGCTCTAAATAGCGATCCAATGGTCTTACAATATACCGGAGATGTCGCCTTCCTTTCGGAAAAAGATGCCCGTTCATTTTTAGAACAGTATGACCATTACCAACTACATGGATTTGGACGTTGGAATTGCTTTCGCAAAAAAGACGGTGCTTTCCTTGGCTGGTGCGGCCTAAAATTTAATGAAGTCCAAGAAATAGACCTTGGCTACCGTTTTTTCCGCAAGGAATGGAATAAAGGATATGCCACAGAAGCCGCCAAAGCCTGCCTTGATTACGGATTTAACTCCCTAAAAATCAAACAAATCATTGGTCGAGTTCATCCCGAAAATTTAGCTTCCATCCGTGTCCTGGAAAAAGTAGGAATGTCCTATTGGAAGCTAGATACCTGCGGAGATGAAGATGGTTTTTTGTACTATCGAATAACCCGAGACTAAGAATTCATTGGGATAAAAACAAGCACAATATTTTATAAAGTCCGGCTTACTAAAATCTGCGTATATCTACGGGAGAAATCTGCGTATATCTGCGGGAAGAATCTGCGTATATCTGCGGGAAATATTTTTTTCAAAACACCAAGAACGCCCAAACTCCTTCCGGTAAAGTCCAGCTTACCAATCTCTCCGCAAGCCTACCTGATCGGTAGGCAGGCTACGAGCTTAGCAATCTGGCGCCGTCAACCTGCCTGACGCCTTAAAACGAAGCGGTAGGCAGACAGGCTTCTCAACTTCCAAAAAAAACACCTAACTTTGCCCATATCAACCCACTACAATTGCCCAAAAAAAGCAATGCGAACCCTTTCAACCTATTACCTACCCTTGCTCCTCCTCTTCCTTTTTTCCCGAAAGGGCGATATGCACATCCAAAAAATCAAGCTCAACCCATCCCCAAAAGCCATTATTTCCATCGTCAAATACCAAAACGGACTCCTATACGCCGCCCGGCCTCTTGTAAAAAACAGCAAATGGGCCATGTATTACAGCGAATTTGGAGAACAGCAAACATCTTTTGCGAAAGCGAAAAGAATAAAAATAGTCGATAAATTAGCCGGTAGAAGGCACTTTGTCCCCGGTGCGTACCGGCCTGAGACCAAAGAATTATATTTCACCACCGTTTCCAAAGTCGGCAAGAAAAACGTACATCTAGCCATTGCCAAAGGAACACTTTCTGACCTAAAACTAACCGATATTGAACTTCTCAACTTCAACGACCCGAATCATCATTATGCCCACCCCACCCTTTTTTCGGATGGACGGCGCATGATTCTCTCCTCTTCGATGGATGGCAATATGAACCTTTACCAATTTTCCAAAGACAGCCTTGGGCAATGGCAACTAGACCGAAGAATCCTAGAATTGGAAAGCGGCTATGATGAGATTCTACCCAATTTGCTGAATGATAGTACACTCGTTTTTTCATCCAACCGAGACACCGGAAAAGGGAGTTTTGACTTGTACATCACTAGGGCGGAAAGACCCGATTTTTGGGGCGCGCCTAAGAACTTGGCGGAATTCAATGGCCACAATGATGAATTTTCTTATTTTCAGTTAGATTCCACTCATGGCTACTTCACTTCGGCCGATACGATTTTTGGGAGTACGGATTTTTTGTATTTTGACCGGGAAGAGTAATTGCTCCCGGCATCAAAGCCAGGCCCATCTCAACGTGTGTATAACAATATTGCACTTTTTCAAGATTTTCGGTCAATTCTAGCTCCATAGGAGCGACACCTTTGTAGCCGCAACGTAGTGGCGGGATAAAAGCATGCCCCCAACTGCAAGCATAGCAAGTTATGTTGGAAAAACCAACGCAGAGTAAGAGAAAATTTGAAATTTTTAGTAGTTATTATTGTCTAAAAAAAAACTTCAAATTTTTTCTTAATCAAGGCGGATTTTGGAGGCATAGCAGGTTATGACGACATCCAGCACAGTCCAAAATATTGTTTTTTGTGCAATCTGTTATTCACACAAAAAAAGCGGAGCACCTAAATAGTTGTAATTCTGTCAATCCTAGCTCCATAGGAGCGACACCTTTGTAGCCGCAACGTAGTGGCGGGATAAAAGCATAATCCAACTGCAAGTCATAGCAAGCTATGTTGGAAAAACCAACGCAGAGTAAGAGAAAATTTTAAATTTTTGGTAGTTATTATTGTCTAAAAAAAAACTTCAAATTTTTTCTTAATCAAGGCGGATTTTGGAGGCATAGCAGGTTATGACGACATCCAGCACAGTCAAAATATTGTTTTTTGTGCAATCTGTAATACACACCATCTCAATATCTCAACCTTATTTCCCACAAATCGTTATAAACACATTATGGAAAATTTTAAACCAAAATACTTTTACTCCGTCATTAGCGTAGCCATCTCGCTGATGATGTTGGGGTTGTTTGGGATGATTATCATCCATGGCCGGGCTTTGGTGCAATACACCAAGGAAAAGGTCAATATCATCGTGGAAGTACGCAATGGGACAAGCCAAGACGACATCCAAGCCATCGTCGAAGACATCAAAAAAAAGCCCCTAATCAAAAAAAATAGTGTCGAATACGTCTCCAAGGACCAAGCCTTAGAGCTTATTTCCGAAGATTTTGGGTTGGAAGTCTCTTCTTTGGGGATGGCCAATCCGCTGTACGATGTCATCGTTTTTAATGTCAAATCAGACCAACTCTCCAACCTTAATCTCGTCCATCTCAAAAAAGAACTCAAAAAAAATACCCACATCGCCAACGTCATCTACGAAACCGATCTCATCTCCAAAATCAATAAAAATATCACCAATGTCACCTACATTGCGGCAGGAGCAAGCCTTTTGATGTTATTTATTGCCATTATTTTGATTAATTACACCATTCGGCTGGTGATTTATGGCGACCGAAAGCTCATTTACAACCAAGAAATGGTGGGGGCATCTTGGCGATTTATCCGTCGTCCGTATGTCTTTCGGGCGATTTTGAATGGTCTTTGGAGCGGGATAATCGCCATAGCCATCTTAGTCGGTGTACTTTACATGGCTAATAAAAGCATTCCTGACCTTGAATCTATTCAAGATTTTACTACCTTTGCAGTCATGCTGGCGAGTTTAGTGGTACTTGGGGTTTTTATCTCCGGTGTGGCCACTTACTTTGCAGTCAATAATTATCTTAAAAATGTGTCGTTATAGCCACATCTTAAACCAACATCCATCAAAAAATGGCAAAGAAGAAGAAATATAAAGTGCCACAACAAAAACAAGCACAACAGCCTACTCCCAAAGTGGCTAAGGTAGCCAAAGTCGCTCAAAAAAATAAAACGGTAGCCGCCAAAGCTCCGGAAGTAACCTTTATCTTTGGCCGCATCAATTATATGTTTATGTTGGCGGGTGCTGCTTGTTTGGCACTTGGATTAATCTTGATGAGTGGTGGCGCGCAGCCGGATCCGGATACTTGGGACCCATCCATCATTTACAGTTTTAGGCGGATTACCTTGGCGCCCATGGTCATGATTGTTGGTTTGATTCTACTC
>JANTGI010000125.1 GCA_024762995.1 Saprospiraceae bacterium | reverse complement strand
GCTCTGGTAGCCCTGCTACCATCGCTCTTCCCGCCTTGTCTAATCTCAAAATAATCTCGCCTAATTATGGACATTTATTCTGATTGTGTCCCTAAGAGAAAAAACATGTTTTGAACGTAAAAGGCACCTAAAAAGGTATGACCACCGGAAAATGAGTATTATTTGGCTAAAAACAGGGGCACCTATACAGTTACTTCTATTTTAAGAAACCTTTCTCCGACAAGATTCCGCAAAAAAAACTCCTTTGACTGTGTCAAAGGAGTTTTTTTTTTTGCATTTCATTATTTATTTAAGCATCAAAAAATAGACACTTTATGGATTGAAATTCTTAACGACGTTTCTTGCGTTTCTTTGTTTTAAACTGCTTTCCACCGGAGTCGTCGTTGCCGGTTGCGCTACCTGTCCGGGTCATTGCACATCTAAAACCAAGCGTTCTATCTGCATCATCTTCGTCTCTAAATCGACGAGTACCGGGAGACAACCAATAAGCCCGATCAGCCCAAGAGGCCCCTTTAATCACACGAGTCTTATCACTAATCAAAGTAGAGATTCCCGTTCCATAGTTAACTTCGGAAGATTCGTCACCATCCAAATAGTTAAGAACATTACCTTTTTTATAGTTTTGGCGACCGGCCGCTTCGTCAGCGGTCACTTCCACATACCTTAGTCGTCCGAGACTATCCTTTTCTTCGGGCTTACCATCTTCGTCCAATTCGACATCTTTAAAGATATTACCCCGATAAGGGTTTAAGTCTTGAGACTCACCATCTTGAAGAGTAGTACTTGTCATTGGTCTATAGACATCTGCCGTCCATTCAGAGACATTACCGGCCATATTATACAAACCGAAGTCATTCGGCATAAACTTACGTGCCGGAGCAGGTACATTGGCCGCATCATTCAAGTTACCTGCAACCCCCATGTAGTCACCATGACCTTTTTTGAAGTTGGCCAGGATAGTACCGTGATATCTATCTCTTTTTTGGTATCTAACGGTATTACCGTTCCATGGATAAATTCTTCTATCGGAGATATTTTCATCTTTTTCGGAAGTTAGGTTACCGACCAAGGCAAGAGCGGCATATTCCCATTCTGCTTCTGTAGGCAATCTATATTCCGGAAGTAAGATACCATCTTCAAAACGAACGGGTCTCTCCCCACCGGTTTTGAAGTCTTTAAGATTTTTTCTTACATCACCGGTATATTGACCGGCCATATAAGCTTCAGCGTTAAAGTTATCTGCATCTTTTTGATCAGGATTAGGATTCAATATCCCTTTATCAATCAAGATGGCTTCATTAACACGATCGGATCTCCATTGAGAATATTGGTTGGCTTGTTTCCAATTTACACCAACTACAGGATATTCATCGAAAGATGGGTGTCTAAAATAAGTCTTTACAAGAGGCTCATTGTAAGAAAGTTCTTCACGCCAAACCAAAGTATCCGGTAGGGCTCCGACAACGACTTCAGGATAAGTTTCTCCAAAAACTCTGGAAAGCCAATAAACATACTCCCGATAATCAATATTCCGAACTTCGGTTTCATCCATATAAAAAGAAGAAACCGTCACACGACGCGGGACACTGTTCCACTCAAACATCACATCTTGCTCAGTCATACCCATCAAGAAGGTACCCCCTTGAATAAGTACCAAATTAGGTCCAGTTTCTTGACCTTCATAATTTCTTTTTTCAAATCCACCCCATTTTTGGTCGTTGTATTTCCAACCTGTGGTAGAAGAGACTTCCTTTTTTCTTCCGCAAGAGGAGAAGACAATGGTAGAAGCCATTAAAAGTAGTAAGCTAAACTTTAGCAAATTCTTCATTTGACGAATAGTTTTAAATGAACTGCAAATATATAAAAAAACAGTAAACAAATACTGAATTCCGAAATCAAACGTAAGTCTAAGCGAAAAAATTACAATTTTGACAAAAATCATCGAAAAAGCCCAAAACAATCTCGGTATTTGGCATTTCTTCTTTTCCTTTTGGCATTCTCGCTTTGGTCAAAGTTAAAAATCAACGAAATCTCATGACTACCGGCCGACGCATTGGTTAATGCGGAAAGGGTATAATCATAAGAATATCCTATTTTAAAAATGCCTTCCGACAATCCGGCGGATACTTTTACGGCATCTCGGTTGCTTTGTGCATGTCTGTATCCCAAGCCTGCAAAAAATCTGCCAAAACCGGCAAACACGTCTAAATCCAATTGACTGAAATCTGATTGTTTGAACCATCCAATATTCGGAGAGATATAAAATTTTTCCGATACGCCCGTATTTGGCGAAAGCGAAACCTGACCACCCAATTGAACATTAAACCGAATGGGGAGCCCTTCATAGAGATTTTGAGAAACATCTAACAACTGGTTATTGGGGGTATTGAGGTGAGACATGGCATAGCCAACATAAAAATGTTTATTGTAGAGCAACACGCCGGCCCCAATGTCCAAATAAGTCTTCGACGACGGATCAATCACTTCAACGGGCTGCCCGCTCCCCCCCGTCTTTGGGTCGATGTCATCAGGAAACAAGAGCTTCTCCCAACCTACATGATTGGACATCACTCCCGCTTCTATCCCAAGTTTTAGAAAAATATCCTTGGTGGGCTCCAATTGATAAGCATATAATCCTTTCACTTCGTTGGTCACATACAAGCCATTGCCCGCATTATCCGCTTGCACGTAAAGGCCTACGCCACTATGCTTTTTTTCAAAAAATTGGGAATATCCTACATTATAGGTTACATAGGCCTTCTGGAAACCCGGCCATTGATTGCGATAATTCAAATTAATCAACGGCATCTGAGTCAAACCGGTAAAGGCCGGATTAAACTTAACCGGGGCGGCGTAATATTGACTGAATACCGCATCCTGACCATAACCTAGGGCTGACAAAAATACAAAAATGTAAAACACAATACTCTTTTTCAACATTACCGTGCGTAATTTTATGCTTAACTTTGCAAGACTTACCAGCAAAAGTACCGATAAAACGACATATTTTAACATATGTTATCGGATACTTTGCTTTTTATTTAACCGTTTGATGGCAAACTAATAAAAAAAATATGATTTCTTTCCATCGTACTCACAGATTCGTATTCTTTCTTATTGGGCTTCTTGCCGGAAGCCAATTCGGCTTTGCCCAAACGCTTGATCATGTACAAGTAACTCTTCAATGGGACAAATCTCCTATCCTACAGCATAATGGCGTCTCGGATTTTAAAGTATGGCACTTTGACGGCGCCGAATACCAAAGTAGTAATCCTACCATTCCTTTTTATTCGACAAGAATAGCCCTTCCGAGCCACGGACAAATTGACGCCACACTTCAAGTCCAAAAAACTTCCTCCTTTGAGCGAATGGGCGTCAAGGGCGAAATCACCCACTCGAAGCCCACTCTTTCCATCGAATATGAACAAGAAAGAGACTTGTTTTTTGCCAGGATTTATGTTTTTCCTGTTTATGGAACAAATGGCTCTTTCGAGAAACTCAATGAGTTTGCCATTAGGCTTCGTTTTACGCCGACACCCGTTGCAGCCGCCTTTAGAGACACACCGACCAAAAAATCAAAACTCCGCAATGGAAATATTTACAAATTTGCCGTTAGCAATAATGGTCTCCACAAATTGGACCGTCAGTTTTTAACTCAACTTGGTGTGGACGTCGGCAATATCAACCCCAAAAACATTCATATTTTGGGTAACGGCGGAGATGTACTCCCCG
This sequence comes from Saprospiraceae bacterium, assembly GCA_024762995.1. Classification (GTDB taxonomy): domain Bacteria; phylum Bacteroidota; class Bacteroidia; order Chitinophagales; family Saprospiraceae; genus HyVt-613. Next base: position 7,809 of record JANTGI010000125.1, on the reverse strand, counting down.
AATTGATTGCCATCAAGCGTATTGATGACCTTGCGGAAAATGCCATCTTTGTCGCCGGAGAAAACGATGGTCAATTTAACGATAATGATTTTATTTTATTCAACGCCCAATGTGCCCAACCGGTCGCACTCGGCACTCACAACAACTACCGCATCAAAAACAATCCATATACCTCCAAGGCCTATTACTTCCTTAAAATAGATGACCAACCCGGCAAACGTGTCCAGAGTCAAAATTCTCTCCCCCAGTCTAACCATATTGTGGAAGACTATTTTCTCTGCAAAAAACATGAAGTAGATAAAGTCAACTTGCTTGATGAAGATCCTACTTCCGAAGGGGGCGGCAATGAATGGTTTGGCGAGGTCTTTAAAGCTGAAAAGACGCAGCAATTTAATGATGCCTTTCATTTTGAAAACGTGGTCCTTGACAAGCCGGCCTTGATGCACGTCCGTTTTGCGGGAAAATCCTATGATGGCACCAGCTTTTCGATGACAGCAGACGACCAAGTACTCCATACAAATATCAACGGCACCGGACAGGGACAATGGAAAGATGTTGCGGTTGTCAGGGAATTTTATTTACCCTTTACTCCGAAAGGAGACAATCCTTCTATTTCTATCACCTTTGCGGCCAATACCATTGAGTCTAAAGGTTGGTTGGACTACATCGAGATTAATGCCTACCAAAAGCTTGTGTATAACGGATCACCTTTTCTGTTTGGCACCCTATCCGATACTCCTCAAGACCTGACTACTTTTTCCATCCTAACCAACAGCCAAGATGTAAAAATCTGGGACGTCACCAACCCCCAAACCCCTGTAAATCAATCTTTTGCGCAAGCGGGAGACCATATCGAATTCACCACTAATACAGACTCCCTTAAAACCTTTGCCGTTTTTAAAGAATCCGACAACTTCCCCACGCCGGAAGCCATCGGACAAATAGACAATCAAAATATCCATGGAATTGAAAAAGCGGATTTAATTGTCATCTATCCCAACGTTCTAAAAAATGAAGCACTTAAACTGGCTGCACATCGGGCATCTCACAGCCAACTTGATGTCGTCACTGTGAACATTGAGGACATTTACAATGAATTCTCTTCCGGAGCTCAAGACCCAACAGCCATTCGGGATTTTGCAAAAATGGTCTTTGACAGAGACCCCGGCTTTAAGTACCTGCTGCTGATGGGAGACGGCTCCTATGATGCAAAGAACATTAATAACAACCCCCAAAACTACAACCTAATCCCCGTGAGAGAGACCCAAAATTCGGTCCGTAAAATCAATACTTATCCGTCCGACGACTATTATGGTTTACTGAGCGATACAGAGGGAACTCCTAATCTAAAAGGCGCCTTGGACATCGCCGTTGGTCGTATTACGGCCCGCACTCCGGAAGAAGCCAATAGCATCGTCGAAAAAATCATCTATTATGACTCCAATCCCGCCACCCTAAAGCCTTGGCGCACCCAATTAATGGGCATTGGAGACGACGAAGATGGTAATACACACATGAGACAAGCCAATCAAACTGCCGATAGAACAGAGATGAATCATAAGATTTTCAATACTCAGAAGATACTGCTGGATGCTTATCCCCAAGTACCCGCTCCATTTGGGGCACGATTTCCGGAAGCTACTAAACAAATCAACGATGGCGTCCTTTCCGGGACTTTGGTCGTGAATTATTTTGGGCATGGAGGCGCCAAGGGACTTGCGCAAGAACGCGTGTTGACCTTACAATCCATCACCAAATGGAAAAACATTCTCAACAATATGCCACTTATCATTACGGCAAGTTGCTCTACGTCCGGATTTGATGACCCTTCCGTCAAAACATTTGGAGAAGAACTACTCAAAAACCCTACCGGCGGAGCCATTGCCTTATTTTCTACGGTGCGGCCCGTATATTCCAGCGACAACGAAGCGCTTATCAATGCTACTTATCCCCAAATCTTTGTTAGAGACAATGGACAAAAAAGAACCGTTGGAGAGATTTTGCGGGTAGGCAAAAACAACGCTGGCACGGCCGACAAAGTCCGAAAATTTTTACTTCTTGGAGACCCTTCCATGCCGCTGGCCCTGCCCGACAACAATCAAATCATTACGGACAAAATCAATGGCACAAGCTTACAAACCGTTGATTCTGTGGCCATTGGCGCTTTAACCAAGGTGACTATCACCGGTCATATTGCCAATGAACAAGGTCAATTGCTTTCCGATTTTAATGGAAAAGTTTACATTACTATTTTTGATAAGGAAGCTAATTTTAAGACGCTGGGACAGGATGGTCCGCCCTATCCATACAAAGATCGCAAAGGAATTATTTTCAAAGGAATCGCTTCCGTAAAGACCGGACAATTCCAATTCAACTTTATCGTCCCCAAGGATGTCGTTAGTCACGGATATGGCAAAATCAGCTACTACGCTTCCGATGAAATAAGTCGCGATGCAGCCGGCTATTCTGAAAAATTATATATTGGTGGAGGTTCCGGTGTTGTCATTGTCGATGACACCCCGCCGGTTGTAGAATTATTTATGAACGATGAAAACTTTGTCTCCGGTGGCATCACCAATGACCATCCTACTATTTTTGCAAAAATAGCGGATGACAATGGCATCAACATCTCCGGCAGTGGCATCGGACATGATTTGACGGCCACCATTGATGAGGACATCAAAGTCGCTAACAATTACTACGAAACCAAAACAGACGACTATACCCAAGGAGAATTGCACTATCCGCTTGAAAACATCTCTCCCGGAGAGCATAAAATTGCTGTCAAGGCTTGGGACGTAGCGAATAATTCGGGAGAAGCAGCCATTACTTTTTTCGTTGCCGAAAATGAAGATGCGGCGCTGGCTCATGTACTCAACTATCCCAACCCATTTACCACACAAACCTCCTTTCAGTTTGAACATAATTTATCCGGCCCAACCCACGCCAGAATCAACATTTTCTCGGTAGATGGCAAAATTATAAAGACCATTGACAAAGATTTGTCCTTGGAAGGATATCGAGTCACGGACATCCAATGGGATGGGACAGATGAATATGGAGACGCTCTAGCCAAAGGGGTGTATATTTATCAAGTCAAACTGACAAGCACAGAAGATAATCAAAAATCAACTACAAGCGATTTTCAGAAACTGGTTATTATGAAGTAAGTATGTATGGGCATATTTTATATGTGGCATCCGCTACTTTAGGACATACTTAAGATAGATTGAACGGAGAAAATCTGTACGCACTCCCAGTGTCCACAGGTCATTCTCTCAAGCGAGTTACTTTTTAAAAATTATCCGAAAAATTCTTTATAGCCGCAAAATAAAGTCTTAAATTAACTGTTATCTATGAAGCTTCCGTGATACATTTCGGGATTATTCCTCAAGAAAATGTATCTTTGAGTTTCCAAAACGATAAAACCAATCAAATAGTGATAAATTGGAATATATTTTGCTCTAGTTTATCCAAAAAACAACTTTTTATGAAAAAATTGGCACTTTTATTTTTGATGTTTTTGGGTATCACTGTTTTTCACAATGATGCCAATGCCCAAAACCCAAATCTATGTAAAGATGGTAGAAACCCTGTAACAGGTGAGCCATGTACAAACGTCATCATCACATCTGTCCCCTTTCTGAGAATCAACCCTGATGCTCGTTCCGGTGCAATGGGAGATGCCGGCCTAGCGACTTCAACCGACCCTAATGCCTTGCATTTTAATGCTTCTAAACTGGCCTTTGCGGAAAACCCAATCGCTATTTCTGCCACATACACTCCATGGTTGAGAGCCATCGGCTTAAACGATGTCTATCTGGCCTACCTAACGGGTTACTACAAACTGGACAAGTTACAATCCATCGGCCTAGGCCTTCGCTTCTTCTCTATGGGAGAAATCAATTTTACCAACACTGAAGGAGAATCTTTAGGCAACGGCAAACCACAAGAATTTGAAATCAATGGGGCTTACGCCAGAAAACTGACGGAAAAATTTGCCGTCGCTGTCGGGGGTAAATTTATATACTCTAACCTTGCTGCCGGTCAATCCCTTAATGGGATAGACATCAAAGCCGGTAAAGTCGGAGCAGCAGATATTTCTATGACCTATAAGACTCCTTTAAGCTTAGGCAATACGTCCAGTAACTTATCCGTCGGATTAGCCTTTACGAATATGGGTACCAAGATTACCTATACCAACTCAGCTGATAAGGATTTTATTCCCGCTAATGTTGGGCTTGGTGCGGGCTGGGAGTTTAAGTTTGATGAATTTAACAAACTGGGGGTATTTTTGGACTTCAATAAACTTATGGTGCCCACTCCGGGCAGCGGGCATGATGACGACACCGCCATCAGTGGCATGTTTGCTTCCTTTGGGGATGCAAGCGGTAAAGAAGAACTAAAAGAAGTCATGACCTCCTTTGGAGTAGAATATTGGTATGACGACCAATTTGCCGTCAGAGCCGGTTATTTTGGAGAAAATAAACTCAAAGGAAACCGAAAATATTTTACGGCCGGTCTCGGACTAAAATATAGTGTTTTTGGGTTAGACCTTTCTTATTTGATTCCTTCCGGACCCGTTCAAACCAATCCATTGGCGAATACACTCCGTTTTACACTCAGTTACTTATTTGACAATAATTTGGGAGAAGATGTGCCCAAATAATTAATTGGGATGCTTTCGCAAAAAAGGACAATTGGGTACGCTCAATTGTCCTTTTTTTCTTCAAGCACCGATTGATTCGCCCGTTGACTTTTCAAAGACAATTGCTGTAAAATTGGCATCGACTTCATGCTATTCCAAAACCAAAGTCCGTATCTCGCCGTTATAGGTCAACAAGTTGATGAAACTCAAGTTATGAAATTAGACAAATCCTTTTGGGAAAACCAATATGCTCTTCAAAAAACCGGCTGGGATATTGGCGGAGTAAGTCCCCAAATGCGTACTTACTTTGAGCAGCTAACAGATAAAAACCAAAAAATACTCATCCCCGGTTGTGGCAATGGGTATGAAGCCATTTGGCTGGCTCAAAACGGGTTTAGAGACGTGACAGTCATTGATCTGGCTGCCGCCCCGTTAGCCCATGTAAATAAACAGGCACCTACGGTAAAAACCTTTCAGGGCAACTTCTTTGATCTGGAGGAGACCTTTGGCTTAATCATTGAACAAACCTTCTTTTGTGCTTTAGACCCGATTTTGCGTAAGCAATATGTCAAAAAGATGGCTACACTACTGGAACCTAATGGGATTTTGGCAGGTTTATTATTTGACGTGGAGTTTGGATTTGATGGTCCGCCATTCGGAGGAAGTGCCGCAGAATACATGGAATTATTTAAAACTCACTTTGAGATTATCACCTTAGAGAAAGCCCTATTATCTATCAAACCAAGGCTGGGCAACGAGGTCTTTTTTAAGGTTAGACCAATATAAAAAAGAGCCCACCGAAGAATGATGGATTGCCTAAAAACCCGGTTTTGATAATATTGACCGATAAAATGAATCAATTCACCAAAAATATGGCCAAATTCTTGACTTTATCGCAATTTTTCCACAGATTTAGGGATTAAACCATTTGGACAATGCCAAAAAACATAACTAAATACCTGCTTACGGCTTCTCTTCTATTTGTTAGTTGGGTTATTTTTGCGCAAGCGAACAAACGACCTGTCAAAACAAGGGGACTCATCTACACAAGAGAAAAAGCCTTCAATGTGTCTTTTAATTCGAGTGGATTCTCCCTTGGGTATTCGAAAGGCAAGATAAAGACTTACCAAGTCACTCCTTTTTGGCAGTTTGAATTAGGTCGGCTCAAGCACAGCAAAGAATACAAGCAAGTCACTGACATTACGGGGATTCGCAATGCCAAACCTTATTCCTATGGGAAAAAGAATGTATTTCTGACCGCTAGGCTAATGCGTGGTCAAAAAAGATATTTGACGGAAAAAGCTAAAACCAAAGGAGTAGCCATTGGTTGGCAGTATCTAGGAGGAATATCCCTAGGCCTATTAAAGCCCTATTACTTAAACCTTCAGAGACAAGCAGATCCCGCCAATCCGCAAGACTTTTCGACAAGAGCCGAAAAATACAGCCTGGAAAATAGAGATGTTTTTCTTGACTCTCGCGCCATCGTCGGTGGAGCTTCTTTTTGGAAGGGAATTGGAGAGACTTCTATCCTGCCCGGACTACATGGACGACTAGGCGTGTTATTTGATTGGGGAGCATTTGACGCAACTTCTAAATCCGTTGATATAGGAGTAATGATTGATGTATTTCCCAAAGCGGTACCCATCATGATTGACGCTAAAAATTACCCCTTTTTCCTAAACCTTTACATCAATTTTCAGTTCGGTAAAAGGAGTTAGGGACGGCGTGTCCCTTAAGTACTGGTGACTTTAGTCGCCAAAGTCACAAAATTTGAAGTTTGGCGACTAAAGTCGCCACTACCATATTGAAATGAAGAAAATCACCAAATCCAACAAAAAACCGGATTGGCTAAAAGTCAAACTACCCATTGGGAGCGACTACAAAATGGTTCGGGACATTGTCCATGACTTTAATTTACATACCATTTGCGAAAGCGGCTCCTGCCCCAATATCGGCGAATGTTGGGGGGCGGGTACGGCTACATTTATGATTTTAGGCAACGTGTGCACCCGTTCTTGCTCTTTCTGCGCCGTCAAAACCGGCAGACCCACCGAATACGATACCGAAGAACCCCAACGCATCGCCCAAGCCATCCAAATCATGAAGGTCAAGCATGCAGTCATCACTTCCGTCAATCGGGATGAACTCAAAGATAAAGGCGCTGAAATCTGGTATCAAACCGTCAAAGCCGTTAAAACACTCACCCCCAAAACGACCATCGAGACGCTCATACCCGATGTCAAAGCCCAATGGGATGCACTCGCCAGAATGGTCGAAGGCAAGCAAGAAATTGTCTCCCACAACATGGAAACCGTCCAACGACTGTCCCGACTCATCCGCCCACAGGCGCGTTACGAGCGGAGCCTAGAGCAAATCAAACGCACCAAAGCCCTTGGCCGTCGGACCAAAAGCGGCATCATGGTCGGACTCGGTGAGACCAAAGAAGATGTATTTGCCTTAATGGATGATTTGATTGCGCATGATTGCGACATTTTGACCATTGGGCAGTATTTACAACCCACCAAAATGCACGTGGCCGTCGCTGAATTTGTCCATCCGGATGTCTTTGCAGAATATAAGGAAGTCGGCCTGAGCAAAGGATTCAAATGGGTCGAGAGTGGTCCTTTGGTTCGTTCTTCTTACCATGCGGAAAAACAAATTTAAAAGAGCGGATAACTGATTTGAGCTACAAAATCAAAGAAATTTTTTATACGCTTCAAGGCGAAGGCTTCCATGCCGGACGGGCGGCGGTATTTGTCCGTTTTTCGGGGTGCAATCTGTGGTCGGGACGTGAAGAAGACCGCCAAAAAGCCATTTGTCAATTTTGTGATACGGAATTTGTCGGGACGGATGGCCAAAATGGGGGCACTTACTCCACCGACCAACTTATCCGGAAAATAAAAGAACTTTGGCCGGATGATGGTTCCATTTTTATTGTTTGCACCGGCGGGGAGCCTTTATTGCAATTGGATCAGGAGTTGGTCGATGCCTTGCGGAAAAATAAGATTTACATTGCGGTAGAAACCAATGGAACCAAGCTTGCGCCAAAAGGAATAGACTGGATTTGTGTAAGCCCCAAGGCCAACACCACACTTGTTTTGACGAAAGGTCATGAACTAAAGCTAGTGTTTCCACAAAAAGGTATCCAACCGAGTGATTTT
>JANTGI010000124.1 GCA_024762995.1 Saprospiraceae bacterium | reverse complement strand
GCTTCAAATTTTTTCTTAATCAAGGCGGATTTTGGAGGCATAGCAGGTTATGACGAACACTAGTCCAGTCTAAAATATTGTTTTTCGTGCAATCTGTATAAACACTTACCTAATGGCCGCCAATTACTTGTCAAAAATTTTCCGTATCATTGTGATTAAAAAGAGATTATGTCCAAATTCACCATCACCGGAACCGTTGAAAAAGTAGCTATTGGTGTAGGATTTTGGGGAATTGTCGATCAAAATGGCAATAATTACCGACCTATCAACATGCCGGCTCAATTAAAATATCCCGGTAAAACCATTACTGTTGTTGCCCAAAAAGTAGAAGAAGGGGCGTCCATTTTTATGTGGGGCACACCCATTAAAATCATTTCATTTACCACGTAGTGCTTTATGATTAAAAACAAAGCCATTGCTCATTATATCGCCAAGATTACCGGCACACAACCGACTGTTTTACGCTTTCAGACCGATGAAAAGGCTTTTATTGATATTGTTTCCGTTACGGAACATGGAGACGACAAGCTAAATGTTCACTCCACGATTGGCCTATCTGCCCGGAAAACCAATGAAGAAAATCGAGATATTGAGTTAATGCTCGTTGCCGAAAAAAAATATGACCTGGCTCCCAATATTTTAGCATCCGGTGCTTTAAAAGCCATGCTCGAAGGTTGGCAAACGGTAACAGGTGCCATTTATGCGCATATTTTTTCTGCCTATTATCCGAATGTAGAAGTTAAACATGGTCTGCTCATTCCTCCTTATCTTTGGAAAGATACCTTAAAAACCCTTGACCTGGGTGATCGAATGGTACAGTGGAAGATGATTGTCCCTATCACCGATCAAGAAGCAAATTATCTGCGAAATAATGCCCCGAGCTCGCTACTCCCTTTATTTGTGGAAAAGGATATTAATTTGTTTGACTTAGGCAGGGAGAGCGTTGTTTAGTACCTGCCCCAAAACCTTGCTTTTGTACCCGTCATCCGGAGCAAGTAAATCCTAAGGAATTTACCATTTTACGATGCGCCCTACCCCAACGGTCTTTTCAGATTGAACAATCACTTGATAAAGGCCTTGCGGCAAAAAACTTAAATCCAGATAGAAGCCGGAATCCATAATTTTTTTCACTTTCGCTACAACCGGACGCCCCAATGGATCAAACACCTTAATCTCCCCTATTTCCGGTTCGTTCCATTGAATAAAACAAGAATTATCCGTCGGATTGGGAGACATCAACAGGTTTGTTTTTTGCGTAAGCGAAGAGCTGAGTCCCACCATATAATCTACAATGGGTTGATTATAAAATTCCAAAATACCAACGCCACTAGAGGTCACCACCCAATCTGCAGTAGGACCCGGATGACTTAAATAAGAAAAATGCTCTCCGACATTCACAATACTATCAAACTGAACCACCAAGGTATCTCCATCAGCCCATACAATACTAGGTGCATGTCCCGACTCTTCATGCCGAAAATCCATGGCAGGTGCTCCAATAATATTCAATGGCACGCCGGACGGCTTGAAAGTCATCTTCAACGTCGTGTTATTAAAGCGTTCGATTTTATCAATATTCGGCGCAAAGTCTTGATTGTCAATTACTTGCCCATACAGCTTGGCTTTAACCACTTGTGCCATACGCTCCGCCAGCACCCGATAACCATCTTCCCAACGATAGTGACAAGAATCTTGATCGGCATTAGTCGTGGACATAATATGGATATCAGGGATTTGTTCTGCCAAGAGTCGTTGCGCTTCAAAAATATATGGATTAGGATGCGCACAACCCAACCTTCTCACCTGATATAAAAATGCTCCTTCAATACCAAAATCATCCTTCCAACTTTGCCGCAATGTATCAAAAGAATTATAATACGTCTCCGTTGAAGTATCCCACCCGTTGGCTTCTCCATGAAACCAAAAGACCGCCAACGGAGCATCCACACCCGCTGCATCCAACCGACTCAACATCCCCCCATAATTACCGGCTGCCGGATTCTCCACATTTTTCTGAAAATAAGATATCGGCTGCGCCCCATCCGCAAAATTAAAAATACCTATCGGATAGCCCAAATTCTCCGACATCACCTTAGCCAAATGTGCGCCCCATTGCCCGGGAAATGAATGTCCCAAATCATTCCACTGGTCATTAAAATAAGACCGAGTAAACTCCACAACATCTTCCGGTTTAGCACTCAAAAATGCTTGTGCATTGGACTGGCCATTGATAATATAGATGTCTCCGGCCACGACATCGGTGGCTATCCACTCTGCGACTTCCGTACTGCCTTGCACCCCGGTCAAAATAAATTGATGATTGAGCAAGTTGGCTTCTAAATCATACTCCAACTGGAAGTTAGCGGAATCTCCTTCATAACTTAAGCTAAAAAAAGTGTCCACGAAAGTTCCAAGGGAATCAACGGATACAGAAAGTTTGATTTGGTCATAATTACTGGACGAAGCGACGGTGCCGGCAATCAAAACCTTAGCCGTATTGGTCCCCTTCTGTCTTGTACAAATCTGCTTGTTTTGGGGAAAAGCCTTTATGGTAATTAAGCCCGTATAAGAAGGAAAACTTTGGCCCGATGCCTGAAACCCCAACAATAGAAATACCAAAAGAACCCATATTAAGCGCATAATAGACAGAAATATTTATCAAACATTAGGAAAAGGGAATAATCTAGTCGTATGGACCACATCCAAGCGAACCAATTCAGGTGGATTTCGTGCAGCAATGCTCGTTACAAAGATAAAACATATTTTGTAACAATTTTTGGTATTCTTGAATTTTTGCCATAAAATGCCCTTTTTGCGCCTGCAGGCCGGTTTTTTCACAATTTCTTTTCACTGGCATGTCTTGTAACTACGGTCTCTAAGCACCCAAAATTGTAGTAAAACACAAAAATAATCACAAAACAGCAGCAGAAATAGATTTAGCATCTAACCCTCCAAAATTACCCGAACTCATCCACAAAATATTATTGTTTTTACCTTTGAGCTTTCGCAAAGCCGCTTCTAATTCAGCGGAATCCGTAAATACCCGGACATTTTGCCCACCAAAGGCCTTCTTCACTTCTTCCGGAGAGAAAAAAGGTAGTTTTTTCATCTCTAAAGTATGCGGACTGTAATAGACAAAGCCAAAATCAGCCGGAGCCATCGTGCCTTTATAATGCGGCAAAAATTCTTTATTTAAACTGCTGAAAGTGTGCAATTCCAAACAGGCAATCAACTTCCGTTTTGGATACTTTGCACGAACTGCCTGAATCGTTGCCTTTGCCTTGGACGGAGCATGCGCAAAATCAATAAAAGCCGTACCGGTCTCCGTTTCCAGTAACGTCTGCAACCTTTTGGCCGCCCCCTTAAAACGCCCAATCGACTCAAAAAAGACCCGATCCGAAATACCCAACGCCCTGACAGCATGATAAGCGGACTTTAGATTTTCCAGATTATGCTTGCCAAAAATAGACAATCTAATCGGCTCACCATGCCCATTATGAATAATGGTATCGCCACCGGTCCCATAGTTTTTAAAGCCCCGATAAGGAATCTGCCGGATATTTTTGGGTGCTTTTTGCGCAAGCTTACGCAAAACCCTATCATTTTGGTACCAAATCCAAGTTGCTCGGGGAGCCATCACTTTAAGCAACTTCTCAAATTGGAGAACATAATTCTCAAAAGTCGGAAATACATTAATGTGATCCCAAGCGATACCGGTCGTAACCGCAATATTGGGCTTATAAAAAAGCATTTTTGGACGCAAGTCTAAAGGAGAAGCCGGATATTCATCTCCCTCAATAACCATTATCGGCGCATCAGACAAACCGACCATGGTCTCAAATCCGTCTAACTTAGAGCCCACTAAATAATCAAAAGCCATTCCCGCATCTTTCAATACGTGCATAATCATTGCCGTCGTCGAAGTTTTGCCATGACTTCCTGTAACCACCACCCTAGTTTTGTCTTTACTATGCTCATAAATAAACTCCGGAAAACTTAAAACTTTTAGACCTAGTTCTTTGGCCTTGAGCATTTCGGGATTATCATCTCGGGCATGTTTGCCTAAAATAACCAAGTCTAGTTTGGGAGAAATATTGTCCAAAAACCAGCCCATCTTCTTCGGCAATAGGCCTTTTGCTGCCAAGCGATCACGCGACGGATTGTATATTTCATCGTCTGACCCCGTCACTAGGTGCCCATTTTCCGCCAAGGCAATGGCCAAATTATGCATCACCGCCCCACCAATAGCAATTAAATGTATTCTCATGTTTAATATTTTCTTTTTCGGACTTCCTGTCAATCAAGAGATTGCTGATGCACAAATCACACAAAACAAGTTATTTATACATTAAATCCGATGCCCAAGCAGCAAACTCCACCGCAAAAGTATCCTAACAATAACAAAAAAAGATACAATCTGTGACATTTTTTCGGACTTTTTGCGCGTTATAAAGAAAAAACATTGAAATAATGGAATGTTTTTTGCCTAAAGTGGCATTGTATTGCGAAAAGCAATAATTTTGTTTCACGAAAATAAAATTCGCATGTTTACCGTTTCAAAAAACACATCAAACAAACAAATCATGAACAAGTCCAATTTCCTAAAACTTTTCGTTGCTGTCGGATTAGCCTTTTTAATGCTCACCGCCACTTCTTGCCACAAAGGCTACGGTTGTCCTAACCAAATAGAAGCAAACGCCGAATAACAAGAATAATGATTTGGACCAATTTGTCTGAAACGGCTCAATTGGAACAAATTTTGGAAGCTATGCCCGGGGATATTCTTATCTTTAAGCATAGCTTTCGTTGTTCTATTAGTGCCGCCATCAAAAATCGCTTGGAAAAGGGTCAATTGCAAGATCATTTTAAAGTTTTTATGATTGACGTGGTGGAATCTCGCCCGACTTCCCTATATTTGGCGGAGAAAGCCAATGTCGTGCATCAATCCCCACAAGTTTTGCTTTTCAGAAATGGGTATTGCTATTTTCATGCTTCTCACTTTGATATTACCCAACACACCATTTTGGCTGCAAAGCCCGAAGGCTAGTAAATAAAACCATTGAACACACTGATCCAGACCAATGACCAATCACACACCGTGATTTCAGGTCGTTTTCAAGAGCCATACCATAGTAAGTTCGGGGCCATCCAAGAAAGTTTGCACGTATTTATCCATGCGGGCTTGGAAGAGGTTATTTTTGACTTTCCTGTCGTTCATGTTGTAGAAATCGGACTTGGTACAGGTCTCAACCCACTACTCGCCCAAATCAGCGGTACCAAAACCAAAACTAAAATAATCTACACCGCCATAGAAGCTTATCCGTTGGAAAAAGAATTAACCGACCAACTCAATTATGCCGAGCAATTAAATGTTGCTAATGATATTTTACAGCAAATTCATGCTTGTCAATGGGGCGATTTTCACGATTTTACGGATTTATTCACCTTTCGGAAAATACAGACCAAAATAGAAGATTGGACACCGGACCAACCTATGGATGTTATTTTCTACGATGCCTTTTCTCCGGATGTACAGCCGGAACTTTGGACCGCAACCATCTTTAAAAAGCTATTTGACCATCTTCAACCTCATGGAGTCCTGACCACTTATAGTGTCAAAGGTACCGTCAAAAGGGCCCTAAAAGCAGCCGGTTTTAGGGTAGAGAAACTACCGGGACCACCCGGCAAACGAGAAATGACTCGTGGATGGGCTAAACAGCAAAAATAAAAAATTTAAGTCTCGGTGTAGCGGTGTAGTGGTGTAACGGTGCAACGGTACGGTCTATCCGGTGCACAACATATCTTAAACTTGTTCAAAGCGGGACACCTTTCGCGAATTGATCAATACACTTGCAGAACTACCCCCAATTTACCAAGCTATTTCTCGACCTTCATCCAAGGCTCCAAGTCTCTTTGGTCAATAGGCACGACACAATGCAAATACCGAATGCAAAGCGCTTCAATAGTTCTTCGAGAAGCATTGAATGCAGACACAATGGAGCCCCCGCGTTTGCCCAAAGATAAATCCCCGCAAAGGAACAATCCCTTAATACCTGTTTCTCCGTACTCATCAATATCCGGTGAATCTTCGGTAAAAGTAATACCAATTACTTTTAAGAAATTTTGCGGAGTCGTGCCCCCTAAGGAATAAACCAGTCGGTCATAGGTTCTTTCCCCAATTTCTTTAAAATGCACCACCGGCTTACCGTCATCCGACACCGTGACCTTTTCTATATTCGTTTCGAGTAAAAGCTCGACTTTTTTTTGCTCTTCCAATAATAAAATACTCTGTTTATTAATTGGATTCATGCGATAGAACTCATTTCCTCGATAAGAAAGAGAGACTTGATGCCCTTTCTCTTGCAAAAACTGCACATTTTCACTAGCGGTGTCTCCCCCACCGACAACAAGAATTTTTTCATTTTGGGTATCAAAGGAGGTCACATCAAAGTGGATGACTTTGCGCAATTCTTTGGGTAGTTTGTAAGAAGGTTTCTTAGGGCGCCCAAATATACCAATAGCAATGGCTACGTTCTCCGCTTCATAATTACCTTTGGCTGTTTCGATTTCAAAACGATTTTTTCCATTTTCATGGAAAGAAGCAATTTTTAGGACTTCCTCATTATAATGCACCTCTACTCCGGTATTTTTAATGGCATTGTCCAATAGATTGAGCGCATCTTGTTTACCCATATCGGGCATGGTCATTACTCCATGACAAACCGCCTTAATGCCTTTATAATTGGCAGTGACCAGCTTTTTGTCCGGATAAAGCGACCGAATCACCCAAGAGTGTGCCTCTGCTTTTTCAAGAATTAAAATCTTTTCTTTGGGAAGACCGGCAGCGCGCGCTTCTACGGCAAGTGAAATACCCGCCGGTCCTGCTCCTATGATGACTAGGCTATACATGTGCTGATTTTTGTTAATGTAGAACAGGTTACTCCATAAATCGTTCACCAATTCTCAAAGAAGAACTAACCAAGAATGTCATAGTTAAGGAGTCCTAAATTAACTCACATTACCGTCAAGAGATTAAACAGGAAATAACATTTAAGGATGTCATCCACTTCGTTATTTCTGAATACTCATCAGGTAGGCAATTAATTCCCCCATTTTACCTTTTATCTCGTCATTGGTCAGTTTTTCTTCATCAGCAAAATACTTACCCCATGCCGGCATATCTCGACTATGTAACTGAACGTCTTTCCGACCATCAATGTAACTGGCAATTTCTGCCACCGGAAAAGTAGCCAATCCTTTGCGTCGTTCCATAATTTTGGTCAAATCAGGTGGAGGCGTTTTTAAGTTCGCAATTCTATCGGGATTGGCATTCGGTCCATGACAGGATGCGCAGTGACTCATAAAAAAGGCTTTCCCCTTTTCAGATTGAGCGGCACGGCTATTCTTTGGCGGCCCGGATTGACAACTGACCGCTAAAAGTAACAATGAACCCAGCATCCAGCTAAAAATCGTCTTTAGATTGTTCATAATAATAATTTTAAGGGTGAAGATTGAGGGATATATACTCAAAGGAATGTGGTTTAGGAAAATAGATTATGTGCCAATTTGTTTGTCTAAAGTCGTAGCAAAAAACACAGTCGCAGCGGGGCTACGGCGAGTATTTTTGCAAAGAGATTTGACATATTTGCCATTAGATAATTTCCAAATCATTCTCTTTTGAGTAAAATATCCTGTATCAAGCACAATGTACCACTTTATATTTGGAAAAAAAATGATTGGTGTCTAGATTTTGAGTGATGTTAATCAAGGGAAGTTGCGGAATGGAGTGCCTTTGGCGTGGAGATATGGTGGAATACAGATTGAAGGCAACGATAACAAACCGTTTTAATGTCGTAAAGGCATTGTGCCACCTATTTACTGAGTAAAAGCAGGCAGTTCCAAAAAGAGCATTTGTTGCCAAAAACCCGGGGGAGCTTGCTACATCCTAGGTTACGACTGCCAAAGTGCATCAATAATCCACCAAATTCCCTATCTTTGCCGCCCGAAGAAATCAAATCAGGGCGGGCTTGCCCCGACCCAACAACAAAAAAAATTATGACCAAAACCACCATGAATGCTGTAAACTTTCAGCAATTCAAGAATGATCCGATAAACGTACAAATATTCACCCTTTCTAATGGACTACAGCTCTTCATGAGCGTCAATAAAGATGCACCACGGATTTTTACCAATATTGCCGTAAGGGCCGGTTCAAAGCATGACCCTACCGAAACAACGGGATTAGCCCATTATTTGGAGCACATGATGTTTAAGGGAACGTCCAAGATAGGCGCATTAAATTGGGAAAAGGAAAAGAAAGAATTGGATAAGATTGCGAATTTGTACGAACAATATCGCCAGGAGTCTGATCCGGATAAAAGAAAATCCATTTACCAAGAAATCGACCAAGTATCCAATCATGCTGCCACCTATGCCGCAGCCAATGAATATGATAAGTTTGTCAGTGTATTAGGGGCAGAAAAAACCAATGCCTATACGTGGTTGGAGCAAACCGTATATGTCAATGACATTCCTTCTAATGAACTGGAAAGATGGCTCCAATTAGAATCCGAACGGTTCAAAATGGTCGTTTTACGTCTTTTCCATACGGAATTAGAAACCGTTTATGAAGAATTTAACATCAACCAAGATAAGGATTTCCGCAAGGTCTATAAGGTACTGAATGAGGTATTATTTCCGCACCACACCTATTCTCAGACCACCATCGGTAAAGGAGAGCATCTCAAAAACCCATCGCATTTTAAGATTTACGAGTTTTTTAGCAAATATTATCGTCCCAATAATATGGCGATTATGATGGCAGGAGATTTTGATCCTAAGGAGGCGGTCATCCTTGCGGAAAAATATTTTGGGGAACTAGAGCCCATCGATGTTCCCAAGTATGAGTTTGATGAGCAACCTGAAATAAAAGAGGTCGTCCGCAGGCAGGTATATGGCCAAGAAGCGGCTTATTTGCAATTGGGTTGGAGATTTGAAGGAGCCAATTCGGACAAGATGGCCTATTTTCATTTACTCAAGGGCTTGCTGTTTAATACTAAAGCAGGTTTAATAGATTTGAATTTAATAAATCGCCAGTTGTTGTTGGAGGCTTATGCTTATTTTAGTGAACATGAGGATTATAGTACCTTTTTGATGTATGGAAAGCCGAGAGAAGGACAAAGTTTAGAAGAAATCGAACGGTTGCTTTTGACGCAAGTCGAACTGATCAAGAAAGGGGAGTTTGAAGATTGGATGCTGGAAGCGGTGATTAAGGATTATAAGTATCGGGAGATGAAGTCTTTGGAATCCAACAAAGCACGTGTAGATGCTTTAACCCATGCTTTTACGGTCGGTATTGATTGGAGTAAGGCCGTAAATCTATATCAGGAGATGGAAGCTATTTCCAAAGACGATTTAATCCAATTTGTGCGTAAGCACTTCAAAACCAACTATGTAGCCATCCAAAAACTAACGGGGGAAGATGCGAATATCATCAAAGTCGATAAGCCGGCGATTACCCCTTTGGAAGTTAATCGAGATGCTGAATCCGATTTTTTCAAAGCATTTAAGCAACAGGACTCTAAGCCATTGGAGCCGGTTTTTGTTGATTTTGAGAAAGAGATTCATACGACGACCTTGAGCAACGGCCTGCGTCTGGACATGGTAAAAAATCCGCATAATTCTACTTTTTCTTTGCGTTACATTTTTGAAATGGGCAAGAACAGTAGCAAGTTGTTGAAATTAGCGATTCAATATTTGACCTATTTGGGTACAGATAAATATTCGGCGGAAGCATTGCAACTGGCCTTTTTCAAACTAGGTCTGACCTTTGGGGTATATGCCAACAACAAGAAGATTTATGTCAAACTGGATGGCTTGGAAGAGTCCTTTGAAGAAGGCGTAGAGTTGTTTGAGCACTTACTGACCCATGTCGTGCCGGATGAAGAAAAATTAGCGGCATTTATTCAAGATATATTGACAAGTCGGGAAGATGCGAAGAAAAGTAAGGAGTATATTCTAAAAAACGGGCTCGTCAATTATGCTTACTACGGGCCGGATTCGCCATTTACCGACCGTCTGGATGCGGAGACCCTGAAGCAAATAAAAGCAGAGGAATTGACTTCTTTAATCAAAAGTCTATTGGGTTATGAGCACCATATTTATTTTTATGGTACCCTACCCGAGTCCAAGCTGGTGGAGATATTAGATAAGCATCATCAGGTGTCGCTTCCGCTAAAACCGCTCCTTCCTGCCAAAATCTATCCCGAGGTACCAACAGACAAAGACCAAGTATATTTTGTGCATTTTCCGATGGTACAGACGGAGGTTTTGATGATGTCCAAAGGGACGAATCATTTTGACTTGGAGGAGTATTTGATGGGTTCCTTATGGAATGAATATTTTGGAATTGGCATGTCGAGTGTTGTATTTCAGGAGATTAGAGAGTCCAAAGGTTTTGCGTATTCTACGTATGCCTATTATCGGACCCCGGTCAAAAAAGATGAAGCTCATTATATTCAGGCTTTTGTGGGTACACAGCCGGATAAACTCAAAGATGCAGTGACCGCACTTCGAGACATTATAGAAAATATGCCGGTGCATCGAAAAGCCATAAAGGCAGCGACCCACTCATTAATCAAAAAAGTAGAAACCGAACGTATCCAACCGGATAATATTTATTGGAAGTCGGAAGCCAACAAAAAACTTGGGGTATGGAGAGACTTGCGCAAAGATAAATATGAATTTTTAAAGAAAGTGACTCCGGATGATTTGGTTAAATTCCAACAGGAAAAAATCAAGCATAGGAAGTTCGCTTACTTAATCTTAGGAGATAAAGAACAAGTCGATATGGACTTTTTGAATTCGATTGGTGAAGTGAAGATGTTGGATTTAGAAACCTTATTTGGGTATTAAGGAGATGTGACGGTGTGACAGTGCAACGGGATAACGGTGCAACGGTGTGACGGTTTAACGGTTTAACGGTTTAACGGTGTGACGGAGCAATGGTATCGGTCTTTTTTGTGTTATTGGTGAAGGATAAAAATTACCTGTTGCTAATTCCTGCAATAAAAAACAGGACTTACTAATTAAAGTAAGCCCTGCGCTAATTTGAATTGGGGGATTCTAACATATTGGGGGGTTAGCCAACCCAAATAAAGCCGGTGTCGTTCTCGCCGCCACCTTTTCGTGTAGATTTTTTCATTGTGCAGTTTTCAAATAGTGTGTAAATGTGTTTCTGTTATATGATTACCAACAATAATGCCAAAAACAATATATTTACATTCACCTATGAGAAAAAATTTTATTTTCTTTACACTTGGTTATCTTAATGGTTGATAACTAATTACTTACACCATACGTTGTAGGTAAATATAAAATTGCGGCAAGCGCATCATTAAAAGAACAATAACAAAAAGGTAACTCAGGTTTTGCCATAAAATCCCCTTTTGGGGCCTAAAAACAGGGATACCTAAACAGTTTCAGCAAAAAAAAAGCAGTACATGCAAAAAATAACAGAGCAATCATCAAAGTATAATGACCTGGAAAAAATGTCTATCCGACAGCTTTTGGTCA
>JANTGI010000123.1 GCA_024762995.1 Saprospiraceae bacterium | reverse complement strand
CAGATTTGAAGCATAATAGCCAAAAAATGAGTCCGTTGCGAGAACAAGTCCGAAAAATCGGCAAAATTGCCGCCTAATTTTTACCGAACCATTGTTTGTATGACTTGTCAATTATTGTCAAATATACAATTGTTTTTTAATTTTCGGTCTGTGTGTTGGAAAAATTTTACTCTTTTATTTTTTTGTAAGGAAATTTGGCGTTGGAAAAAAAATAAATGTGTTAAATGTGCGGTTGGGATTTTTCGTCTAATTGGGCATAACACTTGTATATCCCCAATGGCATATCCCCCCCTTATGTCTGCAAGTTACGATTTTTTTGAATATTATCCAAGGGGCTATCAATATTTTTGTTGTCAATCTGAATGATTTTTGTATATAAACCATTGATTTTTAGAGAGTTATGACCAAGCGCATTCTGAAAAGAGTGCATGCAAATGTAGTCCATTTTTTATATCGTCAAGTTTTTTGATCAAATTACTTGACTATTTATAAGGATGCCCAACTCCGATGATTAAGCAAATATGCCCTGCTATCTCTCTTGCAATAAAACCTTTGCCAGTACCCAGACGTCTTCATTATCTGCCGGAGCGAGCGCAGTCTTTTTAGGTTGACCATATTGCTTTGCTTTCGCCAAAAGCTTCCGTCGTTCCGGTGGTTGATAATTAGAAAAAGCACGTCGAAGCAAGGGCAAGGTCTCTTGAAAACGATTTTCCGGAAGGCTACTTACCCACTGACTTACTAAATCCCAAAGTTGACGGTGATACATAAAAATCAGACCGCTACCAATAAGAAATCCTTCCAGCCAATGGACCGCCCGTATAGGCTCGCGCCTTTCCGAAAGGGCATAGGACATCCGCAAAACCACTTCATCATACGCCAAGCGCCCTTTATCAAATAACAATCGCATCAATGCCCCCGACAAAAAAGGCGGCACGCCGGAATGATGCATAATCTTAACTAAAGTCTGCCACCAACCCTTGACCAAATCCTCATCATCCCAGCTCAAAATCCCTTGATGGAAAGAAATTATTTGTTCATAAATTTTACGAGCTGCCTCATCATTCTTTCCCGTACAAGCACCCGGCAACATGGTAAAAATGCGCGGACTGATATGATTCACAAAGATATGAAGCGCCTCTTGCGGAATATCACGGGTAGAACCATATTTCAAAATCTGAAAAATCGGCGGCAAGGTTTCCATCAACCCAAAAACATCCGACGAAAGGGCCGCTGCATCTTCCAGTTGGTTAATCACTTTGATAGAGGTCTCTTTTAAGTGACTGTTTAAGCAAAGCGCCAATAATTCAGCGAGTGCTTCCGGTTTTTCCAGGTCTTTGAGTTGGTGATTCGCCTTGGTGGCAGCAGCATTTTTTATGGTTTTGCCCCACATACCCGCATCAATCACACGAATCATGTAATCCGGTCTCCATTGAAGCCGCCAATACTCCGCAAATGAACCCGTTTGCCCCTTCGGACCTTTATTTTTTTTGCCCCACGGAATATCCAGTAAAAGCATTTGGTGGAGTAAGATACTTGCTTCCATATTCGAGGAAACTCTCAAATCTAATTTTTTAGTGGCGGCTTCCGCAGAATTATAAAATTTGGTCAATCTCGCCCGCTTAATCCTAGCGACTAAATCTTTCTGCAAAGGGGAGGTCATTTGACTTTCAGGCACCCGACCCACCTTGTGACCGACGATTAATTTCTTTTCAATCCATTTCATCGGCTCAGACTCTCCGTTACAAATTACTGCAATGGCCGCATCCCGCAACTCCATTAACCCCGGTATCGCCAACCCGTGCATCGTCGCCAAAGTATTGGCCAAGCGAATCGCTTCTATCGTCGCTGCCGAGCTCACGGGAAATTCTTTTTTTCGGAGCAAAGTCGCCACCTTTGCCATCCAATACAACGCTGCATTTTCTTTCTTTTGATACAACAATTCGTACCAAGCAGGGGAGGTGACTCCTGCACCATATTGCGCCCTAGTCATTCGTTCGTAACTCCAGGGAATCCAGACAGCTTCTGTTTTATGCTTAGTTTTGAGCCCACGGAGTAGTTTTTTGTCTTCCCTTTCGGAAAAAAGAGTGATGTCTTCTAGTGCCGGTAAGTGCCAAGCCCCACAGATAATCGCTATATTTTGAAACCCGTCTGCCAAGCTTTGACGAATACGCATCCGCATATGAGCTTCCCGAAAGGTGGTTTCCAAGCTCTGTTCGGATTGCGCCGCCCTTAATTCATGAATCAGTCGGCTAATAACCGGAAAAATAGACTCCGATGCCCCCATGTGCTCAAAAGTCACTTCCCACCATCGTTCCACATCATCATAGCCGGCCAGTTGTGCAATAAACCGCATGGGATCCATGACCAACTCCGTCATTTTTACCGGCTCCTTGAATGATGCTGAAAACAAACTGGTTTGAATGCCTTTCTCCTTTCGCTCGCTTAATTCAAACTGAAGACCTTGCGGCAAATCCATAAATCGAATTTCCGTCTTATTTTTTAGACCATACTTTAAGGCCAACCATTCCGGAGAATATCCGGTAAAGGGAAAATAAGCGGCAGTAGCCAACTCACGCTTGCGATAAACTAAAATCGCTACCGGCGGTCGCAATTTTTTATCGGCGACAATAGGAATACAAGATTCTGCATCCGTCGGGCCTTCAATGATTAAGCAATCCGGTTGCTGCTCGCGCAAGGCGTTTTGCAAGGCGACCGATGAACCCGGCCCGTGGTGTCTGATGCCATATACTTTGTATCCCATGATTGCTAAAACCCGAAAGTCCTACGCCAACAATTCCTTCACCACATTAGCAATATCTCTTCCGGCGGCCTTTCCGGCTAGTTGTTTATTGGCCATGCCCATGACTTTACCCATGTCTTTCATGGATTCGGCCCCAACGGATTGGATAATTTCCAAGATAATTGGCTTCAATTCATCGGTAGAAAGCATTTTGGGCAAGTACTTACTGATGACACTAAGTTCTTCTCGCTCAATAATCGCCAAATCTTCTCGATTCTGTTTTTCATAGATTTCTAAAGAATCTTGACGTTGTTTGACCAATTTTTGAAGGATTTTTACTTCTCTGGCTTCATCCATTTCTTGCCCGCTACCATCCGTTGCAGCCACTTGCAAGGCTGTTTTTATGGCACGGATACCCCTTAAAGCCACCTGATCCTTGGCTTTCATGGCGGCCAATAAATCCTTAGATATTTTTTTACTTAGGCTCATTTTTATTGTTTTTAGACTGAGTAATAAGGTTTGTCAGCTTAATAAAATCTTCCACGGATAGTTGTTCCGGTCGTTGCCGAAAAAAATCATCGGTCAATATCTGAGCAGATAATTCCGCTCTCAATGTATTTCGTATCATTTTTCGTCGCTGACTAAAGGTAAGTTTTACCAAACGTTTGAAGGTTTTGTCATCACAAGGCAAGCCATAATCCGCCTTTCTTGTCAATCGAATAACCCCGGATTGAACCCTTGGCGGCGGCGAAAAGTTCCCCGGTTCTACAGAAAAAAGATATTCTCCTTCGTAATAGGCCTGAACCAACACAGAAGTGACCCCATAATCCTTATTGCCCGGCCCGGAAACCACTCTTTTTGCTACTTCTTTTTGAAACATCCCGACCAATTCAGGAACAGATTCTTTCCAATCTAACATTCTGAAAAGAATCTGCGAAGAGATATTATAGGGAAAGTTACCGATAATGGTAAATGGACTATGGCCAAAAATGGCTTCTTGCTCTAGTTTTAAAAAATCAGCATGAATAATATCAAGCCCCACAAAATTACTTTTCAGAATGGGAATCATATCATTGTCTAATTCCACGACCTTCAAGTTGACATCTTGCTTGCGCAAATATTTGGTCATCACGCCTTTGCCGGGACCGACTTCTAATAGATTTCCGGAAGGGACGGATACAGATAGAGCTATATTTTCGGCAATTTCTTCATTCACTAAAAAGTGCTGACCGAATCTTTTTTTTGCTTTCACAGTTTTTTTATTGATAGATGCTAAACTCCTATCTACCTGAATCGTTCAATTGATACAGTCAAAAGACTATCCAAGTGAAAAAAAATATCTATTTTTCCGCAAGGTAAAAAAAACACACTCAAAAATAGACACATGAAGCCGTTAAAAATAGGGATTTCGATAGGAGACATGAATGGGATTGGGCCCGAAGTAGTTCTCAAGACTTTTATGAACTCACAAATGCTAAAGCTCTGTACACCAGTCATTTATGGATCATCAAAGGTCTTGGCTTACCATAAAAATACTTTTACGGACCTGCACATCAAAATCATCAATCTCCAAGATAGCGCCCGGGCCAACGATGGCAAAATCAATGTTGTCAACTGCTGGAAGGATAATGTGAATATTGATTTGGGCAAACCGACCAAGGCCGGTGGAGAGCTCGCACAGATCGCCCTTGAAAAAGCCGTCCTTGACTTAAAAGAAGAAAAAATTGATGCGTTAGTGACTGCGCCCATCAATAAAGCCGCCATGCAGTCTGCCGGCTTCAAACACACCGGACACACAGAGTATTTACAGGCTCAATTGGATGGACATAGTTTGATGTTGATGGTTAGTGACCAGATTAAAATTGGATTAGCCACCAACCATCATCCGATAAAAGATGTGGCGCCTTTGATTACCCGAGAGCTTGTTTTAGAGAAAATTTTCATCCTGAATAAGATTCTAAAACAGGATTTTGGCTATGACAAACCCCTTATTGCGGTATTGGGATTAAACCCACATGCCGGAGATGACGGAGCCATCGGACAAGAAGATAAAAAAATTATTCGCCCGGCGGTAGAAGCCGCCAAGAAAAAAGGAGTTTTGGTAAATGGGCCATTTCCGGCGGATGGCTTTTTTGGCTCCGGTGAATATAAAAAATATGATGTGGTACTTGCGATGTATCATGACCAAGGATTGATACCGTTTAAGCTGCTTTCTTTTGGAGAAGGGGTGAATTTTACCGGTGGGCTTAAGTATGTCCGCACTTCACCGGATCATGGCACCGCTTATGATATTGCCGGAAAAAACATGGCGAATCCCGCTTCTTTCCGCAAGGCCATCTATGCCGCTATCGATATTGTAAGGTCACGCAAGAGATATTTGGATGACCATGCCAATCCGATTGTCAAGCGTACAAGTAAAATGAAGGAATTTGCTCATGATGACGACGTACCGCAATCTTAGCGTTTTCTTTTGGCTGGGACTTTGGCTTATAGTCAGTTGTAGTGCACCAGAGGAAAAGAAGCCGGAGCCCATAAAAAATCGGATTTTTTTTCTAGCTGATTCAACCCGTTTAGAGTTGCCGAGTTCTTTTTACCTTGCGGAAAAATTAGATGGTAAAAATCAATTCGTTACAGAGATTTTTGATGATTTTTCGACTCATTTGGAAAGCCCTGCCCAACAGGTCGCCTTCTTTTTAGATTCGCTTTTGCAAAATCGGATTTTGGCTGTGTATAAGGTTGATTATCAAGACTTTAATCAAAACATGGCGGCCTTATTGAATACCCGGCTTACTCAGCAATTTCAAAAATTTGATGAAAATCATCCTTGCTATAAGATAAAAAAGGTAGAGTCCATGCAATATGCATCGAAAGTGTGGAATGCCCTGAAATTTAAGTTTCAAAACCAACTCGGTACCCTCAAAGAATGCGGAGATACTCCACGGGAATCATTCCTGACCATCTTCTATTATAATGGTAACCACAATGCCTATTTTTGTGTAGAGTACAACTTGTCAAAAGAAGATTTGGATTCCTATTTGCGACATATTCGGATTGGCCCCGCTTTCTAAGTTGACGGCACCAGATTGCTAAGCTCGTAGCCTGCCTTCCGATTAGGTAGGCCTGCGGAGAGATTGGTAAGCTGGTCTTTTATTTCCCGCAGATTAGCGCAGATTCCCACCGCAGATATACGCAGATTTTTCCCGCAGACCTGCCTACTGCCCAAAGGAAGGTAGGTTAGCGCAAATTCCCACCGCAGATTGGCGCAGATTTTAGCTGTTTGTGACCTTTGGAGCCTGCCTGCCTAACCGCTTCGCTTTTTAGGTATCAAGCTGGTTGAGAAGTTAGTATCCCACAAAATCTTTATTTTCCTTGTCGCTGCGGCAGCACTTCAAAAATCTTATTTCGTATATCGTAAATCTTAATTCACTTCTCCAGGAATCTAACAGAGTCATAACATTAAGGATTTACTTGTAATCTCAATAAGGATAAACTTTTTTACCAAACCATTGATGTAAAATCTGCCATAATTTACGTCCGTTAATTTCTGTGAAAAATCCGTTCCTATTTCGAAAGAAAAACAGTGTTAAGTCCGTTTTACCTGCCAGCTGCGCAGCAGTCGGTCCGTTTTATCCGTATTCTATTACACATTTCAGTTTTTTTTTGATAAAGAAGGGAACAAAACCCAGTTGCGCCCCTTACTTATGATAAAAAAGTATAATTTTGCAAAATGAAAATGGTCGTTTATTTTTCGCTACTTTTTATATTGTTTTTGACTCCGAAAACGATTTTTGCGCAAGCTGAATCCAATCCTTTTGAATTAAAGCAAAGGATTAAGGAACAACCAAAAAAGGCGGATACACTCATCGAAACAGGCCCCATTAACCCTTTTGATATAGACCGTGATGGGTCGATACCTAGAGATGAGCATGTTTTTAATGATCCCGATTTGCTCAAAAAAGGGTGGAAGGTAGATGGTTTTACTTTTTGGATCTTTGTCCTATTGCTTTTTTTGCTAGCGATATTAATGCCATTTGGGCGCCATACGATTTTTTCTTTTTATCGAGGCTTGACGGGAGCGGGGCCGTTTAACATTCTTTTTCGGAACTATGGCACCCTGTTTTCTCCTGTGGGCATTGGACTTTCGATTTTTTTTCTGCTCAATGCCGGACTTTTCGGCTTTTTGGTGGGTAAGCAATACGGCTGGTTAACTTCCGGCAGCTTTCAAGACTGGATACTCATTACCGGAAGTTTGGCTTTATTTATTCTATTGAAACAACTCGCCGTTAGTTTTTTAGGCTGGGTTTTTCCGATGGAAAAAGATGTCAACAAATACCGGTTTTTAATTGGGGTTTTCAATGGTATTTTGGGTTTATTCCTATTTCCTGTCAATTGGCTATTAGCTTATGGCCCCGAAAACATCAGAGAGCCACTAATCTATGTAACGGTGGGCGTGACAATTCTTTTTTATTTATATCGTTACTTGATGGGAATATCAAGTGCATCCCAACAAGTTTTACGAAACAAATTCAATTTTTTCATGTATCTTTGCACCCTCGAAATCGCCCCGTTGCTTGTTATTGTTAAATATGTTCTTTTTTATAGGGAGGGGGAATTTTTACAATAAGGCAGTTTTTTGGTTTGTTTTTTGCTGAACAAATAAAAAATCTACCTACAAAATACATTTGAATGACAACGAAGAAATCAAAAACTTCGATTACAGAAGCCTATACACCAGTCAAAACGATACTTATTTCGCAGCCTGTTCCTTCTAGAGGAAATCCATATCTTGACTTGGAAAAGGAATATAATCTAAAAATTGACTATCGGCCTTTTATTCATGTCGAAGGACTAAGTGCCAAGGAGTTTAGAGAGCAAAGAGTTTATATTGATCAATATAGCGCCTTTGTCTTTTTGAGCCGAAAAGCTATTGAAAACTTCTTTAGGCTAGTTGAAGAGATGCGCTTAAAGGTGGATCCTGATTGGAGATATTTTTGTTCATCTGAAGCCGTGGCTAATTATTTAAAGAAATTTATCAAGTTTCGTAAAAGAAAAGTCTTTGCCGGTGAGCGTAGTATTCGTGATGTTGAAAAGTATATTTTGAGACATAAGGACGAAAAATTCTTATTTCCAAAATCTAATATTACCACTGACATCGTACCCAATTATTTTAAAGATTTGGGTGTAGAATTAAAAGAGAGCATCATGTACAAATCCGTAGCCAGTGATTTGTCTGATTTAAGAGATATTTTTTACGATGTTTTAGTGTTTTACAGTCCTTTAGAGCTGGAATCTTTGTATGAGAATTTTCCGGATTTTACGCAAGGAAAAACACGTATTGCCGTTTACGGAGAAAAAACCAAAGCCGCCGCGGAAAGCAAGAATCTTTTTGTCAATATTAGCGCGCCGACTCCAAAGTTTCGCTCCATGACCATGGCCCTAGAGGATTATATCAAAAAAACTCTTTAGAAGCAACACATGAAACCGTACCTTAAAATATTGCCTTTTTTTTTGTTTTTGGGAGCTGTCCTCCTGGCAGGTTGCCACCGAAAAAGTGGTTGCCCGGCTACAGAGAACTTGCGTCCAAAAACAAATCGAAAAGGAGAATTTAAGCATTCTAAGTCTAAAAGTGGTTTGTTCCCTAAAAAGATGAAAAAAAGAATGCGCCATTAATACTTAGCGCCTGAAACTTCATCAACTTATATCAGCCTTACAAAAGGCATTGACGGAGCCGTTGCCGGCAAAACGAGCTCACCAAAAAATGGCGCAGTTTGGACGCAAGTTCTCTTTTAATCATGATGACCCTCCCAAAATGGCCGGTGTCATGATATTGCTTTTTCCTAAAAATGAAGAAATCCACTTCTCGCTAATCCAGCGACAAGGACATCCTTTGGATCCCCATCAACATCAAATTAGCCTGCCCGGTGGCAAACAAGAAGCCAACGAAAACCTTCAACAAACTGCTGTCCGCGAAACTTTTGAAGAAATTGGAGTGCGGCCTGATTTAATCCGGGTCATTGGGGAGTTATCGTCTGTTTATGTAGGTGCCAGCCATTTTATCATTCATCCTTTTGTTGGGTTTCTCCAAGAATATCCTTCCTTCACGGCACAACCCGAAGAAGTCAAAGAACTTTTGGAAATTCCGTTAGCACATCTCTTGGATAATCATAAAGTCAAGCAGACGAGTTTGAACGTCCGCGGACACCTACTCAAAAATGTCCCCTATTTTGACCTTGCGGAAAAAGTAGTTTGGGGAGCTACGGCCATGGTCTTGAATGAGTTTAAGGAAGTTTTGATAGGCTCTGATTTTGAGACCTCCTAAACCCTTAATAAACCGGTACTTCGGTTTAACGGTTAAACGGTTTAACGATATAACGGTGTCGCTACTCAGGCCGCATAAAAACGATGAATTTCCTATGGGAAACGTCCGGCAAGAGAAAAATAATTACCGAAATACCTGATAGACGCAGCCTTTTAGCGGTGGATGCAGTATTGGCAAGATAGGGACGAAAATAAATTGATGAGCCAACATCTAGAAATCGAATTTAACCAAATAATCAACGGTTGTCGCAAGAAAAACCGGGAGAGCCAACACGCATTGTATCGGTTGTACTATCCGTACGCAATGAGTATTGCGATACGTTATGTAAATTCGGAATCTGAAGCCATCTCCATTACCAATGATAGTTTTTTAAAGGTGTTTAAGCATATTCAGAAGTATGACCAAAGCCTACCTTTTAAGCCTTGGTTTAGAAGAATATTGGTAAATACGGCCATCAGCAGTATTAAAAGTCAAAAAAAGTATAGAATGGAAGTAGATATGAACGAAGCACAAGAAATAGCAGCTAGAGAAGATGTGCTTAGCCGAATCGGTTATAAAGAATTGATTGCGATGGTGCAATCTTTATCAATGGCCTACCGGACAGTGTTTAACATGTATGTGATTGATGGATTTAAACACAAAGAAATTGCTGCGGAACTAGGGATTACTGAAGCCACTTCCAAGTCTAATTTGACCCGGGCACGAGCCAAATTGCGCGAGTTAGTGATTAATGAAATGAGTGAATAAATGCCGGATAACAAGGACATAGATAAATTATTTCAGCAAGGAGTAGAGCGTTACGACTTTGAATACAACCCCGATGCTTGGGCCGAAATGGAAGTGCTTCTTGACGAAGACAAACGCAAACGCCGTTTTCTATGGTGGTTTGGGGGCTTTTTGGGCGTGGCAATTGTCCTTGGTTTATTCGTGTTCTTTAACCCTTCTACGGACAAGACAGGTGTTATCCCTGAAACAAATGATACCATCACTAAACACATCCCTGACTCCCCCAAGGCACCTATTCAAAATATTAAAAATAACTCGACCCCAACTCAAAACCGCCCAACAGCCATTCAGCCCGCCGAAGCAGAAAAAAATGTGACTCCATCTTCTGCCAAAGCAAAGATTTTTAGCAATAAAAAAATACAAGACCTTCAAGACATTCAGCCATCAAGAACCGATGGACTTGCCGTCAAAAATAAAATTCAAAGTAGTAATGCGACGAATCGGGTAGATTCCCTTTCGGAAAAAAATACCGTCAACCCACATCCTTCAGTGTCAGATAAAAACGATTTTTTTGCCAATGGTATTATTAATAGATTGGCGGTAGTTGAGCCTTATTTAGAGGCGGCTATTCCGGAGATAGATTCCTTGCTTGCGCAAAATACGCCTAAGATAGCCCCCAAGTTTTCTAAGCAACAATTTTTAATTGGAGCCTACTTGGGGAGTGAAGTATCGGCGGTTGAAGTAAAAGATATATCAAAAAATGGATTTCGGCTTGGGGGACAACTGGTCTATCGTTTTGGCGGAAAGTTTGAGACAAATATCGGCTTGAGTTATATCCGCAAGAAATATACGGTTGGCGAAGGCAAATATTCACCACCAACCGGATTTTGGACAAGAAAAATTGCCCCCAAATCCACAGAAGCTACCTGCAAAATCCTAGAAGTACCGGTCTCTTTTGGCTTTTTTCCGAAAGGATATACACAAAATGGTTTTTATGGGCAATTAGGACTTCTATCCTATTTTATGCGCCAAGAGCAATATGACTATGCTTATAACTTGCCGGATCCTGACCTAATTCGTCATTGGGAAACCCAAAATGAAAATAACCATTGGTTTGGATTAGGGCAGTTATCAATTGGTTATCAAAGAGTTATAAGTCCTAAAATCTCGTCTCAATTTGGTCCGTACCTACACATTCCCATCAAAGGTGTCGGACATGGACAAGTCAAACTATGGAGCTTAGGCTTAGACTGGAAGCTTAATTTTCGCTTAAAATAAAGGCAATTCTTTCGATACAGCAGTCAGCTTGTCAAAACCCAAACAAAGCGGCAAGCAAGTGTAACACTATGGCTCACATCTAAATTAAAGTAGGAAAAAGGCAAATCGCTAAATGAATAGTTATCAGGACACGCAGCCCTTTCAACAAAATTAGAGTATAGGGAGTGAAAACCAATTTTAATAATAAAATTTTCACTGAATGAATCAAGTAATTTTACTTCCCAGATTATTGTCTTTTTTGGCAATATTATTATTTACTCCTGCCTTGTTTAGTCAGGATGTCCAGCTATCCACAGATACCAACCTTGGTCAAATTTTAGTCGATGCCAATGGCAATACCTTGTACTATTTTACTAAAGATGCCGAACCGGATGCGTCTGCTTGCACGGGCGGATGTGTGACCAATTGGCCTGTTTTTCATGCGTCTAATCCGGCGGTAGGCACCGGCTTGGATGCCAATGATTTTGGTGAATTTACCCGAGCAGACGGAGCCATGCAAACCACCTACAAAGGATGGCCATTGTATTATTTTGTCAATGACGCCAATCCCGGAGACACCAATGGTGAAGCCAAAAACAATG
>JANTGI010000122.1 GCA_024762995.1 Saprospiraceae bacterium | reverse complement strand
TTATATCACTCTGAAAATCAGCTAGTTGTACTACCTTTCCGGAAGGATCAATAATTTTAAAAGTCAATTTTGGATGATAATCGGTAGCATATTTCAGTTGGATGTTATTTTGCGCAAGCGTAGGTGTGATCGTTACATATCCACTATTTTTGACCGGAGAAAAAATCGAGACTGGATGCAACAAACTGTCCACATAAATACGAATGGCCGGGAGCTGAATATATAACGAATCACCCGGACACGCAGTCCCCGAACCACTATCCCGATGCCCCGCAATGACCTTAAGATTGAGTCCTGATGAAGCGTGATATTTAGTCGCTAACGGGTCTAGATTTTCTTTTTCGGACTTCCAACAAAGCAGGTGTTCCAGTTTATTGATAGCTGCCGGCTTAGGGGAAATCTTGGGATTGGCATCATGAAAATTACCTAAAACACAAACCCCCATTGTCCCAGTATTGTGCCCCGAAAAATGAGCACCGCGGACATTATCCGGACGCCCTTCATAAAGCACTCCGTTAGGATCAATCAACCAATTATACCCTATGTCATCCCAGCCATGAGTATCCACATGATAGTGCCAAATCGCACGTACGACCGCTGCCCAATCTGCGCTAAAATTAGTCCCTGCTGAGTGATGTACAATCAAATGAGTTACGGTTGTAAAAGACGGGGAACTACCATAGGGACACTCTCCCAAGCTGCACCAATCCGTCCGCCCCTGGAAAGCCGGAGCAGGACAAACCGACCGACTATTGACCTGTCCGAACGGACTCTTAGAAGAAGATATTTGGGTCTCTCCCGGAGCCGAAAAAACAACTTGGATTTGACTAAACTGGATTGCCGATTCTGCCTTCGGATAGATCGCTAATTGAAAATACTTATCAGTCGCTTGCGCAAAAATAAGCTGCCCCGTAAAAGCACTTTGGCGGCTTTCATCCGGAATGTGCATGTCTTCGTAAATTGGAATCCAATCCGCCCAACGCTCCCCATCTTCTGAAAAACGAATCGCAAATTGTTCCAATAATTGTTCGTCAGAAGGGCCATCATATTGCAAGGCGGCAGTGATAAAAGGCTTTGCATTTTGCAAAGGAATGGTTATTTTTTGCGAAAGCAATGGCTGATTAGAAGGAAATAGAACAATCCGATTGGCCCGGACATCCGCCTCTGAATGGGGTTGAAGGTCAGTTGTGAACTCAATTTTATAAGTTGCATCCGTAAAATACCGGCTCGATTGTGCCTTGGACGAAAAAGTGAGTAAAAATAAAAAAAGAGTAATGAAAACGGCTTTCATAATCAGTTTTTTTGAGAACAAATGGGGTTTGATGGGACAAGATAAGGATTTTTTATGGTATGTGAATTTGGAAAAGAAAATTGGATGATTTTAATGATTATTTTTGATAAAATACTGGATTATATGTCATATAAAGGTTACCTTGCAACTGTTGAAGTGTTGGTAAAAATCGCAGTCATTTCCTTCATCTCACTAAATTCATAAGCTATGAAACATTCTTTTCACTTGCTCTTATTTTCACCTGCCCAAACTTTGGTTTAATAGACAACTTTTTTTGGTTGCATAGTTGTTCTCAAAGTTTGGTTTCTCATTATCTTTCGGCAAATCAATGATTAAAATTTGCATGATTAAGCATCTACTTTGTCATGGGTGGCTTTGGTGTGCTTTCATTTGAATTGATTTGATTGATGTTAGTGCAACCAGATTATTTCCCTTAAATAATGAAAAAATGAAAAAGAAACTTAAGACTTACACGTCGAACTCTATTTCTGCTTTTGTCGCCTATGTAGAAATGCTATTGACCCGTCTCGCAAGAGTATGGTTTTTAATGGGATTGCTATTGTTGGCCCTACCTTCGTTTGCAGGTGATATTACTTTTGCTAAAGTAGAGAAGGAAGCAAAGAATTTTTTCTTGGAGCGTTCTTCGGAATCTGATTGTCCAGATAATATCATCTTCACTTCTCAGGCACAAATAGATAATTTTACGACAGATTATCCCGGATGTACAGAAATACTTGGTTCGGTAAGAATAACTGAAAGCATTGCGGGTGATATTACAAATTTAGATGGCTTATCCCAAATACAATCAATAGGCTTAGGTCTATGGATTAGTAGTAATCAGGCGCTGGTTAATTTATCCGGGCTAGATCATCTTACGACAATTGGAGATATTCTCTGGATAGACAATAATCCTGCCTTAGCAAGTCTGTCCGGGTTAGATAATTTAGTATCAGTAGCAGGGAATTTTTCCCTATTCGCCAATCCTTCATTGATTAATTTATCTGGATTAGGAAGCTTGCAAGAATTAGGTGGTAATTTGTTGATTACCAACAACTTATCTTTAGTGGGTTTAGATGGTATTAGTAATTTGTCTTCCATCGATGGCTACTTATTTGTATCTGATAATCCAGTCCTAGAGAATTTGACAGGCTTGGAGCAGGTGACGAGTATTATGGGTACCATATCCATCATTGGCAATTCGAGTTTGACCAGCCTAAATGGAATCCAGAATATAAATCCTTTAACCGTGCAGTCACCTTTAAAGATTTATATGAACCCCAATCTTTCTAGCTGCGAAGTACAGGTTGTTTGTGATTATTTAGGAATGTCCGGCAATGCAACGGTTATCCATAGTAATGCGGCGGGCTGTAACACTGCAGCGGAAATAGAAGCGGCATGTACTCAAAGTTGCCCGAATAATCTTACGTTTACTTCACAGCAAGAAATAGATGACTTTTCGGCTAATTTCCCAAGTTGTGTTCATATCATGGGAAATTTAACGGTACAGGAAGCAAACATTGGAAACATTACCGATTTATCCGGATTGGCCCAAATCCAGTCGGTAGAAGGAGTACTTAGAATTGAGCACAATAATGCATTAGTCAATTTAAACGGGTTGGATAATATCTCTTCTGTGGGATCGCTTTTGATTGGGGTCAACCCTAGTTTGACAAGTATTGCTCAGTTAAGTGGCATTACAACATTGGATAATTTAACGCTAGCGTGGAATGAAAAGCTAATGGATTTTACAGGGCTGAATAATATTGCTACTGCTTATGGAGACGTTCAGATTCATTATACTGCAGTTGAAAGCCTTTCTGGGCTGAGTAGCTTGTCAAGCGTCGGTGGATTATTTATTATTCTTGGGAATAGTAATTTGACCAATTTGAATGGTTTACAGAATTTGACATCTATTGGGGAGCGCTTGTTTATAGTGAATAATGCTTCATTGGTTAATTTGAATGGCCTAGACAACCTAGTGACAGTGGCGGGCAACTTCACTGTCCGAGTTAACTCTTCGTTATCTAGTTTATCAGGGCTAGAAAATTTAACCAGTATTGGTGGCTTTTTTTATGTGGGTGGCAATCCACTTTTGACCAATCTTATTGGACTGAATGGTCTGAATTCGGTGGGTGATTATTTTAGAGTGGATGATGCAGCTTTAGTTAACTTCAACGGTTTGGAAGCTCTCCAAGAAATTGGAACCGATGTATCTGTTTTTAATACAGATATTGTTAATTTTACAGGTTTAGAAGGCTTAAGTACTATTGGAGGCAATCTCTATATAGATAGCAATAATAATTTGGTTAGTTTGAATGGCATTCAAAATATTGATCCGACATCTATTCAGTATATAACGATTATTAATAACAATAACCTTTCAGAATGTTCCATATTGTCAATATGTGAGTATTTTGGACTCTCGGGTATGTTTGCCAATGTTTATGGCAATGCAACGGGTTGTAATACCATTCCTGAAATAGAAGATGCTTGTGGTCAAGGCTGCCCTACAGACATCACCTTATCTAGTCAGCAGCAGATTGATGATTTTGCGACCGACTATCCTGGTTGTACTTCTATTTCCGGATACCTTCGAATAACTGAGACAATTGATGGAAACATTTTAAATTTGAATGGATTATCACAGATAGAATCCATTGGGGATTATCTCTACGTAAATAGCAATGACGCTTTGACCAATCTAAGTGGGTTAGAATCATTGAATTACATCGGGGGCGCCTTAGTTATAATTGATAATGATGGCTTAACTAGTCTTCAGGGTTTAACAAACCTGAATTCCACATTGGGACCTGTCGTAGTGAACGATAATGAGCAGCTCACATCTTTACAAGGATTGGAAAACATTACATCAATTCATGATTATCTGGAAGTTCTGAATAATCCTAACTTGTTGAATTTTAATGGCTTAGATAACGGCCAATCAATTTCAGGGGGCGTTAATGTTGGGTATAATACTTCGTTGGTTAATTTAGCTGGGCTCGAAAATCTTGTGTCAGTCGGTGGTAATTTTATAATACAAGGCTGCGATAATTTGACCAGTTTATCAGGTTTAGAGCAGCTCACTTCCATTGGTTCCTATTTGGTTATTTATGATAATGATTTATTGTTAGATTTAGATGGTTTATCCGGGCTTCAATCAATTGGCGGATTTCTACATATTACCGAAAATGATTTGTTGAATAATATCTCAGGAATTCAAAATATTGACCCGGTAACGATTCATTCCAATTCTAATAATCATTTGGACTTGGAGATTTATAATAATCCAAATCTATCTGCATGTTCTGTTCAATCTATTTGTGAATTTTTAGGAATATTTGGCGTAACTACGGATGTTCATGATAATGCAATAGGTTGCAATAGCGTTACCGACATAGAGTCAGCCTGTACACCAATATGTCCAACGAATTTGGTCTTTTCTACACAACACCAAATTGATGCCTTTCCTACTGACTATCCATTTTGCATTGACATTCCAAATATATTGGTTACAAGTGGCGTGATAGATCCGATTCTCAACTTGGATGGTTTTGCTCAACTGAATTCTATTGGTGGAAATTTAACCCTTGCTTGGAATGATCACTTGGGCAGTATGGAAGGTTTGAGCAATGTGACTACTGTTGGTGGTGATATTGTTGTTCGGGCATCTGAGCCTTTGGCCAGTCTTACAGGGTTAGAAGGTATCACATCCATTGGCGGCTTTATCGGTATTTATAATAATGGAAACTTGTCAGACATAGAAGCACTTCAGAATATTGATCCAAATTCGATAGAAGCTCTTGACATTACTGGTAATACAAGCCTTTCTAATTGTTCGATTCAATCTATTTGTGACTATTTGGATTTGCCAAGTCAAAGTACTACTATTGAAAATAATGCCACCGGATGTAATAGTGTGGCCGAAGTAGAAATGGCTTGCTCTCCAAGTACTGAATGCGAACCTATTGTAGGGTTTACTTCTTTAGGAATGTTTAACGGGCATACCTATTATCTGTCCAATTTTGAAAAAAACTGGCGTCAAGCTCAACTCATTGCTATTCAAGAAGAGTGTTATATAGCTTCTATCACAACGCAAGCTGAAAATGATTTTATTCAATCATTTTTAGGCAATAGCATTGTGTTAATTGGTCTGAATGATGATAATATCGAAGAACAGCTTGTATGGGACAGCGGCGAACCTGTGACTTTAGATTTGAGTTACGGCAATACGATTGACAATGATTTTGCCGTGATGAATTTCTGGGATGGTTCGTGGGAGATGGTGAATCAATGGGTCGCTAAGCGATTTGTTTTAGAAAAGGACTGCTCATCATCCGAATCTTCTTCAATGGCTAATAGAAGTAAAACAACCAAATATCGTTCTGTAGTAGTTTGTGATGTATATCCTAATCCAGCAGATGATTGGTTGACTATTAGGGTGACCAATGATAAAGAAAAGCAAGCGGTGCTTTATGTCTATGATGGATTGGGACGATTAGTCCTTTCGGAAAATAGGCTTTTAGTTGCAGGAAATTCAGAGCTAGAATTAGATATTTCTAAACTACATACTGGTTTATATCATATCCAATTTGAAGGAGAGTCTAGTTATATGAATTTCATGAAAATGGAATAATTTCAAGCCTTTCTTGCTTTGCTATAGAACATATCCTAAATAATAATGAAAGGTGCTGCCCTGTGAATTCTCACGGGGCAGTTTTTTTGGATTTTTTACGGTTTGAATATGAACAATTACCACCATTTATAGTTGACAATCAAAAAATAGCGTAATGAAGAACACAATTACCATCGAGATAGAATTAAATGAAAATAAGATCCCCAAGGAGATTACTTGGATTGGGTCGGATGGAAAAGAGCAAGTCGCCAAAGGCATGTTGTTGAGCTTTTTGGATCGAACTACAAAAGATACCATGAAATTGGATCTTTGGACGGAAGATTTGCAGATTGGAGAAATGGATCAACTCATGTATTATACACTCCGTTCCTTGGCAGACACCTACATCAATGCAACGGGAAACAAGGATTTGGCAGAGCAAATGCAGCAATTTGCCCATCATTTCGGCCTAGCTACGGAGCTTTTTACGGATGGTATCGAAAAGACATAAAGTATTTTGCGTAAGCTAAAGACACTGGAACTAGAGCGACTGTCAACCGATGAGTTTAAGGCAGCCTCTAAGACGCCAATAGTTTTGATTTTAGATAATGTTCGGTCGGGCCTGAATGTAGGCTCGGCTTTTCGGACGGCAGATGCTTTTGCCTTGCAGTCAATTTTGCTGTGTGGGATTACGGCCACACCGCCACATCGCGAGATTTTGAAGACGGCCATCGGGGCTTCCGCAACCGTAGCGTGGACTTATTTTGAAAAAGTGGAAGATGCCGTCGCGCGGTGCAAACAGGCAGGAATGTCTGTTTTTGCCATCGAGCAAACGGATGCTAGTCTGCCATTGGATGAGTTTGTCCTTCCGGAAAACAAAAATGGATATGCCCTTGTGTTTGGTAATGAAGTCAACGGCGTGTCTGACGAGATCCTTTCGGAAATAGATGGGGCCATTGAAATTCGGCAGTTTGGGACTAAGCATTCTTTGAATGTGTCTGTTAGTTTGGGGATTTTAGTTTGGGAATTTTGGCGGCAACGCAGTGGAGAAAAAAAATGAATGACAGCCTCCATCCCAAAGTACAATACCCACCCAAACTCCACGTTATCTCTAAAAAAAATGCGTAACATCCTTCTGTTGTTTTCCCTTACCGTCCTCCTTTACAGTTGCAAAGACAAAGAAGACCCGGCCCCTGATCTAACCTTCAAAAATAGGATGAAGGATTTTGTCATAGATATTAGCCATTACGCAAAAGGCTTGGACAGTAATTTCATCATTATCCCGCAAAACGGCATCGAACTCGCCACCAAGGATGGAGACGACCACGGAGAGCCTGATTTGAATTACCTCAACGCCATTGACGGAAATGGCCAAGAAGATTTATTCTATGGATATGATTTAGACGATGTGGCGACCCCTTCGGAAGACAACGCCTACTTACGCAGACTCTTAGATATTTCCAAAAATTCAGGTAATACCATCTTGGTTACAGATTATGTTTCTACGCCCGGAAAGATGGACGCTTCCTATCAAAAAAATGCGGATGCCGGATATGTTTCCTTTGCCGCAGACCATCGAGATTTGGACCATATTCCCTCCTACCCTACCCCCATCCACAACGAAAATTCAGAAACCATTACCCATTTAGCGCAAGCAAAAAACTTCCTTTATCTCATCAATCCGGAGCCTTTTTCTTCCAAAGCAGACTTCATCAATGCTGTCACGGCTACCAATTATGATGCCTTGATTATGGATTTATTTTTCAAAGATGGCACTACTTTTTCAGCCGGTGAAATCAACCAACTCAAAAACAAAGCCAACGGGGGCAAAAGACTGGTTTTCAGCTACATGTCTATCGGAGAAGCCGAAGATTACCGGTATTATTGGCAATCCGATTGGGCGACAAATCCTCCTTCTTGGTTAAAGTCGGTGAACCCCGATTGGCCCGGCAATTTCAAGGTTGAATACTGGAATCCGGACTGGCAGCAGATTATTTTCGGCAACGATGACTCCTATCTAAAAATGATTTTGGAAGCGGGTTTTGATGGAGTATATTTGGATATTATTGATGGATTTGAGTATTTTGAGTGATACTTTTGATTGCTGATTTCTCCCGCAGACCTGCCTACTGCCCGAAGGAAGGTAGGTTTTCGCTGATTTTTTTCTGAACCACTAAGATCACTAAGGACACTAAGAACTTCTCAACCTGCCTGATGCCTTACAAGCGAAGCGATAGGCAGGCAGGCTCCTAAGCTCCTAAAAACATCTACTTCTTCCGTATAAAAATACTAACAGGCACCCCCGAAAAATCCCAATTAGCACGAAGTTGATTCTCCAAATAATTCCGATAATTCTCCTTAATATCCTTTGGCGTATTCGCAAAAAAAGCAAAAGCCGGATAATACAAAGGCAACTGAGTCACATACTTAATCTTTGGGTAACGCCCCCGAAACGGCTGTGGTGGATGCCGCTCAATCGCCTCCAACATCACCTCATTCAACTTACTGGTCGTAACCTTCCGAATACGATTTTCATACACCCGTAGCGCAGCTTGCAAAGCCTTATGTATCCGAGTCTTATCCAAGGCAGAAATAAAAATAATCGGAACATCCGTAAATGGCGCTATCCGCTTCTTAATCATCGCTTCATAATCACGGGCAGAATTGGTCTCTTTCTCCACCAAATCCCACTTATTTATCAAGATGACAATCCCCTTGTTCCGCTTTTGGGCAACCCCAAACAAATTCATATCTTGTGATTCCACACCCAATGTCGCATCTACGACCAACAACATCACATCCGCTTCCTCCAACGCCTTTATGGCCCGCATCACCGAATAAAACTCCAAATTCTCCTTCACTTTCGACTTCTTCCGTATCCCCGCCGTATCAATCAACATGAACTTCATGTCAAACTTATTATACACCGTATGAATGGAATCCCGGGTCGTCCCCGCCACATCGGTTACAATGTTTCGTTCTTCGCCCAGCAAAGCATTGACCAAGGAAGACTTACCTGCATTCGGCCGGCCTAATATCGCAAACTTAGGCATATCCACCTTCTCCGGCTCCTCTTCCACGACCAACTCACTCACGGCATCCAACAAATCACCCGTCCCCGACCCTGTCAAAGAAGAAATAAAGAAAGTATTTTCAAAACCTAAGGCCCAAAACTCATTCGCCGAAAGCATCCGTTCCAAATTCTCCACCTTATTGACCACTAAAAATATCGGCTTTTGGACCCGGCGCAGCATCCCCGCAATATCATCGTCCAAATCGGTGATGCCCGTCGTTGTATCCACCATAAAAATGATAATATCCGCTTCTTCGATAGCGATATGCACCTGTGAGCGGATAGCCGCTTCAAAAACATCATCCGAGCCTTCTACAAATCCACCGGTATCGACCACCGTAAATTGCTTCCCATTCCATTCACTCAACCCATATTTCCGGTCACGGGTCACCCCCGAAAAGTCATCAATAATGGCATCCTTCTGACCCAACAAACGGTTATAAAGCGTTGATTTTCCGACATTTGGACGTCCTACTATGGCTATTATGCTACTCATATTTGGTTTTAATTGTCTGCAAAGGTACGGGAAAATAAGGAAGTTCTTACGAGTATTTTTTTACTTCTCTTTCTCATAATAAATCTTATAAAACTTCCGCCCATCAGGCTCCACGCCTTTTTCAATCAACTGCTTATCGCCATGGATATAAATGGAAAAATTCTTATCCAATTTGAGTACACTCTTAAAAATTTTGGCTTGTTTTTTCACCGCTTCCGCCGAAATATCAAACTCGCTTTGCAGCGAAACGCCTTGCTCATCTCGATACGATTTTTCATAGACACTAAAGGACTCTACCATACCCTGATCCTGAAAAACATCTTCCGCAAAATCATTTTTCTCGAAAGAGTCATTCGTCTTAAAATAATCCAAAGTCCGATTCAATAAGTCTATCTTATCCGTTTTACTCACATCATACTCTTCCGGTAACTGCTTGGTAACGAAGTCTTTAGCCACATTCAAAAAATCTTTCGTATGATTATAAGCATCACTCCTTGGCGCCAATTGCAAAAAATCATCTATCCAATATTGTGCATCTTTATGCTTATTCGTATGATCCACCACCAAGACCGAATACCCTTCCGATTCATCCACATCAAACACAATACAGGCCTTATCAATCCCTTTCAAATAAAATCCAAAATCGTGATTAATATCAAATCCCGTCTCTTGATATTTCATTTTTAAAAAAGCCATATCCTCTTCCGACTTAAATAGCCCAACGGCATCCACCACTTCGCCCGCATAGATAATATTGGACAAATACACCACATTCAACTCCCCGGATTTAATATTGGGATGGGTCGTCCGGTCATAAAGCAATTTGGCCAAACTCCTGGAATTTTCCACAAAGGCATCTGCTTGCGCAAAAATATCCCGCACAATCTGATACACTTCATTCATTGACAACTCCACCGGATGGGTAAAACTCATAAAATCCTGCGGCTTGAAAGGAGATAGAAAATATTCCAGCAAATAATCCAAAGTCTCTTCACTCACTTTGGTAGGGTCTTCCGACAAAACCAACGCTTCATCATTGGTTGGATTACCGACATGATGGGTGATGATGTGATCGGCATTAGTCTGGGAAAAATCGAAATCAGTCATTTCTAGGGTATTTGATAGTTTGAATTGTAGAACAAGTTTTGGGCGGGAGCATAACTCCTAAGTACTCGTAAGTACTTCATAATCAGTACCCCATCCATTTCAAAGTCCGTGTATCGCTGCGCCATTTTTCCTTCACTTTGACGGTCATATCCAAGAATACTTTGGATTGAAGCCAGGTCTCCAAGTCTTTTCTGGCGGCCGTTCCCATTTTCTTGATGGCAGATCCACCTTTACCGATGATGATGGAGACCTGAGATTTTCTTTCGACAAAAATAGTCGCACGGATACGGATTAGCGGTTCTCCTTTTTTGGTCAAGGTCTCGATAAATTCTTCCACCACCACATCACTAGAATATGGTACTTCCTTCCCATATTGCAACATGATTTTCTCCCGGATAATTTCGGAAACGAAAAAACGCTCCGGCCTGTCCGTCAATTGATCCGGCGGATAAAAAGGCTCGCCTTCCGGCAAAATGGCCACAATCCGACTTTTTAAAAACTCAATCCCTAAATTATCTGCCGCCGCAATCGGTATAACTTCTTGAGCATCAACCAGTTTAGCCCATTCATCCATCAAGTCCATCAAAGGATCTTGCTCCATCAAGTCCACCTTATTAAAGATCAAAAAGACGGGCACTTCCGATTTTTTTAAAATCTCAATAATAGCATCATCCTTTTCGTAAGTATCCGTCACATCCATCACAAACAACATCAAATCCGCATCTTCGAGCGTCGATTCCACATAGGAATTCATTACTTCGTGCATCTTGTAGGACGGCTCTTCTACATATCCCGGAGTATCGGAATAAACTATCTGATAATCATCTTCGGAGACAATTCCGATAATTCGATGGCGCGTCGTTTGTGGTTTGTGGGTGATGATGGCCATGCGTTCTCCCACGAGAGCATTCATGAGCGTGGATTTTCCGGCATTGGGCTTCCCGACGATATTGACGAATCCTGATTTAAAGGTCATTAAGCAGTATTTTTTGCAAAAATAGGTGTTTTTTGGCAGGGAACCCCGTAATTTATGGAATCTTTTGGAAGTATTGGATAATAATGGGTTGGTA
>JANTGI010000121.1 GCA_024762995.1 Saprospiraceae bacterium | reverse complement strand
AAAACCCGATTAAAACGCTATTAAGCATTTCGTTTTTTTTAAGCTTTTTCTCTTCCATTAGCAATTCGTCCATTGATAATTTGGAATAATCCTTTTGGTTGGGCATATTTTTTTGTTTTGATTGCCTTTTCTTATTTTCCGAAAGCGATTTGCAGTGAGTTTTAATGCCATCTTGGGTTAATGCCTTGATGACATAAAGCTCGTAAAAATGCTTTGCTCGGGTAAAGATACAGCTCAAAAGTGATTTGACCAAATTGTCTGTATAAAGGCTGGAAACGCTAATGCGCTTCCAGCTTCTAACTTATTGCAGCTCAAATTTTACCGGAAGTATGTATTGGACATTAACGTCTTGGCCATCTTGACGACCGGGAGTCCAAGTAATTTGGTCGTTCATCAAATCAAGGATTCGGATGACTTCTTCATCACATCCCCCACCAATGCCGCGGAGCACTTTTATTTCGTCCAGTTTTCCGCTTTTATTTACCACAAAACTTGCGATAACCCGGCCTTGAATTTCCTTCTCTCTAGCTTCTTGTGGGTATTGGATTTGATTGTAGATGAATTTTAATAATGCCTTCTCGGAGCATTTGTCTAGCCTTCCATTTCCTGCACCAT
Organism: Saprospiraceae bacterium; assembly: GCA_024762995.1. Classification (GTDB taxonomy): domain Bacteria; phylum Bacteroidota; class Bacteroidia; order Chitinophagales; family Saprospiraceae; genus HyVt-613. Next base: position 11,060 of record JANTGI010000121.1, on the reverse strand, counting down.
CGTTACAACCTTGAAATTGGGGCATTTCATTGACCGCCTTGAAAATGGTCCGACCACTTTTCGATTGAGTCGATGCGTGCTCATTCTTTTTAAAATTCGGATTTTTTTCTATCCTTTTAACGAGTTCTTTGGCTCTTCTCTGAAATTCAGCCTTATTTTCAGGTGTTTGTTCCTTCCCTTTGAAGTCTTCGACTAATTGTACAATCTCATCTTTCGTCTTTTTTGCTTCTTGCTTGGCTACTTCTTTTGAATAATCATCTTGCTGGCAGCTGACAAAAAACAATGCAGTAAGCAGTGGAATTATCATTAGGTATTGGTAAATTTCTGTTCGTTTCGAACGTTTAGACATCATCATTTTAATGCGTTTTTTTAGTTGTGAATGAATAAAGTTGCTGGTGACGGCAGTCTGCATTCCGGATTGCGACTGCCTAAATAATAATCGACTATATTCTTTTTTATCATGGTTTTGGGTGGTGGCTTGGTCAGCCTGAAACTCATGCACATCACGTAATGCCATCTTGTAAAAATAGACCAATGGATTCCACCAAAAAATGATTTTTACAATTTCCAAGAGTAGCATATCAAGAGAGTGGAGTTGTCGGGCATGGGTGGTTTCATGGATGATTATTTGTTTCCATTCTTCTTCGGAATAGTTGCCTTTCGGCGAAATAAAAATATAATTAAAGAAGGAGAAAGGGGAGTTGTTTTTGGGTAACTCAACGATTGTATAATTGCTTTGTCTATGCTTGCGCAAATGGGTAATCTGAAAAATGATTTTAAAAACATTATATAAAAATATACTTCCAAAAAGGAATAGACCTGCATTGTAAAACACTGATAACCAATTTGTTGTGTGCGTAATTATTGATGGAGCATCACTAGAGTGAACTTGCGATGAAACAATCATTTCCGGCAACGAAAAAGTCAGCGTAGTATTAGAACTGATAGGCAGAAAAGGTTGGGCAAGCGGTATCGCAATACTCAATAAAAGTGTAGCTAAGAGATACCATCTATTAATATTAAAAAATGTCTTTTTGTGCAATAATAAATAATACAAACTTAGCCATATGGCCCAGTTCAAAGAAATTTCGATAAGTATGGGTAGGTTATTCATCATCTTTCATTTTATTGATTAGATCATTGATTTCTTTTTCGTCAATTTGTTTTTCTTGAATCAAAAATGACACTAAAGCAGAAGGAGAACCTTTAAAATAATCGGTAATCAGTGTCTTAATGGATTTTTTGGTATAATCTTCTTTAGGTATCAGCGGGGTATAGACATGCGTGCGCCCATAGGCTTTGTGCGTGACAAATCCTTTTTTCTCCAATATCCGAACGACCGATGAAATCGTACTGTGGGGCGGCTTGGGGTCGGGTAGTTTAGCAATTATTTCGCTGACGATAATGGGATGCTCATCCCAAATCATTTGCATAATTTGCTCTTCAGTGGTTGTTAATTTCTTCATTTATAGCGATTATTTCGTTTAATAGCGTAAAGATACGTTATATAGCGTAATAATGCAAATAAGAATTTGAAAAAATGAATTATTTTTTTTGCATATAGCTAAAAAAGTGGTCGTCATAACCTGCTATGCCTCCAAAATCCGCCTTGATTAAGAAAAAATTTGAAGCTTAGTTTTTAGATAACAATTGCTACTAAATAATTCAAATTTCCCATTTGGGACACGCCCAAAATAAATGCCCATTTTATACGGGCTTCTTTTGTGATTATACTGCGTTGCAGTTGGGGTATGCTTTTATCCTACCACTACGTTGCGGGCTACAAAGTTGTCACTACTATAGTGCTTGAATTGACCGAAATCTTGACAAAGGAGCAATATGCTACACACACGGAATCCACTCTAAAAACATTATTTTAGAAAAACTCCTTACCTTTGCAAATGGCAAATCAAAAAAATCAAGATTGGCTGGCAGAAGGCATCACTTTTGATGACGTTTTACTGGTACCGGCCTACTCCGAAGTCCTTCCTAGAGAAGTGGATCTCTCGGCTCAGCTCACCAAAAAATTAAGGATTAATATCCCCATCATGTCCGCAGCGATGGATACTGTGACCGAAAAGGCGATGGCTATTGCGATTGCTCGACAAGGTGGCATTGGGATTATTCACAAGAATATGTCTATCGAGCAGCAGGCCGAACAAGTCAGAGCCGTCAAACGCTCCGAAGGGGGCATGGTCATCGATCCGGTAACCCTCCTAGAGACGGATACCGTTGCAGATGCCCTGAAAGCCATGGCGAAATACAAAATCGGGGGTATTCCCATCGTTGATACTAATAACAAATTGGTCGGTATCTTAACCAACCGTGACCTACGGTTTGAAACCAGATACAACATCAAAATCAAGGAAGTGATGACCTATAACGGCTTAGTGACGGTGCCGGAAGGGACGACTTTGGCGCAAGCCCAATCTACACTCCAAAAATACAAAATCGAAAAACTCCCCGTTGTCGATAAGAGCAACCATCTCATTGGTTTAATCACCTACAAAGACATCTTGAAGGTTCAAAACTATCCGAATTCGTGTAAAGACTCCCTAGGTCGATTGGTTGTTGGAGCTGCCGTCGGTGTCACGCATGACATGATGGATCGAGTGGATGCCTTGGTAAAGGTCGGTGTTGATGTTATTACCGTTGATACGGCTCACGGGCACTCCAAAGGCGTATTGGATGCCATTAAAAAGATAAAATCCATTTATCCTGATTTGCAGATTATCGGGGGCAATGTCGCCACCGGAGAAGGCGCTTTGGCGTTGGCGAAAGCGGGTGTTGATGCCGTCAAAGTGGGGGTAGGCCCCGGCAGTATTTGTACGACTCGGATTGTAGCGGGAGTAGGTGTCCCCCAACTATCTGCCATTTATCGAGCGGCAAAAGCCTTGAAGAAAATGGGGGTTCCGATTATCGCAGATGGTGGTATTCGATTTACGGGAGACATTGCGAAAGCCTTGGCAGCAGGAGCAGACGTAGTGATGGCCGGCGGACTATTTGCCGGAGTAGATGAATCGCCGGGGGAGACCATTATTTTGGATGGTCGAAAATATAAAATCTATCGGGGCATGGGTTCTATCTCCGCCATGAAACTCGGCTCTAAAGACCGCTATTTCCAAGATGTGGAAGACGACATCAAAAAATTGGTGCCGGAAGGCATCGAAGGCCGAACTTCTTACAAAGGCTCTTTGGCGGAAGTCATGGTGCAATATACCGGGGGGTTGCGAGCCGGCATGGGCTATTGCGGCGCCAAAGACTTGGAATCACTCAAAAATGCTGAATTTGTACGCATTACCGGCGCTGGCATCCAAGAAAGCCATCCGCATGATATTGTGATTACTAAAGAATCGCCTAATTATTCGAGATCTTGAAGGGATGAAGGGACATTTTGACCATATCCTAAGACTCTTTTAACCGGTCTTGGTGTGTACAAACTAACAGTTTTATATTTGTCCTCTTATCCTTGCGGAAAATTCGAGCAAATTTATTGGACTGATGCACATAAAAGCACCCTAATCCTATCCTATTTTGCTACTCTTTCGAAAAAAAATAAAAAAAATCTTTACAAAAAGTAAAATAACCTTTAGATTTGCACTCGCTTATTGAATTGGCCCATGGTGTAATGGTAACACAGCGGTTTTTGGTGCCGTCGTTCTAGGTTCGAGTCCTAGTGGGCCAACAAAAAAAGGACTTTCTCTCTCGAGAAAGTCCTTTTCATTTGGATTTTCGTTTAGTTTTGATGAATCCAATTGGGTTATGGTCGCCCATTTCTAAGTAAATTCCGTAATTCCGCTAAAAGATAAAATTTCTTTTCTAATAGTTTAATCTTAGCAAATTCAATGTCCATTTTGATGTTTTTATCATCTGCGATATAGCCCTTGACTATTTTCAAGTCTCGATTTACCGCCCAGATATCCATCTCCACGTCCATTACTGTCTTGTCGTTATTCATGCTCTAAAATTTATTGTTTTCAGTTGGAATTTGTTGCAAGAGATTATCGGTTAAATTGGTAGTTTTCCCGAAAACAACTTAGCATTCCGCTCCTAAACCTTATTATTCAAAGATTATGCCAGCAATGAAAAACACTTAAATTTTGGCCGAGCTATGTTTATAGCTACTATACATTTCAAATTTTCACTTAGGGACGCGCCCATAGTAAATGTCCATATTATACGGCCTCTTTTGTGATTAAACAACGTTGGTTTTTCCAATACAACTTGCTATGACTTGCAAATGGGGTATGCTTTTATCCCGCCACCTACGTTGCGGGCTACGAAGATGTCGCTCCTATGGAGCTAGAATTGACCGATAATCTTGAAAATGGTGCAATATGTTATGCACATGCACAAGTATAGCATGATTTGGTGTCGTACCTATGGCACTCGTTATGCAAGCAGACAAATCAACCGGTGATAGCGAAGGCGAAATAAGTAAATAAATTGGTATAGCGAAACAATCACCCTACAGTGTTTACACAAATTTTGAAGAAGAGTACTGAAAGATGCGATTCAACTAATTCTCCTATTTTTTGTTAGCCCTACTCAAGCTAAGGAACAAACTCGCCAATCATGATATTCGGTGCATAAATATTGGGGCTAGATGAGAAAACCGCTGGACAGATTAAAAAAACGTTGGAAGGTCAAACAGAATTGGGAGATAGGCATCATCCTAATTGTATTCGCCGTTACGGGCTCCTCGACGATGTACCTTTATGGTTTTATCAAAGGCTGGATGGATATATCCGCAGAAACCCCTTGGTGGTTGAGAACAATTGCCTTTGTGTTTATCGCCTTACCGCTCTACAATTTACTGCTTATTTTTTGGGGAATTTTAATGGGGCAGGGAGCGTTTTTTTTGCTTTTTGTCCGCAAATTTATGTCAAAAATTTTTCCTTTTTTGCGTAAGCCATAAAACTTATTTGCGCATCCAAACATCTCGCTGTGGGAAAGGGATTTCAATATTATTTTCCCGAAAGGCCTTGTCAATGGCAAAACGCAAATCACTCTTCACATCTTCAATGACATAAAAATTATTGGCCCAAAATAATATCTTAAAATCCAAGCTCGAATCCCCAAAATTTTCTAATCGTATGCGTGGCCCGGGATTCTCCATGACTTTGGGATGAGATTTTATCACTGTCTCTAATACTTGCTTAACTCGCTGGGTATCAGACCCATAAGCCACCCCAACATCCAAACTAAACCGCGTCTGTACATCTATATGACTCCAATTTATCACCTTATCTGTCACTAATTTTGAATTGGGCACTATCACCGAAATATCATCCCGACCTTTCACGACAGAAGTACGCAGTCCAATTTGGATCACTCGACCAACATGCGTCTCCAACTCCACCCAGTCCCCTACTTCTACCGAACGCTCAAACAATAATAATATACCCGAAAAAACATCATTAAACGTCTGCTGCAATCCCAGTCCAACTCCCACCAATAAGGCCGCGGCACCACCCCATATCAATGTCAAATTTAAACCCATCGCACTCAGTGCAAACAGAAAAGCCAAGGTATAAATAAAATAGCTCAATAGCCGATTAATCGCATAACGATTGCCTTCATCCAGCTTTATTGAACTACTTCGCCCGTAAAATCCCGCCAAAATGATCTCCGTCAACACCCAACCCAATATCCTTGCTCCGACCAACACGATGACGGCCATCAAAATCCCGGACAATTTTATCTCCGTATTCTTAAAATCCCAAACCACAAAATCTAAATGAAATAAGTCCAATAAGGACAAACTCGCGAATAGAATAATTAAGACCCTAGCCAATCGTATCGTTCCCGCCACCGCTTCCTTAGTCAGGTGCATAGCCTGCGGTCCCTGCGACCCATCCATCCGGTGATAAAAACTATAACTAATACTCTCTGTAGCCAATCGAATCAATAGAGCGGACACTTGGACAATCAACAAGGCCTTTAGTATCGTTGAAAACCGAAAATCAAAAAAATCAAAATGATAAATAGAAAAATCTAAACGAAATGCCAAAAATGTCACTGTCAGCCATACCAAAAACAATAATAATATAAAACCACGCCGCAATTTCCTTTTTTCGGACACGCTCAACTCGCGACTCTTGTGATACCAAGGCAACAACGATTTATTGACAAATAAATAAAAGCCTATCAACAGCACCGCCGCCACTAAACTTGCCAGCACATAACTCAACATAATATCATTGCCGGCAATGGCAAAAAGGTATCTATCTATACGCTCAATTAAATTCATTCGTTATTTTTAAGGCAATTAGACATCTTATAGACATTCAAAAAGACTTGATAGGTTGTCTTCCGAAACAAATAGGAGAAGAAAGTAACATTTCTACCCGCTCTACAGTTATGACTAGGAGCAAAACGCCCATCTTTTACTGTGGACGACCTTCTATAACTCATCTTGGAGACATTATAGCATGATTTTTGTTTACTTAAAAGATGAAGAAGTGCAATTATTCTTTGATTACCCATCACCTACATGAAACGAATTATTTTCATATTAGTTTTTTCGATTCTTACCCAAACCACTTTTGGTCAATCTAAAAAGGCCCTGAGTCTATACAAAAGTAAGCGATTTGCGCAAGCCATCCCCCATTTTGAGAAGCTTGTCAACAAAGATCCTTCCATTAAATACCAATCAAAACTAGCGATTTGTTACCAAAAAACCAATCAATTAAAAAAAGCGGAAGCTATTTATCACCAAATCGTACAGCACAAGCATTTCAATAGTAAGATAATGCTACACTATGCCGATGTTCTCATGGGTTTGGGTCAATATGAAGAAGCCAAAACATGGTACTTAAAATATGCCGACGAAAATCCCAAAGACCCCACCGCCCTTCTTAAAGCAGAGGCTTGTGATTATGTAAAAACGATTCGACCTTATTTTTCCAAGACTCGATTTATCCCGATTCCGTTTAATTCGGATGCGGATGACTCCAATCCCATGATGTACCAAGGCGACATCTACTTTTCGTCGGATCGTAAATCTGGATTTAATGTCTTAAAGAAAAAATCAGGTTGGACCGGCCGCGATTTTATGAAAATCTACCGGGTATCTATGGAAAATGATTCTACTTTCTCCTCACCGACTCCACTACCCAACAAAATCAACAATCTGAATAAAAATACCGGAAAACCTACTTTTTCTCGTGATGGTGACTTCTATTTTACCAGAAATACCAATCGAGTTTCCAAAGATGGCACCTACAAATTACATATTTTTTATGCCCACCTACTACCCAATGGCACTTGGACAAAAGCCGAAGAACTCCCTTTCTGCCAACTGAGTATCAACTATTTGCACCCAACCGTTTCGGAAGACGGGCGCACGCTATACTTCGCATCTAATCGTCATGGGGGGGAAGGAGGAATGGATCTTTACATGTCGCAAAAAAACGGAGACCGCTGGAGTATTCCTATCAATATCGGCAACACAATCAATACGCCCAATCACGAGGCATTCCCTTATATTCATCCTTCCGGAAAATTATTTTTCAGCTCCAAAGGACATCAGGGTTTTGGCGGATTTGATGTTTTTGTCAGCGAAAAAAACGAACACGGATTTTGGCAGCCACCTGTCAATCTCGGTGCACCCATTAACTCTAGCGGTGATGACATTGGTTTTTATGCCGATAGCTTGATGAGTTTGGCCTTGTTTTCTTCCACGAGAAATACTGATAATGACGATATTTTCATGTGTCATATAGATACGACCAAGGATGTACTCCCGCCTATAGACTCCGTTAGTTACCAAAAAATGCCCCTAGAAGAGTCGGACACCATAAATTTACAACTTACTGATAATCAGGTAGATAGCACAGACACAAAAGCCCGCTACCAAAAAGAATTTGAAGAAATGGGTATCACCTTGATGGATGGAGATACGATTTTTTTGGTGGCACCAATCTATCCCAAAGAAGCCGTTGAAGTACCCCCATATTTAGCGGGTCAACTAGACCAACTTATTCCGGCCATGTACTTATCAAATTCATTGAATTTTGAAATTTACTATTTCTCGCAAGAGACTACAGATATAGACTCCATCGCCCAACTTCGAGCAGATAAAATGATGGATTATTTGGTCGAAAGACACATCCCCGGACACAAAATAACCGCCACAGGGCAATCACTCAATACAACCAATAATTCCCCTATATTTGCAGACTCAAAGAAAATTGTTATTTTGGTTAAGGCAAATGCCGACCAATAACCTGCAAAAACATGCAAAATAAAACGCCACTTCCGCCCTACATTTTTTTTGGTGACATCCTACGACAATTTAGTTCTTGGCTGGAGACACAACACTACTCTTCTTATTTTATTTTGGTAGATACCAGTTCTTCCATTTATTGCCTACCTGAGATTCAAAACATCCGTCCTGACATTAATTGGCACATCATAGAGATCCCACGCGGAGAACAATACAAGACCATTACCACATGCAGTCTTATATGGGATGCCCTATTCAAAAACGGGGCGGACCGCCATTCGCTATTAGTCAATTTAGGTGGAGGCGTTATTGGGGATATGGGTGGCTTTGCCGCCAGTACTTATATGCGGGGTATTGATTTTGTACAAATACCAACGACCTTACTCGCCATGGTTGATGCGTCCGTCGGTGGCAAACTAGCCGTAGACTTTAAACTCGCCAAAAATATCATCGGCCTATTCAAAAATCCGGTGGCCAATTTTATTGATTGCCGCTGGTTAAAAACCCTCCCGAATGGAGAAAAAAGAAGTGGTTGGGCGGAGATACTCAAGCATGCTATTATTGCCGATGAAGCGGCCTTTCGGAAAATGAAATCCATCCCATCCTTCCACGACATCCGATGGGAAGACTGGGTACAACATTCCGTACAAATAAAATATCAAATCGTCCAAAATGACCCCAAAGAAAAAGGATTGCGCAAAGGGTTAAATTTTGGGCATACGGTAGGTCATGCCATTGAAACCTATTTTTTGGAGCATAATGAACCCAAAACCCACGGAGAATGTGTCGCCATCGGCATGGTCTGTGCCGCCTACATCTCCAACCAAACCCTTTCATTGCCGGATTCACAACTCGTTGATATTGTGAACGTTATAAAAAAATGGTATGACCCCATCATCATCCCCAAACAAGGTATTCCCCAAATCCTTTCTTTGATGCGTAAGGACAAGAAAAATCGAGCCGGAAAACCCAATTTTACACTCATCCCTTCCATCGGCTCCTACGTCTATGACCAATATCCCAACCTAGATCTAATCGCCGATTCTTTACATTTTTATAACGACCAGATATAAATTGACTGGCGCAGACAGGCAGGTACTTCGGTTTAGCGGTGTAACGATACAACGGTGTACCGTCATACCGTTAAACTTCAATCTGCAAACCTAATCATTCCCAAGAAATACCTATATTTACCTCTAGTAACACAACTAAAATAACCAAACCAATTAAAAATGAAACCCATCCAAGTCTTGTTAGTCATCGGATTAATGTTTGCCGTAAACACTATTTTTGCGCAAGCCGATAGTAGTGATCAATTATTCAAAAAATATGATAATTATAGAGAAAAGAGAATTACGCATCGACGTTTCAAGCACCACGACATCGAGCCTATTTTATTGAATATGAAGAAATTACCTAATGTTGAAGTGGAAGAAATAGGGCGCTCTGTCGAAAATCGAGCTATTTATATGGTGAAAATGGGCAGCGGCAAAATACCTGTTTTACTTTGGTCCCAAATGCATGGGGACGAACCAACGGCCACGCAGGCTTTGTTTGATATTTTTAATTTTTTCCAAAAAGATGATGAATTGAATCCTTTGAGAGATAAAATATTAAGTGAATTGACGCTGTATTTTATCCCCATGTTGAATCCGGATGGAGCGGAGCGTTTTACTCGTCGAAATGCACTTCAGATAGATATAAATAGAGACGCCCGTCGCCTGGAAAGCCCGGAATCCAAAATATTAAAGGCCATGCGGGAGCGAACACAGGCAAAATTTGGCTTTAACCTCCACGACCAACAAAAATATTATACCGCCGGACATCATCCTTACCCGGCTTCCATTACTTTTTTGGCTCCAGCGTACAATCCGGCTGAGGACATGAATCCCGTGCGTGCTAATGCCGCCAAGTTAATTGTCCAACTCAATAATATGCTCCAAAAATACATCCCCCATAGTGTGGGCAAGTGGAATGACGATTTTGAACCCCGAGCTTTTGGCGAGCTAATGACCAAATGGGGCACGAGTACCGTATTGATCGAAAGTGGTGGCTACAGTGATGATCCGGAACGCCAATTTGTGCGCAAGCTCAATTTTGTCATCTTGCTTACCGCCTTTGAAGCTATAGCCGACAAAACCTATGAAAAGCAGCCTATCGATGACTATTTTAAAATACCATTGAATGAGAAAATGCTCAATGATTTAATCATTAGACGCTTGAAAATCAAGGAGAAAGGACGGGCTTATCGGATGGATTTTTCTTTTCGGCAACGAGAAATTCAATATGCTCATGCAACCAAATTTTATCATCGCGGATACATCGTTGACAAGGGAGATTTAGTCACTTTTTTTGGGTATAAAGAGCTGGATGCGGATGGCATGACCATGACCTTGGGCAAAATTCTACCCAAAAAATATCGTAATTTAAGTCATTTCTTAAAAAAGAAAAATCCGATGGAAGTTTTGAAAAGTGGTTATACGGCCATCCGCTTGCGCAAAAAAGATATGACCCAAGTGCCACTAGATTTTCCGTTAATAATATTGGGGAAAAATGAAAATTACCGGAATGATTTTCGGTTGGGACACAATCCGTCATTTTTACTGAAAAGTACGACCGGCAAATCGTATGCTGTAACAAATGGACAATTGATAAATCTTTGATAGCCCTTCCTCCATCAACCGGCGGCACAGTTCTCTAGACCACTTCAAAATACCGGGTGTTTGTCGTTCGAACTGTCATCTCCAAAGTTAGTACCGGCGAAAAAAAAAAAGGAACTGCTTGGCACCCCTACTTTTAGGAAAAAAATGAGCTTCTTATGACAAAAATC
>JANTGI010000120.1 GCA_024762995.1 Saprospiraceae bacterium | reverse complement strand
CCCAAAATAAATGTCCATTTTATACGGCTTCTTTTGTGATTATACTGCGTTGCTCATCGCTCTGGTAGCCCTGCTACCATCGCTCTTCCCGCCTTGTTTAATCTCAAAATAATCTCGCCTAATTATGGACATTTATTCTGATTGTGTCCCTTAGAAAACGAACCTGCAAAAGAAAAAACTCTTGTACAAATCAAGTCTTTACTTCGACACAGAAACTTAGTCCAACTCCAACTAATACCTTTTTCTCTTATTGCGGTTATTATTGCGATTATTATTATTATTACTGCGGTTATTGGATTTGGTCCTTGTTGACCCATATCGTCCACCTTTCTTGGCCACCTTCTTTGCACCACTGGCCTGCGGGACAACGGAAACAAATCTCATATCTTCATCGATAATAAATTCGCCATTAGAAAGTTTTGCCAAATCATTGATAATCATCTCATCACTCACAAAATGCTCCGAATTCCATGTCCGGTAAGCAGTTTTCATATAATTACCGATAATTTTAACAAATTCAATTTTCTTTTCCTCATCCTCCATAGCCAAAGCTTTTTTGACTAGTTCTTGGACATTCATCCCATAGTGTCTATATCGCGCAGACCCTGTGGGATAGGCCAAAGGGGAAGGTTTTGGGTGGTCTTCTACCCGAATAATTTCGACCCCTTCCGGAGGCGTCACATTGAGTTTGTAATCTGCAATATGAAAGATATGGTTCCAAAAGCGATCCCTTTGCTCCTCTAAGCTACGAGTATTGGGCAAGATCTGTCCCATTAAGACAATAATGCCATCCACTATGGACTGTCTCTTTTCCATATCTTCAATGGTCAAAGCGTATTTGACCAAATTCTGGACATGCCTCCCATATTCCGGATATAAGATAGCTTCTTCGGCTGATTTGTAATTCATGATTGATTATTTAAAACAAAATCCAAAAAGGAATTTTTTGGTAATTTTTTAGCACCGACTTGGCGGAAGTGCTTTATGAAAAAATAATGGCGACTAAGTCTGGCTCCTATCAACAAAGACCCATTGAGCCGAAAAAATAGGTGCCCCGAAAATCACTTAAAAGAGACTTCTCCGTCTCTAATCGTATATATGGTGTCTTTCCGTTTTTTTTAAAACGACAATGGCTACTCAACGGTTACGGACTTGGCCAAGTTTCTAGGTTGATCAACATCACAGCCCCTAAGTACCGCAATATAATAAGACAACAGTTGTAAAGGAATAACGGAAAGCAAAGGAGAAAAAATACTTTCTGTCTCCGGAATATGAATTGCATAATCCGCAATTTCCGTAATGGTTTTTTCTCCTTCTGCCACGATAGCGATGACTACGCCTCCTCTTGCCTTTACTTCCTGCACATTACTGACGATTTTTTCGTAAGCATCTTGATTGGTTGCAATCAAAATGATAGGCATATTCTCATCAATCAATGCAATAGGCCCGTGTTTCATCTCTGCAGCCGGATAGCCTTCCGCATGGATATAGGAAATTTCCTTTAGCTTTAACGCACCTTCTAAGGCAACCGGAAAACTCTTCCCACGTCCTAAGTACAAGGCATTATTAGCATCTTTCAACTCCTTTGCGATGTATTTGATCTTCTCACCTACGGTATCCAATACGGTTTGAATCTTACTCGGTATCTGCTCAAAAGCAAGCAATAACTCCCTAAATCGACTTTCCGAAATAGTGCCTTTACGATGTGCTAATTGTAGCGCCAAAATGGTCAAAATACTCACTTGACCGGTAAAAGCCTTGGTGGAAGCCACTCCAATTTCCGGACCGGCATGAATATAAGAACCGGCATCAGCCAAGCGTGCGATAGAAGACCCCACGACATTGACAATACCGTAAGTAAAAGCCCCCATATCTTTGGCACTTTTCAGTGCGGCCATGGTGTCGGCTGTTTCTCCGGATTGCGATATAGCCATCACGATATCCCCCTCATTAATCACCGGATTCCGATACCTAAACTCAGATGCATATTCCACTTCTACAGGAATACGTGCAAGTTTTTCTATCAAATACTCACCAATCAAGGCACTATGCCATGATGTCCCACAACCCACTAAAGTGATGCGATTCGCATTGATTAGTCGATTAATATGGTCATTCAGTCCTCCTAGTCTGGCCCATCCTTCTCTAGCATTTACCCGACCTAACATACTGTCTCTGACCGTTACCGGTTGCTCATGAATTTCTTTCATCATGAAATAATCATATCCACCTTTTTCGATACGATCAAGTTCCATTTCAATCTCCTGGATACTCAAAGGCATTTTTTGATTCTCCATAGAAATCAATTGGAGATTAGATTTGGTGATTACCGCCAACTGGTCATCCTTCAAATAAACAACCTTTTTCGTATATTCGATGATTGGGGTGGAGTCCGATGCCACAATAAACTCGTTTTCCCCGATGCCAATCACCAAAGGACTTGATTTTCGTGCCGCCACTAAAACATCCGGCTCCTCCAAATCCATAACAACAATAGCATACGCTCCAACTACCTTCGCCAAAGCAATACGTACCGCTTCAATCAACGACAAGTTGTCCCTGCCCTGGATTTCTTCAATCAAATGAATCAAGACCTCCGTATCAGTATCACTCTCAAACTGATGCCCTAATTTTTCTAAGGCCAATTTCAATGAAGCATAGTTTTCGATAATCCCATTGTGGACCAATGAAAGTCGCCTATTTCCGGATATATGTGGATGCGCATTGACATCATTGGGCTTTCCGTGGGTAGCCCAACGCGTGTGTCCTATCCCCATTGATCCAACAAGACTATCCTCTTGAATTAGTTTTTCTAATTCAGCGACTTTTCCTTTTTTCTTATAGATTTTCAATTCATCTTCACCACTTTGCAGAACTAAGCCTGCGCTATCATACCCTCTATATTCGAGACGCTTTAATCCTTTAATAATGACCGGTAAAGCATTCTTGGTCCCGTTATATGCAACAATTCCACACATAATGTAATCAGTTTTGGTTTGTATAATTAAGATACAACTTCGGTTGCCATTTTTTGTCACCAGTAAACCCTTGAATCACAAACCGACCTAATTGAGTAATCTCCAAAGTGGGTTTTACGAGCACCTTGTTGGATACATTTCCATAATAAACTTCCTGCATCAAAGAAGAAATATTCATCTGAACAACTTCTCGAGCTTCTCCATCCCGTACCACAATCTTGGGCTTCCCTCCAAATACAGGCAATCCTCCACCAATGTTCAATACTTGGCTGACATCTAAAACGAATGCATTGCTGGTATCTTTCAAAATCACCTGACTCAACCCTTTATAAACCAGCGTATCATCAAAGCTTAAGGACTCCAAAGTAAACTCCAAAATAGCCTTATTGACGATAATATTTCCTAGACTTGACAAATCAGGCAAGTTGACCTCTAAGTTCAAACCGCCCATTGATTGCATAAAAAACAATGAATCATTTTCAGAACCGATATATGGTTCCACAAAAGAACCCGTATAATCTTGGGTCTGTCTATCGGTTGCCGAATATCCACTTAAAGCATGAATAGGAAAAACCAAAGAATCTTCTGTCGCCGTATGATAATAGATATCAATTTCCGAATAGGTCGCATCCAACTTTACCGCCATCATACTTGGGCTAGAAGTAGAGCTGTAAATTTTTATGCCGCGAAATTTTTCCGCAAAATTGTTCACTTCCGCAAAATCAAGTGAATCATAGGCCAATATTTCTTGCCCCAAGCTATTGTCTAAAGGAATTCTTAAGTAGGCGGAGTTGGTATCTATCACCGAACTATCAGGCGTAATGACCAGCATCCGCTTGGATAGATTAGGCACAAAATTGGTCATTTCTCCAACTAAACCCGGCTCCGTAGCAAAATCCTGAAAAGTATAAAAACTCGTGTCCAGCCTTAAAGGGTCGCTCAGCCTAGCCACTGCCAGAGATTGCATCGCTGCATTATCTCCATAGAAACCACTCGAATCCAAAATAAGGGTTAACACCACAGAATCGACCGTGGCACCGGCAAAAGTGCTCGCATAAGTCCCCGGATATGGTCCATATTGGGCGATAATCTCCGCAGTATTAAGACCAAAAACAGGATCTTCCAACTGTCCTAAATAATAACGCGACAGTGCAAAAGGCAATGAAGAATAAATAAAACTCCTCAAAGAATCTGTTGATTTGATAGTGGTCACCTTGATAGGCAAAGTATCAGTACTCCCGAAATTCAATTCACTTGCATTCACCAAATCTCCACCTATCGTAGTAGGTTTAGTACATTGGACTAAGAAAACAGACAAGAAAATCAAGACGATAAAAAGGGATTTGCTCCCCATTGCTTTATGATTATTTTTCATTTAATTTGGGTCTAATTCAGTGTTAGCATCGACAATCTACCAACATTTTGTGTGCAAGAGAAGCAAAATTCCAAAGGACTTTACTTCCGTATGTCCGCAAAAAAACGTCACTTTCCTTGGGATATTCTCCTTGCAAACAGAAATAACACTACTTTTCAGATTCATAAAAACTCCTGAGAAAGTTTTAACTAATCCCAGGAGTTCTTAATTGGCACAAAGATATAAAAACTAAACGTAACAATTCAGTATCTACCATCTAAAATTTAGCAGAGACAAGGCATGCTTAGCAGAGACAAGGCAGCCTTGTCTCTACTTAGGTTTCGGCACTTAAAAAATCCCGTGGTTATTGGGTTTGTAACCGAGAAAAGCATAAAAGCTTATCAAAGCATCTTTAAAAAATTTTGCCTTCTAATCTAACAGCTCCTAATGTCAAGGGACACACCCAAAATAAATGTCCATTTTATACGGCTTCTTTTGAGATTATCCTACGTTGCTCATCACTCTGGTAGCCCTGCTACCATCGCTCTTCCCGCCTTGTCTAATCTCAAAATAATCTCGTCTAATTATGTACATTTTTTCTGATTGTGTCCCTAAGAAATTAGACAGAAGCCAAATTTTATAACCCTTTGACCTTTGACCATTAACCTTTAACCAATGCTACAAAACCAAGAATGAGCGATACCGTTGTATCGTTATACCGTTAAACCGAAGTACCGAAACTTTTATACGACTTCATTTTCTTCAACGAGGCTGTTATAAAATTCAACAATCTCATTATAATCTCCTTCTACATCTGTAAATTCCAAAAATGGCTTCTCTAATTTTGCCATTTGCGTTTCAATATAATCCGGAAACTCCGTCCCTGATTTAATGATGGCATCCGAATACTGGATACTTCCTTTTGTCAAAGAAAAATGACCGTCTTCCATAAAGGCTCCTAAATCTTCCTCCTTTAGACCATCAATAGCCACTTTGGCTTTATAATTTTCTGCAAAGCTCTCCTCGTATGCAGGGCTGTCATAAGCAGAAAATACCACCTTAGAATCTCTAAACAACGGCTCATCCTTATAAACTGTCTTCAAATAAAATGGCACTAATGCCGACATCCAACCATGACAATGGATAATATCCGGCACCCAACCAAATTTTTTGACAATCTCTAGTGCCCCTTTAGCAAAAAATACCCCACGCTCGCCATTGTCCGCAAAAGGCTTACCTTCTGCATCCTCGTACAAAAACTTACGCTTGAAATAATCTTCATTATCTAAAAAATATACTTGCAAACGCGAGCTTGGCAATGAAGCCACTTTGATGATGAGTGGGTGATCACTTTCGTCAATGATGATATTAATTCCTGATAACCTCACGACTTCATGCAATCGGTGACGGCGTTCATTAACGGTCCCGTAACGAGGCATCAACAGCCTTAATTCGGCATTCTTATCGTAAAGGTGTAGTGGTAATTTATTTGAAATTGTAGAAATAGCATCTCCTGTTGTATAAGGCTCCATCTCCTGCGAAATAAACAAAATTCTTTTCTTCTCCATCTCTAGTCCTTGTGTTTTAGTTAAGAAAAATCCATGCAAAGGTACGCTTTTTTTTCCACAAAAGCTTACATTTGCACCGATTTGGCTCGATTTGACCCATTTCGCAACACTCAAACAGGACACAATGTTTATTTTTAAAAACAATAAAGACCTCCTCCTTCTTCTTGATTCTGTCAGAAAAAACAAGCAAACAATTGGATTCGTACCCACTATGGGCGCCCTCCATGAAGGACACTTATCCCTCGTGGCTTCCGCAAAAAAGCAAACCGATTTTGTAGTGACCTCCATATTTGTCAATCCCACCCAATTCAATGACCCAACGGACTTATTGAAATATCCCAGAACCTTAGAAAACGACATTCGTCTTTTGGCGCAAGCCGATAATCACCTACTCTTCACCCCATCCGGCGACCAAATCTATCCCAAGGGCTTCAATAAAAATAGAGTGTTCCATCTCAATGGACTTGACCGCTTATTGGAAGGGGAGTTTAGACCCGGACATTTTAATGGAGTCGCCATGGTTGTTCATCGTTTTTTGGAACTCATACAACCGGATAAGATTTTCATGGGCCAAAAAGACTACCAACAAGCCACCATCATTCGCCAACTCATCCAATCTGAAAAATTGCCTACGCAGTTGGTAATGTGCCCTATTGTACGCTCCCAAAAAGGCTTAGCACTGAGCTCCAGAAATACTCGCCTAAGCCCTCAATGGAAACGAAAAGCTCTTGTCCTCCATCAATCCCTCCGTTTTGCGAAAGCAGCCATCCTCCAAAAGACACCCATTCAACAAATCGAAGAAGAAGCCATTGAAAAAATAAAATCAGCCGGACTAAATCCTGAATATTTTACAATCATCAATGGCAGCACCCTAAAAAAAGCCAAAGATTTACGGGAAAACCTTGTCGCAGTCACTGCCGCGTGGGCCGGAGACGTGAGACTCATCGACAATATGCTCCTTCTTCCTTAGAGAATTGCCCCGACGACTTAATTCATCAAAGCTAGAATTAATCGAACAAAAACCATAGATTTGCAATCGCTTATAAGCATATCCTTAAATATGCGTAACTATATTTGGGAGCCTAGTTTTTTTCCATAAAAACAAAACCTCCTAAAAGCTACAAATAAGTAATAAAACCATTTTTGTCGAACAAATCAGAACTACTCCCATCCATACTTCGTTACCAGTATGGAAAACCAAAGTGATATGATCCAATACTTCACATCCATAGATCGCAAGCTCAAAGAATTATCGGAGCCCGTAGCAGGTTGCTGGATTAACATCAAGCCTCCTATCGGGCAAGAAGAATTGGATTTAATCACCAAAGAACATGAACTCCCACCTGATTTTTTGACAGATGCGTTAGACTCCGAAGAAAGAGCTCGTTACGAACGGGAAGATGATGCCAAGCTTATTCTTTTTTCCGTCGCCATCGAAAACCAAACAGACAGAGAAGATGAGCCCTTGTTTGTCACGGAGCCGATTGGCATCATATTGACCGAAGACGATTTTATCATCACCATTTCTAATAATGATAATCCCATACTGGAACTCTTCGTTAGTGGTAAGGTCAAGATTGACATCTCCGATCGCAAACTCTTTGTCTTAAAGATTTTAGAACACAATGTTTATCGCTTTTTGACCAGTCTGCGCCGATTAAACGGACGACGCAATCTCATAGAAAAAGAACTTTACAACTCCAGCCGCAATCGGGAGTTAAAACTCTTGCTTTCTATCGAAAAAAGCCTAGTCTATTTTGTCGATGCTCTCAACGCCAACGAATTGCTCAAAAGAAAACTTAAGCGTACCGACCAATTAGGGATTCGGGGACAGGAAGAAAAAGAAGACCTTTTTGAAGACATCATCATTGATGCATCTCAGGCCTTAGCAATGGCCAACCTTTATACAGACATCCTGAATGGCACCATGGAAACTTACTCCTCCATCATCTCCAATAACCTTAATTTAATCATCCACAGATTAACCATTATCACTTTCTTACTCATGGTACCCACCTTGATTGCCAGCTTTTACGGCATGAATGTCCCCAATGGGTTAGAAAGAAATCCTTATGCCTTCGAGGGCATCATCCTTACTTCTATTGTCATTTCTATTATTTTAGCCGTCATTTTCAAACGCAATAAAATGCTCTAGGCATCTATTACCCTACTCCTAGACTTAACCTGATTGGAGTGCCTTTTTCCCTTGATTTTTAAAGCCAACCCATCAACTTTAGCCACTTTTAGATGTCAGTTTTCCACACTTTATAAACACTTTTTATAGGTTTTCCACAATGTGGAAAAGTTATTTCTATTCATAAATATTTGATTTTCAATAAATTAAATAAGTTTTCCACAAAATGTGGAAAACTTTGAATAAAGAAAAAGTTATTTCCTTATATATTTGTGCCAGCAAAGATGGTAATACACTATGATTACCACAATCGGAGCGAAACTAAAACTACAAAGCTTTAAACAAAGCTATACTGAAGATAAAGCGGTTTTCCGCAAAAGAAGCGGTTTGATTTACATTGTTTCCGGGCGGGCTGACATTTTTTGTTAGTTCGCCTTTTTTTATGGTAATCTTTATGTGCCACCCTTCCCGACTAGTCCTCAAAATCAAGCAAAGCCCCCCCCCTAAATATCAGCTCAACCACCTTCCCTCAACGACTACTCCATTCATTTTTTCCAAAGATTATAGTCCATTCCAAAGAAATTTTGTACTTTCACAATTGAAATGGAAAAATCATCTAAAATTTCTCCACCGGTTTCTAGAATCAATGAGCTAGAACATGAGCTTCATCTCAAAAAACTACAGATGAACAGCCTGTTGGCGATTACGCAAGCCATCAATAATAATGTCAATGAACAAGGGCTCTATGCGATGTATCGTTCATTTGTTACTTGGGATTTGGCAATTCCCCAACTTGCGCTATGCGTCACCACCAATAATGATTGGGAAATAGTTGCCCAAAAAAACATCCAAATTCCGGATAACGAACATGATTATGCCCACCTGGCCACTAGGTTTAAAGAACCATCCAAGATAAAAAAAGGAGAAAACCCTTTTTTAGACCAGTTTGATTTTGCGATTCCCGTTCGCCACAAAAACCAACCCATCGCCTGTGCATTCCTCGGGGGCATGAAAGAAAATGGAACGACCTATGACAAAATTCAGGTCATCACCGCCATCACGAATTTTATCGCTGTCGCCCTCGAAAATAAACGACTCTTTCGAGCAAAACTGGAACAAGAACTCATCCAAAAAGAATTTCAGTTAGCTACCGAAATTCAACAGATGCTGCTCCCCAAAAACCTGCCCAACCAAAAAACATTTGAGCTTTCTAAAATCTACCGCCAACACTCCCAAGTCGGTGGAGACTATTATGATTACTTCTCTTTGGGCCCCCAACGTTTTGCGTTTTGCATTGCCGATGTCGCCGGAAAAGGAATTAGCGCGGCTTTGCTGATGGCTAATTTTCAGGCCATTCTTAGAGGGCTGATATTCCAAAAGCTATCCATCAAAGAGCTCATCACCCAGCTCAATACCAATATCTTCAAAGTCACCAAGGGAGAGCGATTCATTACTTTTTTTATTGGCATCGTTGATTTTAACCAACATCTGCTGACCTATGTCAATGCCGGTCACATCCCGCCTATTTTTGTCCAAAAAGAAAACACAAAAACCTTACGCAAAGGCTGTCTGATACTCGGTGCCACCGCCAAGCTTCCTTTTGTCCAAATAGGACAAGAACCCTTGAACGAAACAAGTACCATCTTCTCATTTACGGATGGAGTCACCGATTTAACGAATGACCACAATGAATACCTTTCGGAAGAAAAACTCATCCAATTTACTCGGGAGCATTTTTCCCTTTCCTCCGACGATTTTAATGACGCCTTCTTCAAATTTGTCAATGAATTTAAAGGCAGCCATCCTTTTCCCGATGACTTCACCGTGCTGACTTGTAAAATAAAACCGGAACTCCAATAGGAATTCAGCCTTCTTTTTTCTTTGCACTCGGCTTTTTGACTATCTTTGTGCAAAAGCACCACTTGATGAGCACTCGCACGGATATTTTGCAAAAGATTTTTGATTTAGAGATTATTAAGTTTGGAAATTTCACCTTAAAAAGTGGCATCCAATCTCCTTTTTATGTGGATTTACGCGCGATTGCTTCCGCCCCTATTCTCCTTCAGCAATTGGCGCAAGAATTATTAGCTATTTGCGCGAGCCAAAACTATGAACTTATCTGCGGAGTCCCTTATGCCGCCTTGCCATTGGCCACCGTCATGTCCATTGAAAACAATACCCCACTCATCATCAAGCGCAAGGAAAGCAAGGGGTACGGCACCAACAAACTCATCGAAGGCATTTTCCGCAAGGGACAAAAAGCGCTCATCGTCGAAGATGTCATTACCAGCGGAAAAAGTCTTTTAGAGACCATTCCCGAACTGGAAAAACAAGGTTTGATTGTCGAAGACATCGCCATTGTCATCGACCGCCAACAAGGCGGGAAACAACTTCTTGAAAAAGCGGGCTATCGGGTACATGTTCTTTTTTCTATCGAAGATGTGATTGATGATTTTCAGCAAAAAGGACTCATTGATGCCGCCACCAAATCGAGCGTTCTCCAATTCCTTGCGGAAAATGCAATCACTCCACCGGAGCCTAAAAGAAAATCCCTTGCGGAAAAAAGAAATTTAGTCGCCCATCCCGTTGCCCAACGACTTATTGATATTGCCTTGCGGAAAAAGACCAATTTAATTTGCTCTGCGGATGTGACCACCAAGGCACAAATTCTATCTCTTACGAAAAAAGTGGCGCCCTACATTGCCGCCCTAAAAGTCCATGCGGACATCATTGAAGATTTTGATCGCGACCTGGTTAATCAACTTAAAACACTCGCTTCAACACATGATTTTATTCTTTTTGAAGACCGTAAATTTGCGGACATCGGCAACACCGCCACCCTGCAATTAACCAAAGGTATCCACCACATAAGTGACTGGGCTTCAATGGTTACTGCGCACGTAACAGCCGGAGAAGGCAGTATCGTCGCCTTAAAAAAAGCGGCGTCCGACCTAGCCATCATTCCCATCATTCAGATGTCCACCCAAGACACTTTGACCGACGACCACTACTGTAAAAAAGCAATGCAAGTCATCAACAAGCACAAAGACGCCGTCATTGGAGTGGTCGCTCAATCGCATCCTGCCCCTGATGATTTATTAAAATTTACGCCCGGCATTAACTTAGACATAAAAGGAGACAGCAAAGGACAGTCCTACAATTCACCCAAAGTCGCTTTCGAGCAATACAAGACTGATTTTATGATTGTTGGGCGTGGCATTTATCAAGCGGAGTTTCCTGAGCAAGCAGCAAAGCGCTATCGAGATGTGGCTTTTAGGTTTGTTGTTTAGTTGTAACTATTTAGGTACCAGCAGGTTTTGCTATTTTAGCGGTGTCCATCATCTTAATTACCAAAAAAAAACAATAATTATCTACCTTTGCCCTTCATACATTTCAATCAAATACTTTCCACCCTGCATTCTTTTCGGGACAAAAACAGCATTCTGATAAACTTCATCAAAAAGATTTTAAAATTGAGTCCGATTCCATTATCCAAAAACCATCGGTATGACATACAGACCAAAGCAATCATTAAAAAGCTTCATGCCGACAGTAATTGTATCGATGTAGGATGTTTTAAGGGCGAAATTCTTGATTTGATGCTCCAAGCGGCACCTAAAGGACAACACTTTGGAAATTATATAAAAAACATAGATTCCCTTTCCTTAGATGATTTTACCAGACAATACAACCAAAAGGAGAACTATTACTTTGTGGCTCATAAATAGTTTTACTTAGCTTACGGCCTGCTTGGCGCAGCGTAGGCTGTAGCGGTAGGCAGACAGGAACCTTGGTATAACGGT
>JANTGI010000119.1 GCA_024762995.1 Saprospiraceae bacterium | reverse complement strand
TCTAAGATATTATTCTCTCCTTTTCTCTCCGCCAAATCCAACTGTAAAGCGCTGACCCGGTCTTCACAGCCCACAATGTCATTCCGCAAGGAAGCCACAGAATCAAGGTAAAAGGATTCCATTTTCATTTTTTCATCTACCAATTGCAAGAATTTTTTCTTAGGGATACAAGAAGAAAAAACAATCAGCAAAATCATCGAAAAAAGTAAAATCCGCTTCATAAAAACAAAAAATTTTAAGTGACTCTCCATCAATGGAGCAAAATAAATAACTCAAGTTTTGGCGGTCAAAATCACCCTTGGTTGGGTTATCAACAACAAAAAATAGACCGGGCAGACGATACCACCCAGTCCTAAAATCTATACTCTATGTCTCTTATCGCAACCTAAAGGAACTGCCCCCTAACATACCTATATCGGTATATACCGCTACTCGATAATACCCACGCTTTAATTTCTTTGCTAAATCATGTGAAAAAGCCACTCGCTGGCTCTCAGATATATTGATCTCCTTCGCTTCAACAGCCTGAATATCAAGGCTTTGTCCGTTCACTTTTACGGTAGCATTAATGACCTTATCCACCTTAATCGGTGTCGCTTTTTCATCGGTGATGACCATATAAATGGGTCGCACACCTTGATATTTTTCAGGGACATTGGTCAAATCGAAGCTCACTTTCACTTTTTTGACTCGGCGGGCGCGCATTTGGAGTTTTCCATTTCGCTGTAAGGTGCTTACATTAAAGGCCGTTGCCTTAAAATTAGCCAAAGTCAGCCGTTTCAATTCATCATTAATGGAAGCATTTAACCTTTGCAAGGCGGCTTTGTCCTCCTTGGTCTGTTCAAGGTCTTCCGACAAAGACACGGTGAGTGTTTTGAGTGAATCATTCTGCATTTGCAGGGAGACGATAGAAGCTTCCAAGTCTCCTTTGGCGGCCAACAAGGCTTGTATTTGGTCACTCAAGCTAGCGTTTGAATTATTGGCTTCTTGAAGTTTACGCTTCCACTTAGCAGCGGCTCTTGCAGCATTCTTTGCTTTTTGGTTGGCTTCTTCGACATCGCCTTGGAGCGTAGTATTTTCTTCGGACAAATTTTCGTAAGCCGACTCCAAGCTATCCACGTTGGCTTGTAATTGAGCTTTGACCTCCTTTAAATTCACCATCTCGGTAGAAAGCGCCGCTTTATCTTTTTGCAGTGCTTTATTTTTGTTTTGAAGCATAAATGCCCAAACTGCGGCACCAAGCAATAGCAGGCCTAAAATGATGGGCAGGATAAATCCATTGGATTTTTTCTCTTGGTATCTTCCTTCTGTTTCTGTATTCATTTTTTTTTTGATTTGGTTTATTCTCGTGTTTTTCAACAAATAGTGCGCAAAGCTACTTGTTATCTTTCAAATAACGAAAAAACATAATGCTTTGTTTTTCTTTTTTCGGGAAATTAACCCGCTTCATTGGGTTTGAAATGAGAAAATAAAAGAAGAGAATGCCCAAACAGACAGCTTCAAATTTATAAGAGTGCATGGCAAATAGTGGGGAAAAGCGCAAGTATCATAAAACCGGATGCAAAAACTCGCAACGCTGCACTGCTCGAATGTGCGAAATAAATTTCGCTCTACCATACAGGTCAAACGTTGAGTCGGTAGGCTTTAGATTCCGGCTTTACGACTTGGTTAGTGATGTCCGTACTTAGACTATTGTCCTCTTACTGCCGTATTTACCCGTTTAACAAAAAGCTGTGCGGTCAAAGGATTAACGGTTTCGACGACATAAGTGCCTTTTTTACCCATCTTGAATACAAAATCCTTCTCTTTCATTTTCTCTGCGGTCGTATTAAAGACTTCATTATTGGAGCAAGTGCTCAGGATACCCCCTTGATAGCCAAAGAAGTAAAAATTATCATTAGGCAGCTTGAAGTAGATATAAATTCGATCATCCTCGTTGGAAGGCATTTTGATTTCGACATAAGAACGGATAGATTTATTGACCGGTTTTCCTGCAAAGGTGCCGAGCACATTCTTTTTGGAAGTCGTCATAAAAGACTGATAATCAGGATACCATTTCATATTGAGCTTAGAAAATACCATTTGGTACTTAGAAAAGTCTTTAGGAAAAACCAAGCTTCTCGAGTTTATGCTCTTTTTGGCAGCGATTAAATCTTTTTGGCTTGGAATCATATTGGGCAACACCTTATCGTAAAACGAATTTTCATAGACCCCATCTTTTAGGTCCAGCAAACTACTTTCCAAATCTGCCGAAATCACTCGTAGTAAGGCTTCCGGAAATTTAAATTCAATACCGGCCATCAAGCTCATCACCAAATCGGAGCTATCAATATGGCGACTCATCTTGGATTCCAATACTCCCGCGGCGTCAATATTTACATACTCCATACCGGAACCAAGATTCAACTGTCCATCTGCCCGGACGACATTATTCTCTGAGAAATAGACCATTTTATTACCCCGGCTTCCTATGTTTCGAACACGGGTTGAATCACCAAAAATAAAGGTTTTGTTTGTTTTGTTATATTTAAACTCACCCATGCAATTGATAATAGGACGGTCTTTGCGCAAGCGTAAAGGCATCAAAACCCGCGGATACATAGCGGCTGTTTCTTTGGACAAAAAGATACCTAGGGCCAAAGGCTCGCCGGTGGGTGCCTTGGGTTTATCCAAAGAAATTATGAGATTTTTCTTATCCCCCTTGCTGTGTATAGAAAACCATTTACCATTGAGATGGGGCACATCAAACTTTCCGAAACCATCAAAATCCAATTCTTTCTCATTGGCTCTAAGCGAGATAATTCCTTTAAACTTTGTCCTTTCATCAATGTAAAAGTGGGCATTTTCATCCACTTCGGTAGTCGCTGTGGTCAAAGTTCCTTTTTCACTATGCGCCCCCTTACCGACCCGCTGTCCGATAATATTTTCAAACAAAATCTTCTGATCTCGACTCGGTAAATTATATAAATAATAGCCTTTGGCCTTGTAGTCCTTTCGCCCAAAAATATCCACGGTCACTCCGGTAAACTCATGATATTTATTGGTAGTATCCGCCACAATTCGTGCATCTTCAAGAGTGGTAATTTTAGCACCGACTTCTATATCCACTTTTCCTCCTTTCGGAAAAATAGTCGCATCACAAGACACAATGGACGGCACACCACCTATATTTAACTCTGCGGTCTTTAAATTATAAAGGGCCGTTTCGCCTTGAAAGGTCAAAGAATCTTGCGTCTTATGAATGGATGTAAAGGTGGCGGTCGTTCCCGGCTTAGATTTAAAATTAATAATTCCCTTGACCATGTCCCAATCAAATTGGTTCATGGTGGTCATGTACTTATTTTGCGGAAGCGTCGTCACTACACTATCGCTATTGGCCTTAAAATGACCGACCTGATTATCAAAATCAAGGAAACTATTTAAGTTATTGGTATTCAAGGCAATATCGGCCGCACCAATGGCTTTTATCCGAAGATTAGCAGTATCTGCATGGACGGTAAAAGGCCCCAAATCCATTATCTTACTTGTCAAATCTCCTCCGTCCCAATCAAACAAACCTTGACCTTTGGCCCCTTTTGGCGTAAGCACCAAAGTCCCCTTCAGAGTGTAATTAGGTTGTTTGAACAAATCAAATGGCTTCTCCTTGGTCGTAACATACATACTATCCACGTAGGGTTTCCAATGCACTTTCACCAAATCCCCATTCACTTGGGGTACTTTCACATCACTTTCCCTATCTTCAGTCATCGCAAACTCTTTCGCTGTCCCAAACATCTCCTTAGGCTTAAAGAGCAGGTCTTCCGACTGGATAGAAGCGGTCAAATAATTGACCAAACCTTTGCCATAAAAACCTTTATTGCTCAAATCCACTTCTCCCGTATATTTGCCCCGTGCGGCATAGAGCGGAAGACCCGTCGCAGGAGTCTGATAGAAAAAACCCAAAGACAAATCATCTCGCAACACCAAGGTTTCCTTAAACTCCGGCAATATATCCGCCGAAAACATCGTCCCCTTAAATTTCAAATCCTCCTTCTTGTAATCATCCAAACTATTGAACGTAAACTTATTCAATCGAAAATAAAACGAATCACGCTTATACACACCGTGTTGTATATCATCACGATCATAATAAACATACGAATAATCCTTGGAAGCAAAGGAAGGGAATAGTTTGATATCCTTTTTCCCTGACTTATTTTGCGGAGCATCAACCAACAAATATCCGGTCGCATACTCAATCCTAGAATCCATACTTTTGGCTTCCTTTCTCTTGTTTTTTAGCACTTTTCCGGTGGGCACATAAAAATCCAAGTACCGTACAGAATCCATGACTACACTAAACTTATTATAGCTAAAGCGCATATTTTTACCATAGAAAACAGCCATACCCGCATACAGCAATCCGTCAAACTCCATATCGCGGTTTTTCAGCATATTGAGCTGTTTTCCTTGGGGTTTGATGGCGACTTGTTGCTTGTGACTCAACTCCAAGGTTTTAACATCCTTGATTTCCGTTTTCCCACTTTCCAGATCAAAGACCGCATTCGCATCCTTGGACTTTGAGACTACATTAATGGGGTCATAATCCGCATTACCGGTGCTGGCTCTCCCATAGTGAAAAAGCTTATCTCGCAAAATCACCTTACCGTTATCACTATCATAAAAAATAAACCCATCAGAAGCCAACTGGTAAAGAAGTCTTTTATTATTTTCTTTTTTTACCTTAGGATTTATTCGATAGGCGACATCGCTTTCATCAAATTCTACTTCTCCGGTCTCCGCAGACAATCGCAATAAAACGGCGATAGGATTGGTTGCGGCCACCCCTTGATAACGGATATAAGTCGCTTCATCATAAAAATTCACGGACTCAAAGGTTACTTCATTCTTAATTTTATCGATGGAAAGCCCTTTGTCTCCGACGAGTATTTTTTCTTTATTGACATCATAGCTTATCTTATCTACATCAATATTAACTTGATAAAAGGAATTAAAAAATGGATTCCGGTCACTCCCTCTATCTGCTCTGGATAGTTTTAACTGGTTAGTCTTCATTAGGTAGGTCATAGTGACGGATGGATGATAGATAGAATCTTGATTAAAGTAAATGCTGGTTTCTACTTGGCTACCCGATATTTTTTGTTCTTGTTTGATACTAAAGCTTTTGGCATGGCATCGAAAAAGGATGTTGGTATTTTGTGGTTTGTGATAGGTAAAGGTGGCATTTCGTCCTTTTTCCGACTTGACGTAAATCTTTGCGCCATCCAGCTTTACGCCTCCGACCAAAGTAATACCCGGGCCTATATTTTTCAACACAAAATCTTCTTTATAGGAAGAGAACTTGGGATAAGTAGCCTTCGCCTTACTTTTTGCCACCTTGTCCGTCAAGCTCCCCAGCATGGGTTGAGACAACAAAAATGGATATACAAACTGCACAGAATCAGCCTGATACAAGCCTTTTGCACAATCAATGCGATAGTTTGACAAGGTGGCAAAAACATCTTTTCCCAATCCTGCTTTTTCCCAACTCACTTGCCCGCCTTTTCCTTTCCATTCGTTAGTTTTTAGGTGATAGTCACCGGAAGTCCGGGCTATCAACAGGGAATCACTCCGACGTAAAGCCAACAAATCAATATCATCAAAATGAAAAAATAAATCATTATCGGCATACTCCACCTTATAGGTTCCCCCTTTGGTGGACCATATCACTCCTCCCCTTTTGGTATCTTTGAAGGATTTTTCCGTCAGGAAAGGCCCCATAAACTTCAAAAAAGACTTGAGTGTTTTTTCCGGTTTTTTGTCTTTCGCCAAAACTTCATGGGCGATTTGATGCCACTCCGCCAATCCATTGGGTCTTTCGGTATTTGACTTTAATGCGGTAATGATGTGGACATAATTTACGAAATCAGGCTTCGCATTAAATCGTCTAACTTTGAGTTGATTCACAAAACTAATGATACTATCCTGCTCGACCGGAGTAAATAAGACCCCAAAATCGGCACTAAATTTTTTCTTCAACTCAATTACATCCTTACTTTTGCTAGCCGCTAAAAAATCACCAAATTCAATAATAAACTTTGCCGGCTCGGTAGGAAAAGGTTTCTTTGCTTGCGCAAAAATATCGGCCGAAAAGCCCAGAAAAAAAGCCAAAAAGAAAGCCGAAAAAATTAACTTTTTTTGCGCAAAAATAATGTGCATACCCAATTGTTTAGTTCTAAGTACATTTGTTCATCAAGGCCAAGCGCTTGACATCTGTCAGCCACCATCTGATAATCCTGTTTCATGATTCCCGAAAATAATACCTGACCGCCCGGCTTTAGCCTTTTTACTAACGGCTCCAGACTGCTTAAAATTACATTTCGATTGATATTCGCTAAAACAAGGTCGAACCCTGACTCTTGTACAATTTCTATACCACCTAACCTAAAATCAATACCATTAACACCGTTAATAACCATATTCTCACGCGAATTTTCTACAGCAGCCTCCTCTATATCATTGGCGATGATGCCTGCCGGTGCGCCCATTTTTCTAGCCAAAATCGCCAAGATACCTGTGCCTGTCCCAAAATCCCATATTTTCCCTGTTATAGGTATCTGCTCCATGGCTCTAATCATCATATGGGTTGTTTCGTGATGTCCGGTACCAAATGCCATTTTGGGATTAATCAATATCTGATGAACAAATCCCTCCTTTTCTTCATGAAAATCTGCATAAATCCTACAAAAATCACCTATTTCGACCGGCTGAAACCCTGCTTCCCACTGCGCATTCCAATTTTCTTCTTCAATCGCCCTGACCGTAAACGAAAAGTCAAGAGCAGACTCCAACTCTTTCAGCTTAGGCAACAAAGCATCCGCTTTCACCCCTTTCGTCAAATAGCCCGCAAATCCATTGTCGGTAAATTCAACTGCTTCAAAATCATCTAAAAACAAAGCATTCAGCAATTCCGTATTTTCTTCGGAAGCCACAAAATCAACTGCGTAATACATATTCAAATTATTATTGATGCCGGCAAAGGTAGTTAGAATGTAGCAAACTTACTCACTGAAGTTACTATACTTCGGGATAACGGGATAACGATGCAACGGTGCAACGGGATAGCGGTGCAACGGGATAGCGGGATAACGGTGTCGCTCATTCTTGGCTTTGTGGTATTGGTGAATGGTAAAACTTGCTCGCTGCAGGCAGGGGTCAAAGGATTATAACCCAATAACCATGGGAATTTTCACCACCAAAAGCAGCCTGCTGCGCCCCAAAAGCAACTTGCTGCGCCCCAAAGACCAAAAGCGACCGCAGGGAGCGCCCCAAAGACCAAACCTGCGCTACCTACCCAAATAAGCCTTCATCGTATTCATCAACAATCCCAAAACAGTCATTGGACCAACCCCACCGGGTACCGGAGTCATAAAGGAAACTTTTCGCGCAAGCCCTTCAAAATCAACATCTCCCACTAATCTATACCCCCTTTTTCGCGTTGCATCTTCTACCCGATTGATACCCACATCAATAATGACTGCCCCATCTTTAACCATATCTGCTTTCAAAAAATAAGGTATGCCAATGGCAGCAATGATGATATCCGCATTGAGAGTATGTGCTTTTAAGTTTTTGGTTCGACTATGTACCAGTGTCACCGTGGCATTGCCCGGATTACTCTTTCGAGAAAGCAAGATACTCATTGGGGTACCCACAATATTACTTCGCCCAATAACGACGACTTCTTTACCGGAAGTTTCGATACCATAATGCTCCAGCATCAATAAAATCCCATAGGGGGTTGCCGGCAAAAAAGCGTCCATCCCTTGGGCCATCTTACCAAAATTCATAGGATGAAAACCATCCACATCCTTATCAGGATGAATGGCTAAAAGCAGCTTTTGCTCATGAATATGATCGGGTAAGGGCAATTGAACAATATAGCCATCAATCGCCGGATTGTTATTTAATTCATCAATAATAGCCAGCAATTCGGATTCGGAAACATCGGCCGGGCGACGAATTAAGGTAGATTCAAAACCGGCCTGCTCACAGGAGCGTACTTTATTGCGCACATACGATTCGCTGGCGGGATTATTACCGACCAAAATAGCCGCTAAATGTGGGCGTCGCTTACCTTCAGCAGCGAGTTTATCTGTTTTTTGGCGTAAGCCCTCCTTCAGTTGATTGGCTAATTCTTTTCCGTCAATTAATTTCATGATTGGTATTTTGGACAAAAGTAAGGCAAAAAGGAAGGATAATGAATGACTTGACTCACTAAAATTAGAGATTTAACTACGGTACATCGGTTTGACGGTATAACGATGCAACGGTGTCGTTCCTTCTGGACTTTGTGGAATTGGTGAAAGAAGCCCATGGATATTTTGGCTTCAGACAAGGCGAAAAGTGCAGGCATAGCATCCTAAGTACCACCATCCTTCAAGCATCAACTTACCAAAAAAAACACAAAACAAGACAAACTAGGCACCCAACAAAAAATACCGAAAGTTATATTTTGTTTTATAAATCATTAAAAATCAATATATTATATTGAAATAAAAATTTTCTATTATAAAATATTTGCATAGATTTGTCTTAATATTTTATGTTTTTTTATACCTTTATCGGAAGAATCTTATTTTTCAAACTTCAAAAAGGATTTATGTTCAAATTTTCATTTACTCGAATAACCCTATTTTTTCTTTTCGTTTCCTTATCATCCTTTGCTTTTGGACAAAATACAGTGTCCGGTATTGTGACAGATGGAGAAACCGGAGAGACTTTGATAGGTGCCAGTGTCTTAATAAAAGGTACTGTTCGGGGCACCGTAACAGATGTTGACGGCTCCTATACGCTTATATCGCATGTGCCGGTCCCTTATACCCTACAGATTTCCATGGTAGGCATGGAAACGAAAGAAGTTGAAGTCACAGAGACTAACGCCACAGTCAATGTTGCTTTATCTACTCAAGCAATTATTGGTAATGAAGTAGTTATTTCTGCTTCAAGAATGGAAGAAAAAATACTAGAATCTCCCGTTACCATCGAAAAATTAGACTTAATCGGTATTCAACAAGCTTCTTCGGCAGATTATTACGATGAGATCAAAAGCCTAAAAGGCGTGCGCGAAGCTTCCGGTAGTCTAACTTTTACATCTTACAACACCCGCGGTTTTGCGGCTGTCGCCAATACTCGTTTTGTCCAATTGATGGATGGAATGGACAATGCCGCTCCATTGTTAAACTTTCCGACAGGTAATGTTGTAGGTATTTCTGAACTAGATATCGCTAATGTAGAGCTAGTTCCCGGAGCCGCTTCGGCCTTGTACGGACCAAATGCCTTTAATGGTATTCTCTTAATGAATAGTAAAAGCCCCTTTGATTATCAAGGACTTAGCGCCCAAACTAAAGCAGGGTTAACACAGTCCACAACCTCTACAGGAGAGTATTCTGACCCGATGGGGCAAGTGACGATTCGTTGGGCACAAAAAATCAATGATAAGTTTGCTTACAAATTGAACTTCTCTACGCTACAAGCCAAAGATTGGGTAGCAGATGTATATGATGTAGATAGACCAACTGAAGGCGATGGCAGTGTGAAGGTTGGCGATCCTAACTTTGATGGAGTCAATCTATATGGTGACGAATCCCAAATCTTCTTACCTTTCAACTCTCCCAGCTTAAATGGTGCGTTGTCTAATGCTTTGGCCTATTCCTTTTCCGGAAACGGAGCAGACCCGGTCAAGTTTCAAATTTATAAGCAATTATTCCCATCACTTATTGCGCAAGCTGACCCCATACAGGTCACTCGTACGGGATTTAAGGAAAATGACCTTCTAGAAAGCCGGGATGCGACCAGTATCAAAGCATCTACCGCCTTACATTATAGAATCAATGATAAGCTGGAAGCCAGCTACAACTATCGATATGGTAATGGAAGCACGATATATCAAGGTAGCGAACGTTATGTGCTGCGTAACTTTATCCAACAATTCCACAAACTTGAACTTAAAGGAGCTAATTTCTTTATTCGTGGATACACTTCCGGTACTGACGCAGGAAAATCCTATAACCTTACAGCCTTAGGAGGGCTCACCAATGAACGTCTTTCTCCAAGTGCAACCAAGTGGGTACCCACCTATGCAGGAACCTATATTGGGGGTGCACTAAAGGCCATGTTGGTCGATTCTTTAATTCCCGACTTAGCACACATGCCGGCTTCCATGAAAGCGACTCTTCATCAGGCTGCCAGAGCCGCTGCCGATGCAGATGTTGCCAAACCGGGATCTCAGGCTTTCCAAAATGCCGTCAACTCTGTAAGAAATGGTTTATTCCAAAAGGGAGGTGCTAGCTTTATTGATGACTCTCACTTATATCATGTAGAAGGCAATGTGGACCTTAGTAGCATATTGAATGATGCTATTGGCTTACAAGTGGGCGGAAACTGGAGACAATATGACTTATTTACGGATGGAACCATCTTCAATGAAGACCCGGACGGTACCGGAGTCAATAGTCGTATCAAAATCAATGAATATGGTGCTTACGCACAAATTCAAAAGAAAATCATGGATGATCGCCTAAAAATAGGGGCTTCCATCCGATATGATAAGAATGATAACTTTGATGGCAATGTTACCCCTAGAGTATCTTTGGTTTATTCTGCAGGAGACAAAAAACAGCACAACTTCAGAGCTTCGTTCCAGACCGGATTCAGAAATCCATCTACTCAAGCCCTTTATATTTACTTCCCGACCACCAATATCATCATCGGTACTTCAAAAAAGAATGCGGAAAGATATGGTCTAAATAATGGCAGAGTATGGACTAAAGCGTCTTACGACAAATCTAATTTGGCGGCCCTTCAAGGAGATCCTAACTATCTAAACTATAGACAAACCATCACTTTGGACTATGTGAAGCCTGAAAATCTAAAGGCTGTTGAAGTGGGATACAAAGGGGTCATAGCCAACAAATTAATGGCAGATGTCAATTTTTATTACAACATTTACAATAACTTCATCAATCAACAAAATGTCGTAAATATTGACACCGTATATCAAAAAGGTCAAGCCATTGCACCCGGACAGTCTTTCAGAATGTACTATAACGAAGATAGACAAATTACTTCCTATGGGGCCGGTCTAGGTATTAGTTATAGTCTGCCAAAAAACTATAAACTTACCGGTAATGTCTCTTATCAGCAATTTGCCTACGAAAAAATAGGCGAAAATGACGACAATTTTGAATCCGGATTCAATATGCCGGGCATCATGTTCAATGTAGGACTTGCTAATAGAAAAATTGCCAAAAACTTAGGCTTTGGGCTTTCTTACAAATGGTCTGACGAGTTTCATTGGGAAAATTCTTTCGGAAACGGAACCGTACCCGCTTATGGTACCCTAAATGGTCAATTGAGTTATATGATTAAACCTTGGAAAACAGTCGCGAAATTAGGCGCAACCAATATCTTGGGGAATTCATACATCACTAATATTGGTGGCCCTTGGATTGGTAGAACGATCTTCTTATCGCTCACTTATGACCAGATGAGTAGATAATCCATCTACAGCAACTATAAAAGAGGGTGTACTACTACTAGTACACCCTCTTTTTTTTGCCCTTACGGGAAAATAAAAATCCCTTCGGCAAGGCCGAAGGGACTAACTCAAACAAATAAACACAAAAACTACTTTGAGACAAAGATAATCATCCTCTATTAGACTGTCAATTAATTTTTGGTAAATATTTGAAAAAATCGCTAACTTTAACAAAAGTTAGACTACACAATAAGTTTACACCAAAATATTATTCGGATTATACAACCGATAACAAAATAAAATTCAAAAGACACCAAGCAATAATATTTTTTATATTTCTACCTAAAAAAAGTTGTGTGTATAACATATCGCACCTGTTTCAAGATTTCGACCAATTCTAGCTCCATAGGAGCGACACCTTTGTAGCCCGAAACGTAGTGGCGGGATAAAAGCATACCCCAATCGCAAGTCATAGCAGGTTATTTTCAAATTTCAAGCTCCATAGGAGCGAAATCTTTGTAGCCCTAGAATATTGTTTTGGTGCAATCTGTT
>JANTGI010000118.1 GCA_024762995.1 Saprospiraceae bacterium | reverse complement strand
CGTCCAGTCTTGAGTTCAAGCAGGCAAGGAGTGGAGCGAACGGAACGGACGGAGTGAACAAGGAGCGGCGGAGCAAGCGACGGTGAGTGGAGTGCGTGTAGTGAACGGCCTATGAGCCGGGTTGGTAAGTACGTTTCGAAATCGGATTTCCAGTTGGTTGTATGAGCGGATGTCGGCGTCTAATGACCAAAGACCAAAGCGAAGCCCAACCTTTCCAAGAACAATCGAAATTGCCAATATAAAATCCACTAAAATCTAAGAAGAGCCAATTTTTACGTAAGTTTGCACAAAATAGCAGGCTTTATGAGAAACTCTATACGTTTAATTCTTGTTTTTGGCATTCAATTGTATTTAGTCCTGAATCATGGACAAGCGGTTGGGAAGTTTGTGAGTCCCTATTTGCTGCTGCTGACGACCTTATTGTTGGTGGTTTTTTATTTTCAGGCGAAATTGCCCAAAGAAGGGGAGACTGCTCCGTCTTTTGCTCCCATCGGCAATGGAAAATATTTAGGAAGTTTTGTAGGGGTGATGGTGATGGGATTGGCGGCGCTTCTGTTTATCAGTGTGCTAAAAGCCTTTCCGGATCCGTCCAAGGTTTCGGATGTGATGCCCCAATTGGAGATGTTGTATCGGCGCTTTTCCGAAGGTGTACCCCCTTACTCTTTAGTTCATTTTGAGTCTTATAGCGCCTATCCGGTGTATATGCCGTTGCATTGGTTGCCGATTGGATTTACCAATTGGTTGGGCATAGATGCCCGATGGATAGGCATATTGCTTTTGATTCCGGCGATGGCGATATTCGGGCAGAGTGTGATGAAGCATAATGATCACATTGGCAGGCAGTTAGCGGGCATTGTATTGGTGAGTTTGCCGATTTTTGGTTTTTTTAAATATGTGCAATTGGGGATTGGCGTAAGCTTGGAAACGGTGATTGTTGCTTATTATTTGGTCTTGGCAGCGGGCTTGATTCAGCGCAATTTGACGTTGATTACGCTTGGGATTGTGTTGATTCTTTTATCGAGATATACGTTTATTTTTTGGTTACCGACCTTTGCTTATTTGATGATTTGGCACTTCTCATTTAAGAAGAGCATGGTTATTTTGGGGGTGGTTGTAGCGAGTGTGATTGGCTTGTACATTATTCCTTTTATTATGAAGGATCCCGGTATTTTTGCGGAAGGCATTAGCTATCATCGAAAAGCCGTTGTAGGAGAGTGGATGGGTTATGGTAATCCACCGATTTCTTATTCTATGGAAGATGGGATGACCTTTGCAGGAAATTTGAAACGAACCCTTACGGGGGAAATGGTGGATCGTGTGTTTATCAATCGAGTGATTCAAGCGGGGATGTTATTATTGACGATGGCGGTTGGTTTGTTTGCTTATCACACGAAACTCAAGCGGATGAATATTTTTGATTTTAGTTTGGGAATGTTATATGCTTTTTTGATGATTTTCTTTCTATTTAGTCCTTTGACTTATTTGTATTACATGATTGTTCCGATGGTGATGGCCGGGGTTTTGGTGGCGGATGTTTTGTCTGATTGGGTGTCGGAATAGGTTTAAGGTTTGCTTTGTATTGACTAGAGAGTAGCGGTTCATTCATCTACCAAGAATATGGCCGCTGAATAGTGACAAAAATAGTAGGTTGTTTTAGGTGAATAGAATTTTTTTCCTAGTTTTTATCTACAAACCTGATAATAGTATTTTTGTAAATTGTTGATAATTAGATAGATACGTTAAAATTTCTAAAAAACATTCAGAAAAAGGGTTTACAAAGGCCATAATTTGTGTTTTTATATGGTAACGAAATTGCTTATATTTGTCGTATTCGTGCTGATTTGTTGTTGTTATTACCATAAATCAAGTATAGGGCGTTTTATTTCTCTCGAAAGAGTCGTCAGTACATCACTTTTTTCTGCCTAAAAACAGGGATACCTAAACAGTTACAAATAAAAATAGAAGAAAATGAAAAACTTGAAATATATCATTTTGTATCTTGTGCTTTATATTTTCACGCAAGTAGGTAAAAGCCAATCCTGTCTTCCTGATGGGATTGTATTTGAGACACAAGAGCAGGTCGATAAATTTCCTATTAATTACCCTGGGTGTAAGGTGATTGAAGGGGGTGTGATAATTGGACTGCCTACATCAGCATCTAATATTACTAATCTAAAGGGTTTATCTCAAATAGAAAGTATTGGTCAGACCTTGAGCATCCAATTTAATAATAACTTGAAGTGGCTTGCTGACTGGAATAATTTAACACACATTGGTGGTTCTTTAGAAGTTATTTTTAATAATAAACTGAAAGGTCTGTATGGTTTAGAACATGTGACAAGTCTCGGTGGATTTTTGAGAATAGGTGCGAATAGTGACTTGATTGGTTTGGGTGGATTGAATAATATAGTAGATATAGGGGGAAGGGTGTCTATCTGGGGAGATGTCTCCCTAGTCAATCTAAACGGCTTAAAGAATCTTACTACTATTGGGAATGGGCTGAGTATAAGTGAGAATTATGCCCTACTCAACCTAGATGGGTTGGGAAATTTATCGGCCATTAATGGCAATTTGTATATTGTAAACGATACAAATCTTACTAATATAGATGGGCTATCAAATGTAGATCCTAATACCATTTTCCAAAATCCTTTTTCGGGTTTTGCTATCAGTATATTCAATAATTCAAAGCTTTCAGATTGTAATGTGGCATCTGTCTGTGGGGTACTAAGTATGGATTCAATCCCTGTAAATATTCATGATAATGCTGTGGGATGCAATAGCGCTGAAGAAATAGACTGCCCTAAGGAAATTTCGGGAACGATTTTTTATGATTCTAATCAAAATCAGATTCAAGATTCGACAGAATTTGGGATTTCTAATCAAAAGATTCGATTTGATGACCCGATAGGACAAGATGTATTCTCGTGGGGTTCGGGAAAGTTTGTTCAATTTTGTGATACTGGTGTTATTTATAATTTTCACTGGGTGCCTAATCCTGCTTGGTCCTTGACCACGGATAGTGCATCGTTTAGTGTGTTTTACGAACAAGGAAATGCTAATAATTCGGATTATAACTTTGGGCTTTATCCAAATTTTTCTGAACATTCTGCTGCTATCAGCTTAACTTCAGATCAAACTAGATGCAATACCGAAGTTGATTTCTTTTTACATGCTCAAAACACAGGGACTTTCATTGAATCAGGAATGATTTTTCTTCATTACGATTCGACGACTACATTCGTAAGTATGAGTCCTGCTCTTAATTACACCCTTGATGCGATACAGCATACGATTAGTTGGCCGTTTGATTCTATTTATCCATTTCAATATCAAGATTTTATCTTAAAGTTTAAAGTACCTGATGAAAATGGAGTAGGGGATAGACTATTGTACCACGGTAAAATGTATAACTCCAATTTGGGATTGGTAGAATTTGATTATCAACCATTGGTGCAATGTTCCTTTACCCCTGATGATAAGTTGGTTATGCCACCAGGTGTGCAAGCTAAAAACTACACACTTCACGATCAAACACTAAGCTATACCATTCATTTCCAAAACACAGGGAATGAGACAGCTTTTGATGTTCGCATTTTGGATACCATTGATGCAAATTTGGATATGAGTACCTTTCGAGTGGTGAATAGTTCATTTCCCGTTCAGACTTCCATCGAAGATAATGTGGTCAATTTTTTATTCAAAAATATCAGATTGTCATCAAGTTCGTCCAATGAGTTTATGAGTCACGGTTTTATTACCTATGAAATTAGTCCAGAATTAGACTTGTTAGATGATACCAAAATCACCAATACAGCTTATGTTGGTTTTGATTTTAGCCCATCAATTGGGACGAATACAACAATAAATACAATGGTGACATCTATTCCTGTAAGTTTACAAGAAGTACCAATTGGTCAAATAATTATTCAGCCCAATCCAGCTAGTGACGTTATTCATATTTCTTTAATGAATCAGGATTTGATTGATAAAGTACTGGTTTATAACTATTTAGGTAGGCTTGTGTTTGAGACTAAAAGTAAAGATGTTAATATCTCTCACTTGCCCAAAGGTATTTATTTTGTCAAAGTAGAAGTTGGTGATGATGCGGTTTTGGGAAAGTTGGTGATTGATTAACCATGGTTGTCAAATTTGTCCGGTTTAGATAATTAAACAACCATAGGGATGTATTTGTAGATTGGAATAATGCTCACTGCCGGGATTAAAAGGTCTAGCAAATTCTTTTGTCATGGACTGTCAAAGTAAACTATAATTTCAACCCATTTTCAACCCGTCCCTTGCATCTAAAAATAATTCAACGTAACTTTGCGTTATAAAACGAAAAAAGTCGTTGAATTATGAAGAAACTAACGCAAGTAGAAGAAGACATTATGAATCGTATCTGGGCTTTAGGCCCTTGCACGGTGAGTATGTTAATTGAAAAATTAGACCCGCCCAAGCCACCGCATAGTACGGTGTCATCTGTATTTAGGATTTTGGAGAAAAAAGGTTTCTTGTCGCACAAGGCGTATGGGCGCACTTATGAGTATCATCCAATCATCACGAAGGAAGAATATTCCGGTCGGAATATCAAAGACTTAGTCAAAAATTATTTTCAAGGCTCTGCTCAAAATTTAGTCTCTTTTTTGGTCAAGGATAAATCTTTATCCCCGGAAGAATTAAAGGAGTTAATCAAAAAATTAGAGGATTATGATGAGCAATAATATTTATCTTTTACAAGTGAGTTTGACTTGGGGTTTGTTGTATGTCTTTTACTTGATTTTTTTGGGCAAAGAGACCTTTTTTAAGACCAATCGTTTTTATTTGTTAGGGGCGTTGTTGGTGGGTTTGATTTTACCTTTTGCGCAAGCAATGATGCAGCATGCCGAAGTGGGTGTACAAGTTGTACAGTTGCCCATACTTACGATAACTAATCTGGATCCGGCGCTTTCGCCAAATGAAGTCAATCAAGAAGAATTTGATATAATGTTTTGGTTATCAATTGTTTATTGGGTAGGATTTGGGGTGATGGCCTTGCGCTTTTTGAGAGATTTGGTGGGGATAGCCTGGTTGGTTCGGGGTAGTAGAAAAGAGCAAAATGATGATTTTACAACGATTCATATCGAACGGGATATGGCGCCATTTTCCTTCTTTAATTATCTATTTGTCTTTGATAAAGACCGTTTTTCGGAAGAAGAATGGCATCAAGTCTTACTCCATGAAAAGACCCATATGGACCAGTTACATTCACTAGATATTCTTTTTACGGAAGTATTAAAAATTATTTTTTGGTGGAATCCGCTGACTTATTTATTTCAACGTGCGTTGCGTGAAGTGCATGAATATGAAGCCGATCATGCCGTCAAAAAACAAGAAAATATTAAACAATATGGCCTATTGTTGATGAAGCAATCCTTATCCGGAAATCAGGTTGCTGTCGCAAATTCATTTATTAATTCACAGCTTAAAAAACGAATCGTTATGATGACTAAAAAGCGTTCTAATTCATTGGCAAAAATAAAATATGCTTGGAGTTTGCCACTCCTTTTGATGTTGTTCTTTATTTCTTTTGGTAATCGGGTGCTTGCGCAAACTACGCCCAAAATTGCAGAAGAATTTATGGATACTATATTTGTATTTAATCCTGACACCTATGAGGAGAAAATGGAAATCGTAAAATCATTGTATTATGAGAATAATGGACTGAGTAAAATAGCTGTCCTCAAAGGATGTGAAACCGCAGGAGATTTGGATGCTCAAAAGAGTTGTTCTGACTCAAAATTACTGAATAAGCTCTACAGTGTGATAGAATATCCCGAAGCTGCCAGATTAGCCGGTATGGATGGTAAAGTGGTAGTGAAGATTCTTATTGATGGGAATGGTCAGCAATCTTTTGAAATACTAAAAGATTCCGGGTTTGGTATGGGGGCTGAAGTCGTTCGAGCCTTGCATGCTGCTGACTTTAAATGGAGTCCGGCGGAATTAGATGGGAAGGAAGTGAATGTGGAATTTATTCTGCCGGTCCTATTTAAAATAGAAAAAGATGATGCTGCCGTAGCGCATATCCAAGATGAGCAGAATGCCTTTAGTCAGGTGAAAATCAATTACACTGCTGATAAATTTAGAGTGGATTTTAAATATGCGGATGGAGAAGATGAAAATATCAATATGACCATTTATGATTTGGACGGCCGCCTTGTGTCGAGTGATGGTGGTACAAAGACTTACTTCGAGAGTGGTAATTTGAATACCAAGTCCGCCCTTCTCATCGTCGTATTAGAAGATGATCACGGTAATAAAGCGGTACGGAAAGTCGCTCGGACTGATTGATTCCGGATATTTGGTGTTAAAACCAAAACACTCATGCAAAAAATACTGATAATCAATTGATTATCAGTATTTTATAATAAAGACCTTTATAGTTCACGCAATTTTCGTCGTAAGATTTTACCGACGTTTGATTTGGGCAGTTCATCAACAAACTCAATAACCTTTGGTCGTTTGTAACCGGTTAAATTTTCTTTGGCGAAAGCCAATATTTCCTTTTTTGTTAAGGATTTGTCTTTTTTGACCACAAAGACTTTGACCACTTCGCCTGAGTGTTCGTCCGGTACACCGATGGCGCCGATTTCCAAGATTTTGGGATGGGCGACTAGAACATCTTCAACTTCATTGGGGAAGACATTAAATCCAGAAACAAGAATCATGTCTTTCTTTCGATCGACAATTTTTAAGAACCCATCTTCATCCATCTGTCCGATATCACCGGTATAAAGCCAACCATCTTTGATTGTTTTGGCGGTTTCATCCGGGCGTTTGTAATAACCTTTCATGACTTGTGGGCCTTTGACCAAAATCTCTCCGGGCGTATTTAGCCCGAGCTGATGACCTTCTTTGTCCACGATTCGAATATCCGTGGATGGGAATGGAAGCCCAATCGTGCCTAATTTGCCAGTTTCTTTGGTGAAAGGGTTGACACTGACAATCGCACAAGTTTCTGTGAGACCATAGCCTTGCGCCAAATAGCAGCCGGTTACTTTTTCCCATTCGATGGCCACGGGCGTTTGGACAGCCATGCCTCCACCGATAGTGATATTCAGGTTGCTGGTATCCATGGCCCTAAATTTTTTATTGTGCAGCAAGGCATTGAAGAGTGTATTCACTCCCGTCATTAATTGGATTTTGTTGCCTTTAAATTCTTTGACCAAGGATTTGATGTCGCGGGGGTTAGTGACTAAGATGTTATTTGCGCCAAGGCTAAATAAGGCTAAGCCATTTACTGCAAAGGCAAATACGTGGTACAAGGGTAGGGGACAAAGCCCAACCACATTATCCTTAGGCAAAAACGGAGCGACTACGGCTTTGATTTGCAGCATGGTGGAGATGAGATTATGGTTGGTCAACATGGCTCCTTTGGATACTCCGGTTGTTCCGCCGGTATATTGGTGGATGATGACCTGTTCTCTAGGATTGTCAAAGGGTTGAATCGAAAACTTCTTCCCTTGTTTGATGGCTTCGGAGAAGGAGACGGGGTTGGGGAGCGTATATTTTGGTACCATCCCTTTGACGTTTTTGACGACGAAGTTTACGACTTTGCCTTTCGCAAATCCCAATAACTCACCAATACTTGTTGTGATGATGGTTTGGATATTGGTTTCTCCAAGAATTTTTTCAAGATTTGACGCAAAATTATTCAGGATGATGATGGCCTTGACTTCACTGTCTGTAAATTGGTGAAGCATTTCTCTAGGCGTGTAGAGCGGATTGGTATTGACAACGGTCAAGCCGGCACGTAGGGCGCCAAACAGGGCAATCGGATATTGCAATAGATTGGGCATCATGATGGCTATTTTGTCACCGGGTACCAATCCGCGAGATTGCAAGTAGGCCCCAAAATTGGCAGAGTCCTTGTCCAACTGCGTATAGGAGATGGACTTGCCCATGCAGGTGAAGGCCGGTTTGGGACCATATTTTTTTAGGGATTCGTTAATCAGCTCTACGAGGTTTTCGTATTGGCTGGAATCTATATTGGCCGGTACACCTGGCGGAAAATTTTTTAACCAAAATCTTGAGTCACTCATTTTGTCGTCATTTAATGGATCCCTTGCGGGAAAAAAGTTGTCAAGCCACCCCCAATGGATTATTCACTTGGATAAATGGCTACCAGATATCGTTTTCTAATGGCTTTGTGCCGTGTTTTCGGGTTTAAAAAAGTCAAAGTCAATCTAGTGACATTAAAATTTTCATATTCTTTCATCACCAAATAAGGTATGTGGTCTTTTTTGAGCAGCGCCAAGCCTTTTTCGTCTGTATAGAGAAAACGGTCATTTGGCGTTAGTTGACTGGTCTTTCTTTTGATGTCTATTATCTGTCCACTATAAAAGTCTTCGGCGTGCATATGCGCCCGAAAACTAGAGAAGTGGGCCAATTCTTCGGGGTGGGCTTTTAGCCATTTACCGACTTGTGATGTGCTTTGGTAGTCTAATAGGCGCGGGTAGGCAAAACTGCTTAAAACAAAATTGGCACCAATCGCTCCCAGTGCGGTCGCTATGATGATGGCATTTTTTTGCGGAAGCTTCCATAGACTCCAAATCGTCATCGCAAGTAAGACAAGGCTGATACCTACAACCACAATATTCACAGGGGTAAATATATAAAATAAAAGTAAAAATGAAACCATCCAAAGCCCAAAAAGAAGGAAAATTTGCACTTTATATAGAATTTTCTCTGTCCTTAGCTCTATTTTATCCAGATAGGCGGCGCTCAACATGGCACCTAAAGGGAAGATCACATAAATATAATGCGGTAATTTGTATCTGGACAGCGAAAGGGCAATGAAGGGTAGTACAAATCCTGCGATGCTGAGATATTCGGGGTATTTTTGCGAAAGCTGCTTCGAAAAAACGGGTAAGGAGCGTATGCGATCAACCAAGGCCAATAGCAAAACCACCGTCCAAGGTAAAAATGCCCATAAGATGGTGTGTACAAAATAAAAGGGGCCGGTATTATTTGACCAAACATTTTCTCCGGTCAACCGCCCAAAACTTTGCTCCCAATAGTAGAAATAGACTCCGGATACATGGGTTTTGTTATTCACGATTACCTCGGGATGCTTGTCAAACTGCTCATACAAACCGTAAGTCATTGGCGCAAGCATTATCCCCACCAATATAAGCCCAAGTAGCCACTGCCACTTCAATAGGTCTTTCCATCTTTGTCGCAAGACGAGATCCGTCCCGATGGCCAATACGGGCACCATTATTCCTATAGGCCCTTTGGCCAGCATCGCTAACGAGATGCCCAAAAAGCCGAGTATAAAATTTTTATACCGCTGGTTTCGTAT
Source organism: Saprospiraceae bacterium (assembly GCA_024762995.1). Classification (GTDB taxonomy): domain Bacteria; phylum Bacteroidota; class Bacteroidia; order Chitinophagales; family Saprospiraceae; genus HyVt-613. Next base: position 2,994 of record JANTGI010000118.1, on the reverse strand, counting down.
ATATTCCACGAGTTGCCATATCGCAAAAATGACGCTGCCTAGTAATATGGTGTCCGTCCTGACATCCAGTGTGAGAGAGAAGAAGCCTTGTGTTGTGCCAAGGAGAATGGCCGCAATTCTGCCGGCTCTTTGTCCGTAAAATAGTCTCGTCAACTGATAGGTTGAATAGAGACCAATCATGGCAAAAAGAAATGACGGTAGTTTATAGGTGAAGTTGGATATTCCCAAAAACTTAAAGCTTAGTGCAGATAACCAAAATAATAAGGGGGGCTTGTCTAAGTAATCCGCATGGCGATGTTGGACTTGCAGCCAATGACCCTCTTTAAACATTTCTTGGGCGATGGAGGCATATTGGGCCGCATCCACATCCATGATGTCCACAAATAAACCGATAATATGGACGATTATAATCGCCATAATTAAGTACCGATGAATTTTCCTTTCGTCTAAAAACATGAACATTGATTTATTTGGCTGCACAATGTAGAGAGATTTTGGGAACTGAACCCACGCTTGCGCTAAAAACGACACATTATTTCCTTAAACCGGCTTTTTTTTGTCCAAAACAGACCTTATTCGATAGAAAACGGGTAATAATTTCTAAAAATGAACATTAGCTTGGTTAATTAGTAAAATACCGTTACCTTTGCAGCCAATTTTAACCTTATTGTTCACTTAAAAGAGGATTCTTTCAATGCTCAACGACGAAAAAAATATTGACAACCAAGAAGATACGCATAAAGATGTATCTGAGACATCATCTACTAATGAAGAAAAAGTAATTGGTTTTGATGAGGAACTTACAGAAGAAGTCATCAGTTTTGATGATACACCTTCAACAACAGAAGAAAAAACAATGGATGTAGTAGAGCCTGCACCTGAAGTTACAGCGGCTGAAGTGGCCGCTCCGGCTGATGAAGAAACAGCTGTGGCCCATGATGAAGAGTCAACGGTCAAAACCTTAGAAACATTAATTGATGATCAGTCTGCTATTTTGGAGACCCCGCATGATGATTTTGATTGGGAAGGGACGGATGATGAGCAGACGGATTATTCGCCGGAAGAATATAAATCATTAGCAGATGAGTATTCTAATAGTTTGACAGCCCTTGCGGAAAGCCAAATTGTTGACGGTGTTGTTAGAGAAATCAACGGTCGGGATGTAATCATAGATTTTAACTATAAGGCAGATGGTATTTTGTCTGTGTCAGAATTTAGAGATCAGCCGGACTTGGCCGCAGGAGATACGGTCGCGGTTTATGTAGAGAGTTTAGAAGATAAGCGAGGACAGTTGTCCTTGTCCAGACGGAAAGCAAAAATACTACGGGCTTGGGAAAGTTTGGTAGAGTCTCATGAAAAGGGCACTATCGTAAAAGGAACCGTGATTAGTAAGACCAAAGGTGGTTTAATCGTGGATTGTGGAGGACTTGAGACTTTCTTGCCGGGATCGCAAATTGACATAAGACCTATTATAGATTATGATGCCTATGTGGGCAAAACGATGGAGTTTAAAGTGGTAAAAATTAATGAAACCATTAAAAATGCCGTTGTTTCTCATAAAGCATTGATTGAAAGTGACCTTGCGGAACAAAGAGACAAGATTGTCGCTACTTTGGAAAGAGGTCAAGTATTAGAAGGAGTTGTCAAGAATATCACTGATTTTGGTGCATTTATGGACCTAGGTGGTGTTGATGGTTTGTTGTACATTACGGATATTTCTTGGGGCCGTATCAAACATCCTAGTGAAGTTTTAGAATTGAACCAAAAGCTAAATGTCGTTGTATTGGACTTCAATGAAGACAAGAAACGAATTTCTTTGAGCTTGAAGCAGTTGTTGCCACATCCTTGGGAAGTATTGGATGAAAAGATTACGGAAGGGTCTGTTGTAAAGGGTAAAGTAGTCAATATTGAAGACTATGGTGCTTTCTTGGAAGTTATCCCCGGAGTAGAAGGATTGGTGCACGTATCAGAAGTCACTTGGAGCAATCAGCCGGTTAATGCAAAAGAATACTTCAAATTGGGAGAGTCTTATGATGCCAAAGTGGTGACGATTGACCGTGATGAAAAGAAGATGTCTTTGAGCATTAAACAACTTTCTGACGACCCTTGGAATGCAATTGAAGAAAAATTTGCGGAAGGAACGAAGCATACAGGTTTAGTAAAGAATTTGACTCCTTATGGAGTGTTTGTAGAGCTTGACGAAGGTATTGGCGGGATGATTCATATTTCGGACTTGTCTTGGTTGAAGCGCTATTCTCACCCATCAGAATTTACGAAAGTAGGTCAAAATATTGATGTTCAAGTTTTGGAGATTGATAAAGAAAACCGAAAACTGTCTTTGGGTCACAAACAATTGGAAGAAAATCCATGGGATACCTTTGAGAATGTTTTCCCTGTTGGTTCTTTCCACGAAGGTACTATCGTCAGAAAGGATGAGAAAGGAGCGATTGTTCAGTTGCCTTATGGCTTGGAAGCGTTTGCACCGATTAAGCATGTGAAGAAGGAGAATGGGGCGATGGCCGAGGTCAATGATGTTTTGACCTTTAAGGTGTTGGAGTTTAATAGAGATGATAAGCGTATTTTGGTTTCTCATACACGTTATTTGGATGCCATTAAGCGAGAAGCCGGAGAGATGGTAGAAGAGAAGAAGCGCAAAGAAAAGCAGATTACTAGAAAGTTTGTGGAGAAGCAAAAGTCACAAGCAGAAATTACGACTTTAGGTGAGATTGAAGGTTTTGGAGACTTGAAAAAACAGTTAGAAGGCCAAGCCGCCAAAGCGAAGATGAAAGCGGAAGAAAAAAAATCTGAAGAAGAGTAAAAAAAAGTAATAAAAACTTGCGGGGTAAGCTAAAGTGTTTTATCTTTGCAATCCCTTAGCCGAAGGGCTAAGGAAATATAGAAAAAGTTCATTGACAGAGGAAAAGAATATTAGAGAGGCCCGTTGAAGATAATTCAACTATGGAGAGTTTGATCCTGGCTCAGGATGAACGCTAG
>JANTGI010000117.1 GCA_024762995.1 Saprospiraceae bacterium | reverse complement strand
ACGTCCGAAGGACAACAGGTTGACGGCACCAGATTGCTAAGCTCGGAGCCTGCCTACCGCTTAGGTAGGCCTGCGGAGAGATTGGTAAGCTGGACTTACAGGAAAAGAGTTGTTTAAAAAATTTCCCGCAGACCTGCCTACCGCCCGAAGGAAGGTAGGTTTTCGCAGATTTTAGGATATTGTCTAAAGGTTAATACCCAGCCAAACATAACATAGGATGCTACTCCCATACATACCCAATGACCTAGCCTTACTCCACCACCATCTTCTCCACGCCCATCAATCCTCCATTTCTATCCATCACCCGACACCCATACATCCCTTTCGGCAAAAAGGAAATATCTACCTGTTCTTGATGGGTTATTTTTTGCGTAAGCACGACCCTACCTGACAAATCTATTAATTCTAAACTCACCTGTCCGGATTGCGTGGGTAGGTCGAATTGGATGTAGTCTTGGGCTGGATTGGGATAGACCAGAAGATTCTCAATAGGAGGAATAACGGTCTCGCTGGTGATGATACCGTTTTCATCGACTTTCAAAACTAAGCTTCAAAGGGATAATCTTTGGTGTACTGCACACGAAAACCATACATTAAACAACCACCATCAGATGTTGACATTACTCCAAACATCTGATAATAAGTACTATCATCACCATATTGCTTTTCCCAAATTTTATCTAAGTTAAAATCAAATTTTGCAAGTACAAACTTTGATGCTTTAGTTTTAGGGCCAGGTTCAAAATGAAAAGTGCCCCCAACAAAAAAATCATTAGATGTCTTACTCGTAGCGATATTATAATAATCAGCCGGCTTATTGTAAATACTTCCGGAACTAGCGGACTCAATATCTAAAGCCATCAATTCAAATTTCTTCACAGATAAATCTGAAGCCCTGATTTCTTCCAATAGTATAACAACCGTATCTTGTGGATAGAATAATGCTTCACTCGTCATTAAATAAGTAGAATCTGTATAGCCAACCAAATTACCAATTCCTGAGCTACCCAATGAAAGGTTTTTAGACACGCTGGATTCTACTTCAAACCTATCACTAAGCAAATAGTACTCATCATATCCGAGTGAAATATAGCCTACGGAATCTATACGTTTGAAAATATCAAAACAACCAAAAGTACTCGATAATTCAGAATTTAAATGCACATAAGCAGAGTCATTCACAAAATCAATCCTTCCAACATAAGGAGTTGTTGATGGGGAAGCCCACCCCGTAACCAATAATGTAGAGTCTGATTCCAAATGACCTACCGTAAATTTATAATCAATATTGTCTGGCCCGTACAACTGAGCATCAACAAGCTCTAAATTATTCAAAAACTCACCAACCCATAGACGTGTTTCATTGGGCTTTATGGCAACACCCAATACCAAAAAACTAGAGTCATTTAATACAAATATACTAGTAGGTGCCAAATCATAATCCGAGTACTTCACTTCAACCATATCTTTTAAGTGTCCATCGGCATCAAGCAAACTCAAAGAAAGAGATAATTCGTCCCACGAAAGGCTCGATTGTGAGTTACTCACCACAAAATCGCCATTGGATAACTCTCCAGCCCCTTGCATCCGCTGTCTATCACCATCCAAAATCGAATACTCAAAACCATCTTGGGCACTTGCAAAGAAGGAAGTCAAAAGGAAAGCAATAATAAGAAACTCTTTCATAATTTTGATTTTAGAAGAAAGGCTATGAATGGTTAACTTATTCATTCTTAGTATTTTACGCCACAAAACATGGCGGTTAATAAAATATAAAACTAGAAAAATAGGGACCGGAAGAGCTAGACAAGATATGATAAATTACGATACACCCTAAGTGCGGGTGGCTTTATATCTGCACTACTATTCCTTCTACGCTATTTCTATCTGCCAGCAAGATAGTAGCATCTTTTCTCATAACCAAGATTTCTTTGATATTTAACATTTCGACTTCGGCTGAGAATAAATATCCTACAACCATAAAAAAAAGCCACTAGGAATCATCCCAATGGCTGTTTAATTTTTAGTAAAAACTGGTCAATAAATTTCCAATATTATTACACGGTCAAAATTTCCTTTTCCTTTGCGCTAACGATATCATCAATTTTTTTGCTAAAATCTCTGGTCATCTCGTCGAGATTTTTTTCCAGGCGCTTGCCATCATCTTCGGGATAGCCATCTTTGATTTCCTTTCGGATAAACTCTAAAGCTTCGTGACGAGCATTTCGACAACTCACCTTGGCTTCTTCTCCAAAATGCTTGGCCTGCTTGACTATATCCTTACGACGCTCTTCGGTCAATACCGGAATATTCAAGTGAATCACTTCTCCGTCATTTTGGGGGTTCAGCCCTAAGTTGCTGCTCATAATGGCTTTCTCAATGGCCGGCACAGCTGATTTATCCCACGGCTGTATAGACAAGGAGCGGGAGTCCAATGCCACAATATTGGCGATTTGCTTCAACGGAGTATGCGAACCATAATAATCCACTATCACCCCATCCAACATCGCCGGAGTGGCTTTTCCGGTACGCAAATGGTTCAATTCTTTATAAAGATGCTCTATGGAATGCTCCATCATCTCTTTTGCTTGCGGTAGTGCTGTTGAAATATCTCCTGTCATCATATTTTGTTTTGGTTGTTTGTTATATCATTGACAACGCCCAAAAAAATTTATTTGGTTTGAGCGTATGACAAATTTGCAATTAATCTCGGCGCCCCATAAATAAGCTGACCAAGTATAGTAGTTGTACCAAAGCCGCCAACGCCGCAGCAACATAAGTCAAAGCAGCCCATTTTAGAGCGTCTTTTGCACCGTCATGTTCTCTACCTACAGCTATTCTTGAGCGTTCTAACCAAGCCAACGCTCGATTACTTGCGTCAAATTCTACCGGCAAAGTCACTAAGCTAAACAATGTCGTTCCTGCAAAGGCGGCAATCGCTATCATCAAAAATAGCTTATTCCCCAATGTCCCCATCATCACAAAACCCAACATAAACAGATATTGCTGAATCTTTGCAGAAAAACTCACCACCGGCACCAAAGCCGACCGCAATTGCAACATCGAGTAGGAAGTCGCATGTTGTACGGCATGTCCGCATTCGTGCGCTGCGACTGCGGCAGCAGCCACATTTCGCCCATTAAAAACATCCGTGCTCAGATTTACTGTTTTGGTAGCGGGATTATAGTGATCCGTCAACTGACCTTGGACGTGAGTGACTTTTACATCATTAATCCCATTATCCCGAAGCATTTTTTCGGCAATTTCGGCACCACTCATACCGCTAGCCACCGGGACTTGGCTATATTTGGCAAATTTTCTTTTCAGTTGGCCACTTAGATACATTCCTATACCCGTAAAAACCAAACTGATTATCATTAAACCCATGTACATATTCTCCAATTTTTATTAAAAATACCCTGTCACAAGCAAGGTGGAAATAAATCCAACTATATAACAGTGATAATATGGTATATGGTTCATCGAAGGATAAAATTAATCAAAATCTTTCGACAAAAGGTAGCTTTTATCCGATTTTCTCAAATCTAGTATATGGAACCAAGGCCTTTGGTATCAAAATACCGTCTTCCGTCTGATTATTTTCCAAAATGGCCGCGACTATTCGTGCCAACGCCAAAGCACTACCGTTTAGGGTATGTGCCAAATGACGTTTTCCATTCGCATCTCTATAACGCAATTTCAGACGGTTTGCCTGATAAGTCTCAAAATTGGACACGGAGCTGACTTCCAACCAACGCTTTTGGGCCGCAGAATACACTTCAAAATCATAGGTCAATGCCGATGTAAATCCGGTGTCCCCACCGCAAAGTCTTAATATTCTATAAGGCAGCTCTAATTTTTCCAGCAATCCACGGACATGATCCAACATTTCATCCAATACCTGATAAGACTTACTCGGATGTTCAATCCGAACAATCTCGACCTTATCAAACTGATGTACCCGATTCAATCCCCGTACTTCGGAGCCGTGCGCCCCTGCTTCTCGTCTAAAACAAGGTGTATAACCCGTCATTTTCACAGAAAAGTCTTCACTATCCAAGATAACATCCCGATAAATATTGGTCACAGGCACTTCCGCTGTGGGAATTAAATACAAATCGTCTTTTTCGGCATAATACATTTGTCCTTCCTTGTCAGGAATCTGCCCTGTACCCCGTGCGGAGGCTTCATTCACTAATAATGGTGGAATAATCTCTTCATATCCGGCCTTTTCGGCTTCTTCGAGAAAGAAATTAATCAAAGCCCGCTCCAATTTTGCGCCTTTGCCCCGAAACAAGGCAAAACCCGAACCCGAAATCTTAGCTCCCAATCCAAAGTCAATGATATTATATTTTTTCGCCAAGTCCCAATGTGCCAAAGCCCCTTCGCCCATATCCGGGAGTAGATGCGGCCAATCTTGAAAAACTTCATTATCTTCTTCTCCTTTTCCGAAAGGCACCAATTCATTAGGCACATTAGGAATACTCAACATAACATTTTCTAAATCCGCTTCAACTTTCGTCAAATGAGCTTCCAATTCCTTGATTTTTGATTTTGCGGAAGCGACTTCCTGTTTTAATTGATCTGCTTCATCACGCTTTCCTTCTCTGTAAAGATTGCCGATAAGCTTGGCGGATTGGTTGGAAACCGACAAAAGCTTATCCAAAGTGGTTTGACTTTGCCGCCTATCGGTATCAATCGCAATGGCTTCATCCACGATACTCAGCGCATCATCGTCATAATTTCGCTTGCGCAAACCCGCTTTAACAATATCGGGATTTTCTCTTAAAAACTTAATTTCCAGCATAAAACAGAAAGATTTGTAACAAAAACAGAATTAGTGCGTTATGGTAGCACATCTAAAGGGCAAAATTGCCACTTTTTCTAACAAGAAATGAATAAAATCGGATTTTATTCAAATTATTTGCAAAGATAGTGCTTTAGTATCCGATTTTTCCATATTTTTGCCCCAAGACGAATTAAATACATCTCGACTATCTCTTTTTGGCTCATCGTGGCTACACCCTTATCGGAGATATTCCACATTTAACTTCTAAGCTTTTTGACCGAAAGGTCTTTTCACTTCACAAAAATTCAATCGAATTTAACTAAATTTTTTCCACAGAAATGTACGACATTGCACAATTACAAAAGATGCTTGTTAGTGAGCTAAAAACACTTGCTCAAGAACTAAAAATTAAAGGTTACACCAAATTAGCCAAACAGGATCTCATCTTCAAAATCCTTGACGAACAAGCCAACGTCCGAAAAACAGACGACATCGAAATTGACAAGCCTAGGCCAACTAGAAAGCCTAGAGTCAAAAAAGAACCTACTGCCAAAAAACCTATTCCCCCAAGGAAACAACCGACACCAAAAGAAACTCCGAAACCAAGTGCTCAGCCAGAGTTATTTGAAGATAGTTTGTCTAAAATAGAAAAACAAATCGACCAAAAAGAAACTCCTAGAAAAGAAATCCCAAAACAAGAACAACCTAAAAGACAACTACCGACTCGCGTATCCAATCGATCCACTAGAATTATAAGCGATCGCTCTAGGACCACAGACAAAAGAGATCGGAATGACCGGACCAGTCATAGAAACGACAAAAATAAACGCAACGACAGAAACCAAGTAGAACGCACAGAGAATAAGCGCCCACAACGCCCGGTCAAAAAAACACCGGTAGCGCCACCAAAACCGAAGTTCAATGTAGAATTGGATGGGGTCATCGAAGGAGAAGGCGTCTTAGAAATGATGCAAGATGGATATGGGTTTTTGCGGTCTGCCGACTACAACTATTTGACTTCGCCGGACGATATTTATGTTTCACCTTCTCAAATTAAGCTTTTTAGCCTAAAGACAGGGGACACGGTTCAAGGCCTGGTCAGACCCCCCAAGGAAGGAGAAAAGTATTTTGCCTTACTCAAAGTATCCTACATCAATGGTTTAGACCCAAAAGATGTCAAAGATCGTGTGCCTTTTGACTATTTGACGCCTTTATTTCCGGAAGAGAAATTTACGCTTACGCCAAAAGTTGCGACTCGTAAGGACCTAGGAGTTCGGATGATTGATTTGTTTACACCTATCGGAAAAGGACAGCGGGGACTCATCGTCGCTCAGCCCAAAACCGGTAAGACCTTCTTGCTAAAGGACATGGCCAACGCCATTTCCCACAACCATCCCGAATGCTACATGATTGTTCTCTTAATTGACGAACGTCCCGAAGAAGTCACCGACATGAAACGGAGCGTCAATGCGGAAGTAGTCGCTTCTACTTTTGATGAGCCGGCAAGCAACCACGTAAAAGTGGCCGGAATGGTACTGGAAAAAGCCAAACGCTTAGTTGAATCCGGCCACGATGTAGTGGTTTTATTGGATTCAATCACTCGTCTGGCACGTGCTTACAATACGGTCGCTCCATCCAGCGGAAAAGTACTTTCCGGTGGGGTCGAAGCCAATGCGCTCCAAAAACCTAAAAAGTTCTTTGGTGCAGCCAGAAACATCGAAAACGGTGGCTCTCTGACCATCTTAGCGACTGCCTTAACCGATACCGGTTCCAAAATGGATGGCGTTATCTTTGAAGAATTTAAAGGTACCGGTAATATGGAGTTACAACTTGACCGCTCTTTAGCCAACAAACGGATATTCCCGGCCATCGACTTAACTAAGTCCAGTACCCGTCGAGAAGAATTATTAATGAAGCCGGAAGCCTTGACACGTATGTTTATTTTGCGTAAGCATTTGGCAGATATGAAACCGGACGAAGCCATGGAATTTATCTTGCGACAAATGAAAAATACGGCCAATAACGATGAGTTCTTGATGAGTATGAATGGGTAAACTCCATCTCATCTCTATATTCACTTTTTTATCTAGGATTGCGGGGATTCTTCCGTTTGGGACGAAAGCGTTTTCGGCGATCCGGCTTCCGACCAGGCGGGCGATTGCCTGTCCTTTTGGGTTGTAGTTCTTTGGGAGGCTCTTCGGAGCCATCATCCACAAAGGGATGATCACTGATAACCGGAATCTTTTGATTAATCAATTTTTGAATATCCCGTAGGTAAGGCCGCTCATCCATCATACAAAAAGAAAGGGCGACACCACTCGCCTTAGCCCGACCGGTTCTGCCTATTCGGTGTACGTAGGTTTCGGACACATTGGGCAAATCATAATTGACTACTAAGGACAAATCTGACACATCAATACCGCGAGCAGCGATATCTGTAGCCACTAAAACCCTTATGTCCCCGTCTTTAAAATGTTTTAATGCTCTTTGCCGGGCATTTTGCGACTTGTTACCATGTATGGCAGCTGCGTGAATGTTATTGCGTCCCAACAGTCTCACGATTTTATCTGCTCCATGCTTGGTACGAGAAAAAACGAGTACAGAGTCAGCATCCTTTGTTTCCAAAAGATGAATAAGCAACTTAATCTTATTTTTCTTGGTCACAAAATACACACCTTGGTCCACACGCTCCGCCGTGGCTTGTTTGGGAGTAATGGATACTTTCTCAAAATCTCCTAGAATTTTTTGCGAAAGCGAAACAATAGACGGGGGCATCGTTGCCGAAAAAAACAAGGACTGTCTCTTTCTGGGCAATTTAGCCAATAGCTTTTTGATGTCATGGATAAATCCCATATCCAACATGTGATCCGCTTCATCCAAGACGAAGTATTCAATGTCATTGAGAGAAATATATCCTTGACTCATCAAATCCAACAATCGACCGGGTGTAGCGACCAAGATATCAACGCCTTTGCGCAGTTCATTCGTTTGGGCACCTTGCTTGACGCCTCCAAAAATAACCGTATTGCGTAAGTTAGTAAACTTTCCATAAGCCGTAAAATTATCATTAATCTGAATAGCCAACTCCCTTGTTGGAGTCACTATCAGAGCTTTGATAAGACGATGCCCTTTTCTTTTGGGCTGCATATAAATTTGTTGAAGTATCGGCAAAGCAAAAGCTGCTGTTTTGCCGGTGCCGGTCTGCGCCACACCCAATAAATCTTTTCCACGAAGTAAGATAGGAATGGATTGTTGCTGAATGGGAGTTGGATGGGTATAGCCTTTTTCTCTCAAGGCCTTTTTTATAGGTTCAATTAAACCTAATTCGTTGAATGTCATATTTTTTTATTGAGCGGCAAAGGTAAGGTTTTTTTGTTACTGTTCAGGCGAGGCTGTTTTTAGGCAGGAAATGACCATTATTCCGAGTAGAGACAAGACTTGCCTTGTCTCTACTAAGACCTATTAATTTCCTTTTCCGTAGCTTTGCCCCATGAATGCATTTACGATAAAAGCCAAAGACCCCAAATCTTCTGCTAGAGCCGGTGTCCTAAAAACCGCTCACGGCAATATTGAAACTCCGATTTTCATGCCTGTCGGTACGGTAGGCTCCGTCAAAGGAGTGCATATCGAAGAATTAAAAATAGCCATCGAAGCTCAGATAATTTTGGGTAATACCTATCATTTGTATCTCCGCCCGGGAACAGAAATCCTGAAAAAAGCAGGTGGACTGCATCAGTTTATGAATTGGGATCGCCCCATACTCACCGATAGCGGTGGTTTTCAGGTCTATTCTTTGAGCCATCGCCGCAATATCAAAGAGAAGGGTGTCAACTTTAACTCACACATTGATGGTTCCAAGCATTTTTTTTCACCGGAAGGTGTCATGGATATCCAAAGAATTATAGGAGCGGATATCATCATGGCCTTTGATGAATGCACGCCATATCCCTGTGACTATGATTATGCCAAAAGCTCCATGGAGATGACCCATCGATGGCTGAAGAGATGCCTAACTCGTTTTTCGGAAACAGAGCCGCTTTATGGTTACGATCAAATTTTAGCCCCGATTGTTCAAGGAAGCACCTTCAAAGATTTGAGAATGGCTTCCGCAAAATATATCGCGGATCAAGATGCCCCCATGAATGCCATTGGAGGGCTTTCTGTCGGCGAACCGCACGAGGAGATGTACGAGATGACCGAATTGGTCTGTGACATATTGCCAAAAGACAAACCCCGCTATTTGATGGGCGTAGGCAAACCCGAAAACATTATAGAGTCCATTGCCTTAGGTATTGACATGTTTGACTGTGTACTTCCTACCCGCAATGCACGACACGGGTTAATTTATACCACTCAAGGTGTCATGAATATAAAGAATGCCAAATTTAAAGACGATTTTACCGTTATTGATACCGAAGTGTCTTCGATTCCGTCACAAACCCATACACGTGCGTATTTGCATCACTTGTTTCGTGCCGGAGAGTTACTAGGCGGACAGATTGCTTCATTACAAAATTTGAGTTTTTTCTTATGGTTGGTAAAAACCGCACGGAAAGAAATTATAGCCGGTACTTTTTCAGAATGGAAAGCCCATATTTTACCCATTATCACCCAAAGAATCTAATATGTTTCTAGGCATCCTAGACAGATACATTATCAAGAAGTACTTAAAGTCCTTCTTTTTTACGGTGCTGCTGTTCACATTGATAGCGGTCGCCATTGACTTTGCGGACAAGGTAGATTCATATATCTCCGAACCTGTGACCGTACGAGAAATAATTTTCGACTATACTTTTAAGTTTATTTTGCATATCAATAGCCTGCTATGGCCATTATTTGCTTTGATTTCAGTTATTTTCTTTACTTCCCGGATGGCCTTTGACTCGGAGATTATTAGCATCCTAAATGCCGGAATCAGCTACCGCCGGTTATTATTTCCTTACTTGGTTTCGGCGAGCATCATAGCCGGCCTACTCATGCTGGCCAACCACACCATTGTTCCGAAAGGAAATAAAACACGAATAAATTTTGAGCAGACCTATGTCTGGAAGGACCAAGACAAAGGGAAGAAAGAAAATATCCATATGTTCGTCGGCCCACATACCAAAATCTTTATAGAGCGCTTTAACCAAAGAGATTCTGTCGCCACCGGTGTCAGACTTGAAGAATATGAAGGCAATCACATCACCTACATTTTGAAGGCAAGACGCATGAAGTGGAAAGGCCTACCCGGCAACTGGCAATTGGAAGGCTATGTCGGGCGTACCATTGATGGCGAAAAGGAGTATTTAAATGTAGGCTTGCGCAAAAAAATGGATACACTCATCCATCTGACGCCAAAGGACTTTGTACAATATCTAAATGAAAAAGAACAAATGTCCACCACTGAATTAAATGCCGCCATTGCCAAACAAATTAAAAGGGGACTGGGCACCCCCAAAAAATTTAAGATTGAAGTACTCCGACGAACATCAGAGCCTTTTAGTATCATCATCCTAACATTAATTGGGGTTGCTGTTTCCGCAAGGAAGGTCAGAGGCGGCATGGGATTGCACTTGGCGGTGGGCATTGGCTTAGGTGCTTTATTTATATTTGTGTCCAAATTTAGCACCACATTTGCCTTTAACAGCAGTTTCCCAGCTATTTATGGGGTGTGGCTTCCCAATATTATTTTTTTAGCGATTGCCATCATCCTATCTATCAAGGCGCAAATGTAAGATTTAATATCTCATTAGGCACGTTTTTTGAATGTGTAGCAATAAGGTTTCAAAAATCACATAAAGATTTAATTTTTTATTAATATCTCTGTGATTTAAAAAACTAAGCTACACGACCAAAAAATAAATGAGAAAATGAGATATTATTTACTATTGTTTATAATGCTGGCTAGCATTTTAAGCTATGGGCAACCCCCACAGAGCAAGATAATTGCCAGTAATGGGGATGCCAATGATAAGTTGGGATTAAGTGTCGCTATTTGGGATAAATACGCTGTTGTAGGGGCTCCTGAAGACGAACCCAATGGCACCAAAAGTGGATCCGCATATTTTTATGAATTGGTTGGTGGCAATTGGGTCGAAAAACAAAATATAATACCGGGCGATGGCTCAGCAGATGATGAATATGGGTATAGTGTGGCGATTGATGGGCAATGGGCAGCAGTAGGAGCACGATATCGTGGCCCATCGGCTACTTCGACTTATGGTAAGGTTTATATTTATCAGAGAGATGGCAGCGGAGTATGGTCTGAGTTTGCGTCCTTTACGTTGACATCTTTAGATCATTTTGGGACTAGTGTTTCTTTGCATAATGATTATTTGGCAGTAGGGGGAGTAAATGCGATAGTGGATTATAATGGAACCTTGGTGCAATGCGGCACGGTAGTCGTTTACAGATATGATGGAAGTATTTGGTCGAAGCAGGCGGAGATTGCACCAAGTGACGGTGCGGCGTATGATGAGTTTGGTCAAAGTGTCTCGATTCATGGCAATCGGCTGGCGGTTGGTTCTTGGAAAGCAGATGTGGGTGGGAATTCTGAAGCCGGTGCTGTGTATATGTATTCGAGGATAGGCTCGGTGTGGACCCAAGATGCAAAGCTAACGGCTTTTGATGGTGCTGCTAGCGATTATTTTGGTAAGAGCGTGTCTGTATTTGACGACAAAGTCGTGATAGGCGCCTACAAAGATAACAGCAGTACCGGTGCCGCTTACTTTTATGAAGAGACTAACGGAACTTGGGGCTTGACGAATAAAGTAACCGCTTTTGATGGGGCCACCGGAGAAAACTTTGGTTGTTCTGTTGATTTTATTGATGCAAATAATGTGGTTATCGGTGCTGAAAAGCACAAAGTAAGTGGATCAAAAAAGGGAGCAGCCTATCTCTTTGAATATGATAGTGGTACTTCCCAATGGGTAAAAAATACAGTCACAGACCAAATTATTGCCACTGATGGTGCGAGTTACGATTTTTACGGTGCTAGTGTTTCTGGGGATGGTGATAATATTATTACAGGCGCATACAGGTCGGACCCTTCCGGGATGTCTGCGGCAGGAGCCGGATATATTTATGATATTTCCGCATCAATATTACCTGTAGAATTGGTCTCCTTTGAAGCGGAATTGGTGGACAAACAAGTGTATTTGACTTGGGCGACCGCTTCAGAACATAATAATGATGGTTTTATCGTGCAGAGAAGTGAAGATGGTTTTAATTGGGAAGACCTTGGATGGGTTGATGGTATGGGAGATTCGGATAAACTTGTAGAATATGCTTATACAGATAGACATCCTAATAGCAACACAAATTATTATCGTCTGAATCAGATAGATTATGATGGGAAGAATGAATATTCTGATATCGTATCCATATTTATCAAGATTCAGTCTGACTTTACCATTTTTCCAAATCCAACTTCAGATTATATTCATTTAGCACATAGTTTTGACTTTGAAGATGTGAAGTCTATTCAGTTATTTGATGTCATGGGACGCCAAGTGAAGAAATTTTCATTGTCAAACGGGGCATTAAGTGTAGCTAATATTCCACCGGGCTGCTACTATTTAGTATTGAATATAGGTGGAGAAATGCTCCATAAATCGATTCAAATAGAGTAAAAAGACAAATATAAAAAGATGTAATTACAAAAAAAGCACTTCAAACGAAGTGCTTTTTTTGTTTTT
>JANTGI010000116.1 GCA_024762995.1 Saprospiraceae bacterium | reverse complement strand
GAAATAAAGGTAAGCCATAGGGAATATTCCGGGTCATGGAAAATTAACTTATATTGCTGTGTCGCAATGGCCGGCAAAAAAACTAAAAGGTTTTTGGGCCAATAGCATAATCTTATTAGTCTTAATATATCCAAGCGTATAGTTTTAAAGGGTCGTAAGCCTAGCCATTCAAAAGAACTTATAACTTTTAGGTATTTCGTTTTTAGGGGCAAAAAGAGTAAGTTATGAGACACCTAAATCGTTACAAGAACATCAGAAAACGAAAGAAGTTACTCTCCTTGCAGTTTCTATTGATTGTATGGCTAAGAACGTCCACCTAACGCCTTTGTTTCCCGAAAGGCGGGAAAAGTCGCATCATGGATATGATCCAAGAAGAAATATTTTTTGAAAAGATGAGAAACTAGGGAATGGTACAGAGCTCTAAAGTTTGTTGAACAAATGGCGATTGTTCGTTTTCAACGTGTTGATATACTTGGCCTTTAGCGGTGATGACAGTGGCATGAAAGCTGATTCCTAAGTTTTTATATTCTTGGATATAGGCATTGATTTGGGTAAAATCTTCGGCAGACATGAAAAAAGTTCTGTAGTAACCACGGGGAGTATAAGACAATTCAATATCCCCTTGCGGCGAAATAGAAAAATATCCATAATTGCCAATGTTGGGTTGATTGATTGGGGTGGATTCTGCGGTTATCTTGTTTATAAATTGGTCCACGTAGATGGCGTGGTAAGAAGAGTCCACAGAAGCAATGCCCCAGTAATCGTTAGGATGAAATCTATTGACTTCGTAATGCTTGGAACTGATTCCATTTTTTGTCGAAAAATCCAGCTCGATGGTGTTAGGGTTGACGGAGATTAACCCTTCATTGGATATGTTGTTGCGGATAATCAAATCCAAAGGATGAGTGCCCAAATTCAGTGCTCCTAACTTGACTTTTTTCGTAAGAAATACATTGTTTGGGGCAGGAGTCTGCGGTTTATAAATTCGATAGATATTCAACTCAATATTTCCCGAATTAATATAGGCGTCAGCTTCAATGCGATAATTACTAGGATATTTTTCCAGGGTGGTTAGTTTTAGAAAAACTTCATTGGCTTCGGAAAGTTCTTGGTAGATTTCGATGTTGAACTCATCATGTATATCGTATATCAGTACCGGATTCGTGTCTTTTTGGCAAGAAGCCAAAAAAAGAATAGCTAGGAAGCCAAGTAGTAGATTAATTTTTGTCATTGGTTCAATTTGATGTTATTTGGTTTTGATGCTCAGAAAATGTTCTTCATCGGCAATTCTGTCAATATCTTTATCAATACAACGAAATAAATTATTTTTCGCTGCTTTTCTCCAAGAGAAAGATTCAATTTTGTGAGCAAAGTTGCCTATTTTGTAAGAAACTATCCGGTTTGGGCTGCTTATTGGGAATAAAAAGCTTAATTTTGTGGTTTTTGGCGCAAGCAACTGCACCCCAACGGGTAGTTCTCGCTTTAGTTTTTTCAATCGCTAGCATATCTTCATGGAGAATATTAGAAATTTTTGCATCATTGCCCATATCGATCACGGCAAAAGTACCTTGGCTGACCGCATGTTAGAGACAACGAGTACGATTGGAGCGCGTGATATGCAGGATCAGGCATTAGATAATATGGATTTGGAGCGGGAGCGGGGGATTACCATCAAAAGCCACGCCATTCAGATGACTCATCAAAAGGATGGGCAGACTTATGTTTTTAACTTGATTGATACACCAGGGCACGTCGATTTTTCTTACGAAGTGTCTAGGTCGATTGGGGCTTGTGAAGGGGCATTGCTTTTAGTGGATGCGGCCCAAGGTATTCAGGCGCAGACGATTTCTAACTTATATTTGGCGATAGAGCAAGATTTGGAGATTATTCCGATTATCAATAAGGTCGATATGCCTAGTGCCCAAGTGGAGGATGTCACCGATCAAATTGTGGATTTATTGGGTTGTGATCCGTCTGATATCCTTTTGGCAAGTGGTAAAACGGGGCTAGGGGTGCCGGAGATTTTAGATGCGGTGGTGGATAGGATTCCCGAACCGGAAGGAGACCCCAATGAGCCTTTGCAAGCGATGATTTTTGATTCGGTGTTTAATCCCTATCGAGGCGTTATCGCTTATGTCCGTATATTTAACGGTACGCTAAAAAAGGGAGATAGAGTTCGTTTTGTCAATACCGGTAAGGATTATGTAGCGGAGGAAATCGGCTTCTTAAAGATGGATTTGGTGCCCCAATCTATGATTTCGGCCGGTGATGTTGGCTACGTCATTACAGGTGTCAAAGAATCCAAAGAAATAAAAGTCGGGGATACGATTACCCTTTCGGAAAATCCCTGCTCTGAAGTGGTCAAAGGTTTTGAAGATGTCAAGCCCATGGTTTTTGCCGGGATTTATCCGATTGAAAATGAGCACTTTGAAGATTTGAGAGATAGTTTGGAAAAATTACAGCTCAATGATGCTTCCTTGACATTTGAGCCGGAGACTTCTATGGCTTTGGGGTTTGGTTTTAGATGTGGTTTTTTGGGTATGTTGCACTTGGAAATTATCCAGGAGCGTCTGTCCAGAGAGTTTGACCAAGAAGTCATCACCACCGTGCCCAACGTGTCTTATTTTGCCTACACCACCAACGGGGATAAAATTGATGTACACACGCCTAATGATTTGCCCGAACCCACTAAGCTGGACAAGGTAGAAGAGCCTTATATTCGAGCCGCCATCATCACGAAGCCGGAGTATATCGGCAAAATATTAAATCTCTGTATCGAAAAGCGGGGAGTCATGAAAAATCAAAACTATTTATCCACTTCTCGGGTCGAATTGCTCTTTGAGATGCCTTTGGGGGAGATTGTCTTTGATTTTTATGACCGATTGAAATCCATCTCTCGCGGCTATGCTTCTTTTGATTATCATATGATTGATTTTCGGGCGTCGGATTTGGTGAAGATGGATATTTTATTGAATTCTGAACCGGTGGATGCCTTATCCGCCTTAGTGCATCGGTCAAAAGCCGATTATCTGGGTCGTAAAATTTGTAAGCGTTTGAAGGAGTTGCTTCCGCGAAAACAATTTGCTATTGCCATCCAAGCGTCTATCGGGGCCAAGATTATAGCCCGTGAGACCATTTCTGCCTTGCGGAAAGATGTTACGGCCAAATGCTACGGTGGAGATATTTCCCGAAAGCGTAAACTCCTAGAGAAACAAAAGAAAGGTAAAAAGAAAATGCGCCAGATTGGGAATGTCGATGTTCCGCAAAAAACTTTCTTGCAGGTTTTGAAGTTTGATGATTGAGTTTTTTGGTCTTTGGGGCGCTCCCTGCGGTCGCTTTTGGTCTTTGGTGCGCAGCAAGCTGCTTTTGGTCTTTGGTGCGCAGCAAGCTGCTTTTGGTCTTTGGTGCGCAGCAAGTTGCTTTTGGTTTTTGGGACGCAATAAGTTGCTTTTTTGTTCGCAGCAGGCTGCTTTTGGTTGTTTATGGTAGTTTGTGTTCTTGGTTTATATTGACCATTCATTTATTCGCATGTTTGCGTTCAAGTTTTTTGGCTGCATCTGTTTTTATCTGTTAAAAAAAAAGTCTTTCCTTAACGTTTGGGTTAAAAATAGTTTAAAAATTATCATTTTGTTGTTTGTGTTGGTTATTTTATGCACCTTTGGGACATCAAAACAATATTATTAATTAACAAAAACAAAAATCATGAAAAAATCAATTTTTATTTTAACAATGGTCGTTATGATGTTCTCAATAAAAAGTTTTGCGCAAGGCTACATTAAATTGAATCCGGTCTCCTTAGCTTTTGGAATTATGAATCTTGGTTATGAACAAACCTTGGGAGAGCACCAAAGCCTACAAGTGAAGCTTTATGGGCACACATCCGGTGAGTTGTATGGTGCCCGATTAATTTACAAATTCTTCGTTAGCAATAAGCCGGCTCCGGAAGGCTTGTATTTGGCTCCTATCGTTGGTTATGTTGGTTCTGAAGGAGATGGTGTGGCTAGAGTGGGAGGGCTGATTGGTTATCAAACTGTATTTTCAAATGATAAGATTTCTTTTGAAGGAGGGATTGGTCCCGCCTATACCGTTGGGATTCCTACTGTACTTCCCATTGCTGCGCTGAATATAGGTATCAGAATCGGGGGTGGTCGATAGTCCAAATGATCCGATTAAGTAGGGTTCGTCCCGATGGAGGGTACTCCTTGCCTAAATTTTTTTTTCTAAACAGACAAGGATTTCCGTCCTTGTCTTTTTAGTATGGTCTCTGTGGAGACTTGAAGATACTCTACCTTTGCTGTCCCCTTTGCAAACCTGTGCGGGAGCGGTTTTTTCTTGATTCTCAAATGTGGTTTTATTCTGTTGAACATTGATAAGCTAGGATGTCTTGAATTAATTCCGAAAAAAAAGGCTTGATTTCCGCTTTTTTTACCAATTTTGCCAAAAAAGAAATTATGGGACTTCTTAAAGGAAAAATGGCTTTAATAACGGGTGGCTCTCGTGGAATTGGTGAATCGATTGTCCGTAAATTCGTATCCGAAGGGGCAGCGGTTGCTTTTACTTATCGGTCTTCTTCCGAAAAAGCGGATAAAATAGTGGCGGAATTATCGTCTGCTCATTCAAAAGTAAAAGCCTATCAATCTGATGCGGCTGATTTTGCGCAAGCGGAACTTCTCATTAAGTCGGTATTAGAAGATTTTGATAAAATTGACATCTTAGTCAATAATGCCGGTATCACGCAGGACAATCTTCTTATGCGTATGTCCGAAGAGCAGTGGGATAATGTCATTAATGTCAACCTGAAATCGGTGTTTAACTTAACCAAGCATGTCATGCGGCATATGATGCGAAACCGGGCCGGCTCAATCATTAATATGAGCTCCGTTGTTGGGGTTTTTGGTAATGCGGGGCAAGCTAATTATGCAGCTTCCAAGGCGGGGATTATTGGTTTTACCAAGTCGGTCGCCAAAGAAGTCGGCTCTCGTAATATTCGCTGTAATGCCATTGCGCCCGGTTTTATCGAGACAGATATGACCGAAGAGTTAGACGATAAAACCAAAGAAGCTTTTCTTTCCGGTATTCCGATGAAGCGGCTGGGACAAGGAGAAGAAGTGGCGAATACTTGTCTTTTTCTCGGTTCGGATTTAGGTTCGTATATTTCCGGTCAGACGATTAGTGTTTGTGGTGGACTGAACACCTAAATTGCGACAGCCGGTTAATGTGATGATGGGTACAACGGAATGTTGGTTTGTGTTCATAAGCGCATTGATGAGGCTATTTCTAGAAAAAAGGTGATTTTGTCTAATTATCTCTGTATTTACGTATTAATTTCATAAATTTGGCTTCTATTTCGGTGGGCGTGTCTTCCGAATTCCTTATTCACTTAGGTCTAGTATAGACCTGCCAAATTAAATCTTATGAAGTTAAAACAGATTTTAACGTTACTCTTAACGGTATTTTATTTTGTTGGGAATGCCCAGACAAATAAAATCAAGTTTGTTGAGTATGATTTGCCGAATGGTTTGCATGTGATTTTACATGAAGATCATAAAACTCCGATAGTCGCCGTTTCGGTATTGTATCATGTCGGGTCGAAGAATGAAGACCTTAATAGAACGGGTTTTGCACATTTTTTTGAGCACCTATTGTTTGAAGGGTCTGAAAATGTGAAGCGTGGTGAATTTGATAAGTATATTGAGAATGCCGGAGGTATGAATAATGCGAATACATGGTATGATCGTACTTTTTATTATGAAGTTTTTCCATCTAATCAATTAAAATTGGGACTTTGGTTGGAGTCTGAACGAATGTTTCATGCAAAAGTGGATAGCGTCGGCATCGAAACGCAGCGTCAAGTAGTGAAAGAAGAACGGCGCCAACGTATTGATAATCAGCCGTATGGTACGGTGTTGGAAGAGACCATGAAGCGATTAATCGTGAAGCATCCTTATCACCATTCGGTGATTGGCTCTATGGCGCATTTGGACGCCGCCCAAGAAGAGGATTATGTCAATTTTTATAAGACGTATTATGTACCCAATAATGCGGTACTTTCCATCGCCGGTGATATTGATATTACTCAAACTAAAAAAGATATAGCTAAGTATTTTGGTACCATTCCGAAAGGTACACGCTCGATGTATCGGCCTGATGTGGTGGAGCCCCCACTGACTCATGAGATTGTGGATACGGTGTATGATAATATTCAGTTGCCTGCGGTGATTTTGGGTTACCAGTTGCCGGCTCAGGGGACTAAAGATGCCTATGCGGTGGAAATGCTGAATACTTTATTGGCAGGTGGCAATAGTTCTAGATTAAATAAGGCTTTGGTTGATGAGCAGCAGAAAGCGGTTTATATAGGAAGTTTTCCCATGGCTATGGAAGATATGGGTGCCGGAATCGCTTTTGGTATAGCTAATATGGGAGTCGGATTGGATGATTTGTTGGTCGGTATGGATGCTGAAATCAATAAAGTTAGGACAGATTTGATACCTGAAAGAGAGTTTCAAAAATTAAGAAATCAAATGGAAAGTGACTTTGTTCAGGGTAATGAGCGTATGGTCGGTATTGCAGAGAATTTGGCTAACTATTATGTTTATTTTGGTAATACGGATTTGATTAATACAGAGTTGAATCGATATTTGGATGTGACTAGAGAAGATATTCGACGGGTTGCCCAAAAGTATTACAATCCTGATCATCGGGTGGTACTCTATTATTTGCCCAAACCCAAAACTCCTTAGTCTTGCTTTTTTGCCGCAAGGCAATCGTGGTGAACAAATTCATTAAAATAAAAAGAAAACAGATGTTTAATAAAATATTTTCGCTTTTAGTTATTGTGGCGATGGTGAGTGCCTGCTCACCCAAAACAGGTACAATAACACAACAAGTCAAGCAACCTGATCCGGAAGCCTTTCGGAAAACGGCTCCAAAGCCGGGGCCGGCACCTATTGTGCAAATGGGTGATTATGAGACCTTTGTGTTGGATAATGGGTTAAATGTTATCTTGGTAGAAGATCACAATGTTCCTGCCGTATCGTTTAGTTTGACGATTGATCAGCCCCCATTCACGGAAGGTGAGAAAGCCGGCTATGCTGAAATGGCGGGAGATTTGCTGGCGACGGGTACAAAGACGATGAGCAAGGCTGAGATTGATGAAAAGGTTGATTTTATTGGAGCAACTTTGTCGGCGTATTCTAGTGGTATTTATGGCAATAGCTTGACGAAGCATAAGGATGAGTTATTGTCCGTTATGTCCGAGGTTTTATTGAATCCAACTTTCCCGCTTAAGGAGTTGGACAAGTTGAAAAAGCAAAAATTATCTGCTCTTCAACAAGAGAAGGATGATCCGGGAGCTATTGCCGGTAATGTGGCCGGTGTCTTGGATTTTGGGAAGGATCACCCTTTCGGGGAAATTGTTTCTGAAAAAACGGTGAAGAATATTACTCGAGATGATTGTGTAAATTTTTACAAGACTTATTTTAAGCCTAATATCTCTTATTTAGTGGTTACCGGAGATATGACATTGAGTGAGTTGAAGCCATTGGCAAATAAGTATTTTGGTTCGTGGAAACAGGGAGAAGTGCCTAAAGCTAATTTGCCTAAAGTAGTTTTTCCTGAAAAGTCTATGGTGGCTTTTGTGAATAAGCCGGCTGCTGTACAATCTAATATTAAAATTACTTATCCTTTGGATATTAAGCCGGATTCTCCGGATAGGGTTAAAACCCGTGTAGCTAATGCTTTGTTGGGTGGTTTTTTTGGGAGTCGCTTGAATAAAAACTTAAGAGAGGACAAGGCTTATACTTATGGGGCAAGATCGTCCATCGGGGTGAGTCGATATATTACGGCATTTAATGCAGGAGCGAGTGTCCGAAATGAAGTGACCGACAGTGCGATTGTCCAATTTGAGTACGAAATGAATCGTATGACTACCGAAAAACCAAAAGCAGATGAGTTAAAGCGGGTTAAGTCTGTACTAGCGGGGCAATTTGCGCGCTCAATGGAGAATGAGGAGACCGTTGCAAGATTCGCCTTGAATGTGATGATGTATCATCTCCCAAAGGATTATTATGCGACTTATTTGAAGCGATTGAGTGCGGTCACGGAGGATGATGTCTTGGCGATGTCGAAGAAATATATCAAGCCGGATAAGGCGTATTACATAGTTGTAGGGAATCAGGATGATGTCGTTGCCGGTCTCGAAAAACTTGGAATGCCCGGAGGGGTACAGTACTTTGATAATCAAGGAAATAAGATTGACCCGCCTAAGCGCTCTATCACCGGTATGACGGCGCAGCAGGTTATCGATGCTTATCTGAAAGCAATTGGTGGAAAGGATGCAGTAAAGAAAATAAAGAATGCGAAGATAGTGGCCGAAGGGAATATTCAAGGTCAGCCTATGATGATGACTTTTGTTAATACGACTGATGATCAAGCCAAAATGGAGCTCTCCGTTAATGGAATGCTGATGCAAAAAATTATTTATAACCACAATGCAGGGCTTCAGGAAGCGATGGGGCAAAAGCAACCATTGAGTGGCGGTGATTTGGATGGAATGAAAGAAAATGGGGTGCCGGTGAAGGAGGTCATGTTTGATGTCTTGGGTGTAAAAACAGTTTTGAAAGGTGTGGAAATATTGGATGGGGTAGAAGCATACAAGATAATTGCGACCAATCCTTCCGGTAAGGAAACGTCTCTGTATTATGATGCAAATACAGGCTTGAAGTTGCAAGAGATGACTACTAGTCATGGTATGACAATCACTTCTAAATTTGGAGATTATAAAGAAGTTGAAGGTGTGAAATTTCCTTACAAACTGACCCAGTTGGGTGCTGCTGCTGTTCCTTTGGAGTTTAAGGTTAAGGAAGTTAAAACAAATATTGCTTTAAAGGCAGATGATTTTAAGTTGGATTAGTCACTGAATATTCACTTATTTAACTGCCTTAGTTGTCGGAAGTGGTTATTCATTCCGTTGTATAAAACAGAAAGCGTCCAAGAGTTATCTTGGGCGTTTTTTATGTAGAAAATGCACCGCCATTTGGCGGTGCATCAAAAGGGAAAAGAATGGAATTAAAAATGGGGAGGAGTCCAGTTTTGAGAGGTTCCAATGCTCATAGTTTGTTTGAATCGTCCATTCTAGGCTTCGGCTTCTGCCAATTCTTCTGTCATGGCAGCATCTTCCGGGGCGATTTCTTCGGGGTCGCCGAGGATAGCTTTCTTGACCAAGCCTTCGATTTCTAAGGCAACGTCAGGATTATCTAGCAAAAATTGCTTGGCACCTTCTCGTCCTTGGGCAATCTTTACATCCTGATAGCTATACCAAGAGCCACTCTTGCCTATGATGTCGTATTCTACACCTAGGTCGATGATTTCTCCGGTCTTGGAGATACCTTGTCCATAAACCATGTCAAACATAGCGATGCGGAATGGTGGAGCCAATTTGTTTTTAGCTATTTTTACTTTGACTCGGTTGCCGGTCACGTTGCCATCTTTGTCTTTGATGGCCGGGCCGTTTCTACGGATGTCGATTCTGACAGAAGAGTAAAATTTAAGGGCATTACCACCGGTTGTTACTTCAGGGTTGCCAAACATAACGCCAATCTTCTCTCTCAGTTGGTTGATAAAGATTAAGGAAGTATTGGTTTTGCCGACGACACCGGTTAATTTTCTAAGTGCTTGAGACATCAATCTGGCTTGAAGTGCCATCTTGGCGTCACCCATTTCCCCTTCTAGTTCGGCTCTAGGGACTAAAGCAGCAACAGAGTCCACGACAAGGATGTCAATCGCTCCGGAGCGAATTAAACCTTCTGTAATTTCGAGAGCTTGCTCACCAAAATCAGGCTGGGAGATGAGTAAGTTGTCAATATCGACGCCAAGTGATTCGGCATAGTTTCTGTCGAAGGCATGTTCGGCATCGACGATAGCGGCTGTACCGCCTTGTCTTTGGCATTCTGCGATTGCATGAATAGCCAAGGTTGTTTTACCGGAAGATTCGGGGCCATATATTTCAGTGATTCTACCTTTTGGAAAGCCACCCACGCCTAGTGCGATGTCTAAACCAAGGGATCCGGTAGGGATGACGGGGACATCTTGGACTTTTTTCTCTCCAAGACGCATGACGGTTCCTTTTCCGTAAGTTTTGTCTAGCTTGCTCATGACTAGTTCGAGTGCTTTGAGCTTGGCATCAGTTCCTTTTGACATTTTTTTCAATTTTTAAGTTCCTAAATTTGAAACACTTTATTTCTTTTTTGCGAAAGCTGTATGATGAATCAAACAATAAAGCGATTTGAAAACATTGTGTTTCGTTGGTTGGTGCAAAGTAAAACGAAAAGTTTTAATTATGCAAGTTTTTTATATGTTTTTTATTAAAAAAATCAAACAAAAATTATATTTTTATTGATAATCAATGGATTATGAGCGGTAGTAAAAACAAAATGTTTTATTTTTTTTTATTTGGCCGCCAATTATCTTGTTTTTGTGGAGTTAATTTTCCGGAAATGGACATAGCCTGCCCCGCTTCCATTTGCTGCCTAGATTAAGACCAAATTTGAAGGAGGAAGTAAAAATTCCGCTTTATCATCAAAGTCTTCAAATTTGATCTTACTCGTTGTTAGCAAATTCCAACGGGACTCGCTATGCCCAAGATTTTGGTTAAATACTCTTTTTTTCATTGATTTATATTGGTATAAAGGTCTGTTTTGATAGTACTGCCGTTTTTATTTAGGGTGCAACATGGGGGAACTTTACTCTGAAGCCGTTATATTGTGGTAAGGGACACGCCCCAAATAATCTTGTCTAATTATGGACATTTATAATGATTGTGTTCCTATAGCATTGGGAGACTTCATTTTGCGAAATCTTAAATGTCTGTGACTCTTGTTACATTGACAAAGATGGTAAATGGGTACCTTTGTGTTTTGTATAATTTGCAACTGTTAAGGCATTCACATGTTTTTTCCTAAAAACAGGGGCACCTAAACAGTTATCGGAATTTTTTAATTTTTAAAACACTATTATGAGAATTTACACCATTTTATTTGGGATTTTACTTTTTAGTTCGTCCCTTTTTGCGCAAGCGTATGAAGGTCCTTATCCGGAAATTACCAATGGCTACGGTGCTTTTGGGACTGATTCGATTGCGGAGAAAAAATTTGATAATACTTATTTGTTGAATAATGGGTTTGAGCATGGAGCTGGGGGGGTAGAATTGACAATGCGCTACCCATCGGATGCACAGGGGCCGGTTCCTACGGTCTTATTTGCGTCAGGATATAATCAATATGACCCGGCGACCTTCGAAAAATTATTG
Organism: Saprospiraceae bacterium; assembly: GCA_024762995.1. Taxonomy (GTDB): domain Bacteria; phylum Bacteroidota; class Bacteroidia; order Chitinophagales; family Saprospiraceae; genus HyVt-613. The sequence continues at coordinate 1,454 of JANTGI010000116.1, read as the reverse complement.
GATTTTATTGCAAGTAAAGGGTATTGTGTGGTGTTTACGCCTTATCCAACGAGTGGGGTTAGTTGGCAGACATCCTTGTATGAAGGTATGAAGCAAGCCATTGCTGAAAATTCAGGCGCCAATGCCGGTGATTTGAATATCATCGACACGACTAGGATAGGATTTTTTGGGCATTCCTTGGGTGCGGGTGATATTTTTTGGCTGGGGCATAAATTTTATGTAGATCATGGTTACGGAAGCAATGCTAAGTTTTTATTTTCGGTTGCCGGCTGGGTTGGATTTAATATGACGGAAGCGTATTTGGCTAATTATCCTAGTGATTGTAAGCTGCGAGTAGAGATTTGGGAAGAAGACGATCATAATCCCAATGCGAATCCACCGGGTAATACAAGTCCGCGTATTCAGTATTATTTATTTCATCAAATCAATATTCCGGATTCTGAAAAGAATTATGTCAAGGTTTTGGGGGGGGCGGACGTGGATGATAATGGAACTCCCTATCACTATTCAACGGATCATCATTTAGTCACGATGGATCAGTATAATGCCTTGGATTTTTATGCGATCTTTAGGCCATTGGATGCCATGATGGATTGGGTGTTTAATGGCGTGACGGCTGCAAAAGCGTTGGCTTTGGGGACGGATACGGACATGGGGCCATTTCCTGATTTGGACACAGATTACAATACTTTTGTCTTTGCCTATGATGATAGTACTTATGAGTATCAATGCGATGTAGATTATAATCCTTTTCATGCAGCATGTCCGGCAGCACCGCTTCCTGTTGAAATATTGGAGCCATTAAGTGCACGTGTAGAAGGTCGCAAGGTGTTGTTGAATTGGGCTACGGCGCAGGAAACGAATAATAAGGGGTTTGAAGTTGAGCGGAGCCAGGATGGAGTGCATTGGGCATCTTTGGGCTGGGTAGAAGGGCAGGGGAGTACGAGCCTGGGTCATCGTTATCAAGCGTTGGATGCTCATCCTTTGGATGGAGTCAATTATTATCGTTTTGAACAAGTAGATTATGATGGGCATGCGAGCATTTCTAATGTGGTGGTTATTGAGTTAGATACCGATGAAGCCATGTTTGAGCTTGCGCCAAATCCCGCCAATGAGGAGGTATCCATTTATCCCCATTCTTTTGAGAATATTGAGCGGGTGGTGATTCGTACCCTTGCGGGAAAAATATTGAAATCATTTGAAAGTGGATATAATCATTTGAATATTAGGGATTTGCCGAGTGGTGTGTATGTGGTGTCCGTTCAAATGCGGGGTGGGGTGATGGAAAAAATGTTGATGGTGATGTAGAGACAAGGCATGCCTTGTCTGTACGCCGTGCATTATGTTGTGTGGATGTATTGGGTGCATTGGTGTATCGGGGGTGCATATGTAGAGACAAGGCATGCCTTGTCTGTACGCTGCCGATGCGATGCCCGATTTAATTTATTTAATTA
>JANTGI010000115.1 GCA_024762995.1 Saprospiraceae bacterium | reverse complement strand
GCTCTGGTAGCCCTGCTACCATCGCTCTTCCCGCCTTGTCTAATCTCAAAATAATCTCGCCTAATTATGGACATTTATTCTGATTGTGTCCCTAAGACCAAACACCACCCCAATATTTCTTAGAGTGGTGCATGATCTTGAGCCAAGGAAATTACCTAAAACTTCACGCCAGTAATGGTCCAATTTTCTGCATTACTATTAGTAAAATCCTGATTAATTACGTAGTTTTCATTGTTTGGAGTAATCACTAAAGTGGTACTTGGAGCGATTCCTTTTGAGTGAATAACCTCCGCAGATTTCCAATTATCCTTTCCGACTAACTCGATGAGTGTATTTCCACCGGGAGAAGTTCCGTTATTGGTGACACCAACTACATGACCATTCGCATTAATCACCATACCGTCAAAACCGGTAAACTTTGAATCGGCAATTTCCACTACCGTCGCAGCATTAGCGTCATTAACAGGTATTTTAATCAAGCCATAATCCGCATAAAGTCCTTTACCGTTGACATTAAGAACAGACACCAACAAATAACCGTCAGGATGAAAATCCAAACCATTCGGACCGCTTGGAATACCTGTTTTATTCGTCCAAAATACACTGGCATTCCCATCCAAATCTACTTTATAAATGACTCGTGCATACCAATCGGAAACATAAGCGTTACCGGCATTATCAACGGCAATGTCATTGGCAAAATAAGCACCGGCATCAGGCACCAAAGACGACAGATTAATGTCTTTCTCCAACACACCGGTCTTCAAATTATACACTCTCAAAAAGGCAGCACCCTTAGTATTAGGATCCTTATCCATTAATTCCATTCCATTGAATCCTGCCACTAAAAGTCTGTTGTGTTTTTCATCAATTTGGAGACCTGCCGTGGATAAAGGGAATTTTTCCCCGCTCGTAAACGGCTTAAAAGTTCCATCCAAATTGACTTTAATGATTGGCCCCGCATTTAACGAAGACAACAAAAAAGTATGATCTGTCTTGTCATACTCAATACCTTCCGGATTTTGAGCAATACCTTTTACAGTAATCACATCAGGCATCTGAATACCTGTATCTTTTTTTGGGGGAGTGGAAGAAGAAGACGGGGCTGTTTTGCACGAAAGGGCAACGACCATCATTATCGCACTCAAAATGAATAATTTCTTCATATTTTTCAATTTTTCTGGTGATGTAAGTGGACAGATTAAAATGGCATTTCGGGCGAGATTAATTTGGCATCCAAAGAAACTACCCGAAAAAACTTTGCTTCTGTCAGATTGACAAGGCAAAATTAGACCCAAAAATGGGCCGGACATGAGGACAAATAAAGGATAATCAGATACTTTTTACAGATTTGCGATATTCTGAAGGCGAAAGCTTGGTTTTTCGCTTAAATAATTTGGAAAAATAGTTAGGATACTCAAAACCCAGATGGTCAGATATTTCCGAAACGGTATGATGGGTCGTCGTCAATTGCCTTTTGGCTTCTTCAATAATAAAATCATGGATAATACTCAGCGCAGATTGCCCGGATTGATGTCTAAGCGTATCACTTAAATAATTTGGCGTAACATTTAACTTATTGGCAAAAAACTGAACAGTAGGTTGCTGTACTTCATCATCCTTCCGCTCCAGATAATAATTTCGAAGCAACTCATAAAATTTTTCCGAAAGGTGATTGCCCAATTTTTTCCGATTCTCAAATTGCCTTGCATAAAACCTTTCGGCCAAATTCAACAAAGTGCTGATGTAAGACAGTATGATGGACATCGAAAAACTATCTTTTCGTTCATGAAATTCATTCCAAGCCATTTCCATCAAATGGCTCACTAAATTCTCTTCCTCTTCTGTCAGCAGTAAGGCTTCATTGACTTCATAAGTAAAAAAATCGTAGGTATTTATGTTTTTATGCGCAAAATACTCACCAAAAATATCCGGATGAATAAGTATCTGAAACCCTTCCCAAGGGATGGTCGAATTACAGGTATAAATTTGCTTCGGCTCTATAAAATGCAAGATCCCATTATCTCCATCAAATCTGGTATTTCCCACTTCAATAAATCCATTAAAATTTTTCACAAATAAAATGACATAAAAATCGAAACTAATCGGTTCTTGCTTCAGCAATTTTTTACCGTGAGCATCTTCATATCTCCTAATATCAATCAAAGGATGCTTCACCCCTACTTGGTAAAAATCATTTAGTTTTTTTATGTCTTCAAAGTGCTTCAACGACTGTATTTTTTCATTTTTTGACTCAAGCAACTACCCCACCCAATCATAAAACAGTGATAATCAGCTATTCTTCCGAAAAAAAAAAGGATAATCACGACAAATGTATTCATTTCCTTTTAATTTTCCAATTTCTTTGGGTTCAAGGTGTCTAGGGGACGCCCGCCTGCAACGGGCAGGTTCAAGGTGTCCTTCGGACGTTTACCATCGGCGACTTATGCAAATCAACTTTTTTAAGTAATGAGTACTGCTAAAATCTGCGGAAATCTGCGGTATATATCTGCATAAACCTACCTTCCTTCGGGCAGTAGGCAGGTCTGCGGGAAAATCTGCGGGAAATATTTTTAAAACCACTCAGAACACTAAGACTCCCAAAACCTAGAAACTTCCAAAGAACTCAAATGGTGAAAATCTGCGGGAATTTTTTTTTTGAACCACTCCTTTCCTGTAAGTCCAGCTTACCAATCTCTCCGCCTGCCTACCTAATCGGTAGGCAGGCTACGAGCTTAGCAATCTGGTGCCGGGAACCTGCCTGACGCCTAAAAAGCGAAGTGGTAGGCAGGCAGACTCCAAAAACTCCCACACATTCAACCTTTTTTCCTACCTTTACGTTTAAGAACCGATCAATCTATATCAATTATTTCATTTTTCATCCAGTCAATATGTCCAAGAAGCACACCATCAAGCCCTTCAAAAAAATCCTTGTCGCCAACCGCAGCGAAATCGCCATTCGAGTATTGCGTGCCATTTCGGAATTAAACATCCGCACCGTAGCTATTTACACCTATGAAGACCGCTATGCCCTCCACCGGTACAAAGCCGATGAGAGCTATAAAATCGGGCGAAATGATGAGCCGTTAAAACCCTATTTGGACATAGAGCGGATTATCAACTTAGCCAAATCAGTAGGCGTAGATGCCATTCATCCCGGATATGGTTTCCTTTCGGAAAATGTAGAATTTGCCCGGAGATGTCGGGAAGAAGGAATTGTGTTTATTGGACCGAGTCCCGAGACGATGGAAAAATTGGGTGATAAGGTCGCTGCCAAAAAATTGGCGAAAGCCGCTAAAGTACCCCTAATCGAAGGCGGTAAAAATGCAGCCAAAACAGCTAAAGCAGGTTTAGCGGAAGCCAAAAAAATAGGTTTTCCGGTCGTAGTCAAAGCCGCAGCCGGCGGTGGGGGACGTGGAATGCGTGTCGTACATAAGGAAGCTGATTTTATTGGATTATTTGAAGAAGCCAGCAGCGAAGCAGAAAAATCTTTTAATGACGGAACGGTCTTCATAGAAAAATTTATCGAAGAGCCTAAGCATATTGAAGTGCAATTATTGGGTGACCACTATGGTCATTTAGTTCACTTGTACGAACGGGATTGCTCCGTGCAACGCCGATTCCAAAAAGTAGTAGAAGTAGCCCCATGCCTGACCATCAAGCAAGAAACCAAGGACAAATTGTATGAATATGCCCTGCGACTAGGGCGGGAAGCCGGATATTATTGCGCCGGAACCGTAGAATTTTTAGTGGATAAAAATGAAAATATCTACTTTATCGAAGTCAATCCGCGGATTCAAGTGGAGCACACGATTACCGAAGAAATTACCGATATAGACATTGTGCGTTCGCAAATATTGATTTCGATGGGGCATCCCCTATCCGCTCCCGGCATTTATATAGACAATCAAGAAAGTATCCAAATCAATGGTTGTTCTATCCAATGCCGAATAACCACCGAAGACCCGGAAAATGATTTCACCCCGGATTACGGAACATTGACCGCTTATCGGAGTGCTGCGGGATTTGGCATTCGCTTAGATGCCGGAAGTGCCTATGCGGGGGCGACGATTTCGCCGTTTTTTGACAGTATGTTGGTTAAGGTGACGGGACACGGGCGTAAAATTGAAGGCGTGGCCAAGCGTTTGCATCGAGCCTTACGAGAATTTAGGATTCGGGGCGTAAAAACCAATATTGGTTTTTTACTCAATCTATTGCAACATCCGCAATTCATTTCCGGCAATGCCACGGTAAACTTTATCACCGATCATCCGGAGCTTTTTAATATTCCCGCAAGGAGAGACCGCGGGACCAAGCTGCTCAAATACATTGGAAACGTCATCGTCAACGGCAATCCGGATGTCAAATTTGTCGATCCGAATCGCACTTTTAGACCGGCTACCGCACGCTCGTATGAAGCCAATATGGATTTCCCGAAAGGGTCAAAACAATTATTGACTGACTTAGGACCGGAGAAGTTTGCACAAAAAATAAAGAAAACCCGAGCCATTCAATATACGGACACGACTTTTCGAGATGCCCATCAGAGTTTGTTGGCGACTAGGATGCGGACATTAGACTTGATGCGTGTCGCCAAAAGTTTTGCCAAATATCACGGTGGAGATTTATTTTCGATGGAAGTATGGGGCGGAGCAACCTTTGATGTGGCGATGCGATTTTTGAAAGAAGACCCGTGGGAGCGGCTACGTCTCTTGCGAGAAGCCATCCCCAACACCTTACTCCAAATGCTCCTAAGGGGTTCTAATGCAGTGGGTTATACCGCTTACCCCGACAATCTGGTAGAAAAATTTGTGGTCGAAGCGGCCAAAACAGGGATTGATGTATTCCGTATTTTTGATAGTCTCAACTGGCTCAAAGCGATGGAAACAAGCATCAAAACCGTCCGAAAAGAAACAGATTCTTTGGCGGAAGTTTCAATTTGCTACACCGGTGATATTACAAATCCGGAGCGCACCAAATTTAATTTACAATATTACTTAGATTTGGCGCGCTCGATTGAAGATGCCGGTGCGCATATTCTTGCGATAAAAGATATGGCCGGCTTGCTCAAACCCAAAGCCGCTACCCTACTCATCAAAGAATTGAAGAAAGCCATTGACCTGCCTATTCACTTACATACCCACGATACGGCCGGCATACAAAGTGGAACTTTATTGGCCGCCGTTGATGCGGGAGTCGATATTATTGATGTGGCGTTGGCATCCATGTCCGGATTGACATCACAACCTAATTTTAATTCTATTGCCGCCGGGCTAAAAGGACACCGCCGTGAAAACCCTATTGACGTCGATAGTTTGAATGAATTTTCTAATTATTGGGAAGCGGTCCGGGAAGTCTATTATCCGTTTGAGACAGAGCTTCGTGCGGGGACTGCGGAAGTTTATAATCATGAAATTCCCGGTGGTCAATATTCCAACTTACGCCCGCAAGCACGGGGATTGGGACTGGAAGACCAGTTTGAAACCATCAAGAAAAACTACATCGCAGCCAACGAATTATTTGGAGACATCATCAAGGTAACACCTTCGTCCAAAGTGGTCGGAGACATGGCTATGTTCATGACTTCCAACGGGTTATGCAAAGAAGATGTCTTGCAACAAGGGCACACCTTATCCTTTCCGGACAGTGTCAAAGCATTGATGCGGGGAGATTTGGGACAGATAAAAGGTGGTTTCCCAAAAGCCTTTCAAAAGCTGGTGCTCAATGAAGAAAAACCATATACGCATAAGCCCAATAAGAATTTGAAGCCCGTTGATTTTAAAAAGGACTATGCGGCATTCAAGAAGAAATTTGGGGCAAATATGGAAATGACCGACTTCCTATCCTATGTGCTCTACCCTAAAGTTTTTGCGGACTACCAAGATCATTTGGACCAATACGGCAAAACACAATGGCTACCGACAACGACTTATTTTTATGGTCTCCAAGTCGGCGAAGAAGTACTGGTCGAATTAGAACCAGGTAAACGGGTACTCGTAGAATTCAGATACCAATCCGAACCCAACGAAAAAGGAGAACGCCTTCTCAGCTTCAAACTCAATGGCCAAACCAGAACCATTTACATTAAAGACAATAATGCTACTTCTAACGAAGTCATCCACCAAAAAGCAGAAGCACCCAATGAAGTCGGCGCACCACTGCAAGGATCTATTTCTGATATTTTGGTCAAAAAAGGGGACAAGGTGAAGGTCAACGACCCATTATTCATCATCGAAGCGATGAAGATGGAAACCACCGTTTCCTCCCCTATCGCCGGTACCGTCAAACGTGTCCACCTAAAGGTTAAGACCATGGTCGGACAGGATGATTTGGTGATTGAATTGGAATGATGACGGATTCGCTTAAAGATTAGCTTTGGCCACTCATTGCTTGGATACTTGAGTGACCGAGTCCTAGGGACACAATCAGAAAAATTCTTACTTTTGGCATGTGAAAGAGAAAATCAAGGTTCTTCATCTGTTTAATACCTATTTGCCGAATACGGAAAATTGGGCTTATCATTTAATAGCCAATACGCCGGAAGTGGAGATTTTTGTAGCTGCCAAAGATTATATTGACGGCAGTTTCCCCAATGACGGCTTTACTTTCTATCAACATCCTTTCGGAAAATTGGAAAGCCATTATATCCAACTCAATAAGGCAAATCCTATTCAACTATTACAAAAAATATATATCCGACTTTTTAAATACCCCAAGTTTTTATTAGATGGAATTTTATCATTTGCACAAATAAATGAAGTCAACATTATCCATGTACATTTTGCCAATATGGGTTGGTTTTATCGAAAGATTGCTCTAAAACTGGACAAGCCATTAATTATTTCCTTCTATGGTTGGGACTATGAGCAGCTTCCTTTTCTTTCTCCAAAATATAAGAAACGATTTAAAAAACTTTTTGCGCAAGCCGATGCCATCATCTGTGAAGGTCCACATGGCGCTCACACTTTAGCATCTTATGGTTGCCCAAAAGAGAAGATTCATATCGTCCGATTAGGTGTCCAAGTCAACCGGATAAAATTCACCCGCCGAACTAAGAAAAACAAGGAATTAAAACTCCTGCAACTCGCTTCTTTCACCCCAAAAAAAGGACATATCTATACCGTCAAAGCTTTTTATCAAGCATTGCGAGATTGTCCAAATATGTCCTTGACGCTCGTCGGTGGAATATCTGAAATTCAAACAAGACAGGCCATCACAAACTTTATTCAAACCCATCAACTGCAAAACAAAATAACCATCATCGACGCAATAGACTATGCCCTACTCCACTCTTTTCTAGCTGATTATCAGGTATTTATACAACCTAGTTGCTATACGGATGATATGGATTGCGAAGGAGGAGCGCCTATTGCTTTGCTTGATGCCCAAGCGACCGGCATGCCGGTGATTGCGACCACACATTGTGATATACCGATGGAAGTACTTGATGGGCAGACAGGCTTGCTAGCACCGGAAAAAGACATAGGCACCCTTTCGGAAAATATTAAACGATTTTATGAGATGGGACAAGCCCAATATGATGCCTTTGCGCAAGCGGGACGGGAACATGTGGAACGGGAGTTTGATATTCGGAAGAATGCTCAAAAACTCTTGAAGATTTATGAGTCCAGCACTTCTTGATATTGTTTTTTGAGAAGGGCAATAACTGAATCAAAGCCAAAATTTTGAACGGCATAATCATGAATTATCCGAACAGCATAATTTGAATAATCATCCATCATCTTTACTATCGCTTCGACTAATCTACAGCTGTCACCCTTTGGGATAATCACCCCGGTCTCCTTCGTCACAATATCCTTGGGGCCATAACAATCTGTTGCAATTACCGGAATTCCACAACTCATCGCTTCCGCTAACACAATACCAAATGTTTCCACATCACTTGTCAACAAGAAAACATCAGATGCACGCATTTCAGCAGCCACCTGCTTATAATTTAATCTTCCCCTAAAAAGAACCTGCTTATCACATCCCAATGACCTTGCCAATTGCCTTAGCTCCTTTTCCTTTGGGCCGGAACCCACGATTACTAATTCTGCAGAATGCCCGTCCAAAACCAATTGCCCCATAGCTTGAATGGATAAATCAAATCGTTTTCGTTCCACCAAATCACCCACAGCGATAAAGCGTTTTGGTTTTTGTACCAGTGATTTTTTGGCAAAAAATATTTTGTCATCAATAAAATTGGGCAAGGTCACACAGGTTATGCCATATTCTAATAGGATTTTCCGACTCAATTCACGACTTACCCCAATCACTTGGTGGGCATTCTGATACACATCCAAATAGCTTGGTTGTTGCCATTTTGGTATGGAGCCATCCATTATCCCCGTAAAATGCTCTGTATAAATGTATGGAATACCCGTTTTTTGCGAAAGCTGCCTAGCCACATAGCCCCCAAAAAAGGAATGCGCATGAAAAATATCCGGTCTTCCATATTGGGATACATAATCATCAAACAATGTCGCAAAAGCCTTTGCCCAGCGATCTAAAAACCACTGATTCTTTTTGGGCCATCCAAAACCATCTAAACGAAAAGTCGGGATTCCATTCTCAACTCTGAATTTACGTTGCCGAAAAACACCCCGCAGTCCATAGCGATAATCTAAGTCCGCATAAATAACAGACACATCCAGTCCGCCTTGCCTTAAGCCCCGCACCTGCTCCTGGACAAAATCGCCGTTGTAAGGCGAGTATTTAGCAGGATACCAACTGGGAATGACTAAAATTTTCATGTTTACAAAGTTAGACTTTTTTTTACGAATTCTAAATAAAAAGACTGTATCTTTGAAGAAGAATCAAACAATAGTAATCTTGCAAGTTTCAGTTATTATCCCTGTTTTCAATGCCACCAAATTTATCAAAGATGCCGTACAATCTGCCCTAATTCAACCAGAAACCGCTGAAATTATATTAATCGATGACGGCTCCACTGACGGCAGTTATGAATTATGCCAAGAACTTACCCAAAACGATAAAATCCGTTTGCTTACACATCCCAATCATGCTCATAAGCGAGCCGGTGCAAGCCGAAATTTAGGAATTAAGCACGCTCAATATGAATTTATAGCTTTCTTAGATGCAGATGACTATTTTACAAAGAATCGATTCAAAAAAGCCAAAGAAGTCTTTGATAAATATCCGAATGCGGATGGCACTTATGGCCTATTAGGTCTTGAATATCATTCTCAAAAGGGAAAGCAAATTTATAACCGTCATCAAAAATCAGCGACAACCGGTTTTTCATTAAAAAAAGATGTTAGACCAGAAGATCTCTTTGAACAATTTTTACTCGAAAAATCGTCATTCTCTATTCCAACTGTCATTTTAAAAAAGTCATCAATCACTCCGGATTTGCTCTTTGATGAGCATCTATTTCAAGGTCAAGATACAGATTTCAAACTTAAATGGATATTGACAAAGAGACTGTATCCCGAAAACATTGAAACACCTGTCACTATTTATCGGATACATGATAACAATACAACCCATAACATAAATGAAGCATGCTATTTTTTACGCCAAACTTATCTACCTTGGATTAACAGAATTAAGTCTCAGCAGTGGTCCAAAAAAACGAATAGAATGATTGTTCGTAAATGGCTGGCGGGATATGGGTGTCACGCTCCAAAAGTAGTCAGATTTTTCCTAAAATTTATAAATCTTTTTGTTTTGTTAATCAAGAAACCCTGGTTAATAAAATACATTTTTTAAAAAAAGGTACACCTCCAACATCTAAGCCAATCAACAAGCAAAGCATTGCCAAAACAGATGCAAAAAGGAAATTATTGGTAAAATCTGCGAGTACCAATATACTTACAAAAATACCTATTTGTGCTTTACAAATTCAAAAAATACGTCAAAAAAATCACGATTCAAAAACCGATTCAAAATATAACTGACTACCATCATTACCCCTCCAGCGACCAAAGCGCGAATAAAGAAAGGCTCCACCCCAAATACATTAATAAGCAATAAACCTAAAGCCCCACCCGCCAACGCAATTAGAAATGGAATCATGATTTGCTTCATATACAATTGATAACTAGCCCCAGATAATGGACGTACCAAATAATACCAAGCTGGTGTAAAAATAATAATTTGTAAACCTAACAAGCTATTCGCAACCCCAAACAAACCCCAATAACTTCCTATATAAATCGCTGCAGGAATAAAAACAAATAAACCTAAATTCCAATAAAATCCTAAATCGGCTCTTCCCCTCGCTAATTGCAAGCTACCAATTGGGTTACCAAAAGATGTAAACATCCGATATGCCGCTAATATCTGTAAAATAACAATTGCATCAGACCACTTTTCTCCAAAAAAAGTTAAAACAATACCATCAGCCAACAAGATTACTAATATATAAATCGGAAAATTTACTGAGCAAAGAAAATTAATAGTACGTAAAAAGATTCGACGGAGCCTTGGTTCATCATCTTGCACCTTAGACAGAATCGGGAAGGTCACCTTGTTTATTATCGGATTGACTATTTGATAAGGTTTCATAGAAATATTTTTTGCAATACTATAAATCCCTAAAATTTCTGTACCGAATAATTTGCCAATTAATAAAACATCAAATTGACCATTCAAATAATTAATTGAACGTTCACCCATCTGAAACAAACCGAAGGAAATCATGTTTCTAATTTCCCTTAATTGAAAAACCCAAATGGGTCGATGATATCTCCGCCCCAAAAACCAACTTAAAACCGCCACCACCAAGGCATCCAAAATAGCAGCCCACACTAAACTATACACTCCAAAACCAATAATAGCTAAGAATAACGCCACCCCAAAACTAAACACCACCCCCAAAAGATGAATTATAGCCAACTCCCTGAATAACAATTCTTTATGAAGTAAGACTGTAAATTGATTCCCAAATCCTGAGATAATAAAAGTCAAAGCCAACAGCCTAACTAATCCTGTTAGCTCCGGTTCATGATAAAACCAAGAAATGCTAGGAGCTATGCCAAAAACTATAAAAAACAGGCTTATACTAACCAGTACATTTAACCAATACAAACTTGATAATTGTATCTCACTAACATCTTGTTTGTGAACAATAGCCGCACTTATCCCAAAGTCAATAAATAAAGCACTAAAACCAATAATAGTCATTACTATTGCCATTAATCCAAAATCCCTTGGACTTAAGTAATGAGCCAAAATAGCAAATTGAGCCAACTTAACGCCAGCCACTCCAATCGATGCCAAGCTAGTCCACTTCACTCCCTTTATAGCTATTTGCTTAAAGCTCATTGCATTATTTTGATTACTTTAGCGAATTAACCACCCTAGCCGGCACACCGACAACAACACTATAATCCGGAAAACTTTGGGTCACCACCGCTCCTGCTCCTACTACACAACACCTACCCAGTCGAACACCACTTAGAATCAAAGCATTCGCACCAATCCATGTTCCTTCGCCAATTACAATGCCCTTAACCTGTCTCGGATAATACTTTTGCATCAATCGATCCCCGCAGTCCTGATGAGTAAGAAGCTTAACCCCTGCACTTATAACGCATTCTCTTTCAATTTGAACCTTTGCAGGCAAATCAAAAAATACACCTTTGCCAATATAACAACAATCACCAATGACTAAATTAGAAAAAGACCCCGTTGAATCTCTATCTCCAGCAGCATTATCTATTTGGATGGAATCTTTAAAATTTACATTTTCTCCAATAATAGCCCCATTTCTTCTCAATAAATCTGAAATAATTACTCGCGGACATAATGCAAGTTGCCTAACCACGTAATCTATTCCCCAAAACCGCTTTCCAACAACAATTCGAAAAAGAAGCAGCTCCCTATAAATTTTAAAAATTACTCTTCTCAAAAATCTCATCAACACTTATTTTCATCTATAAAACATCCCACTTCTAGGCTTACTTCATTCACCTTATCAAAACCCCAAAAAGAAGGAAGTCTTAGCAACCGTTCACTATCCCTCGTAGTAAATTGATCATCCCCTGAAAAAACACCATATTTTTTCCCGGCAATGGAAGAATGAAGCGGAATATAATGAAAAGCACTTTTAATACCTTTCTTGCCCAAATAGGAAATTAAATTATCTCTCTCTTCCTTATCTTTTAGTTTGATAAAAAAGATGTGACCGTTGGGCGTACATTCTTTGGGAATAACCGGACATTCAATCTTGTCATTCAAGGGCATTAAAGCATAATGATATGCCTGCCAAGTCTTCAAACGATTCTCGGTAACCAAATGTAAATTACGTAATTGTCCCAATAGGTAGGCCGCATTCAACTCACTCATCAAATAACTAGACCCCATAGCCACCCATGAATATTTGTCAATTTTTCCATCCAACATTTGCTGGCGATTCGTTCCCTTCTCTCTGATTACTTCTAGTCTTTCGACAAAATTATCATCATTAATCAACAAGGCGCCCCCTTCCCCACAGTGAATATTCTTCGTCGAATGAAAACTGAACACCCCAAAATGCCCAATCGTCCCAAGATGTTTATTTTTATAATAGGCATCGATACAATGGGCAGCATCTTCAATGACAAATAATTTTCGCCGCAAGGCAATCTCCATGATGGTATCCATCTCGCAAGCCACACCTCCATAATGCATCACCACAATAGCCTTAGTCCTTTCGGAAATAGCTGACTCAATTAAATTTTCATCGATATTCATCGTATCCGGGCGAATATCCACAAACACAATCTTTGCCCCACGCAATACAAAAGCATTACCACAAGAAACAAAGTTAAAGGAGGACATAATCACTTCATCCCCCGGCTGTATCGAAATCGCCAAAGCAGCCATTTCCAATC
>JANTGI010000114.1 GCA_024762995.1 Saprospiraceae bacterium | reverse complement strand
TCGCTAAAGCTCGAGCTTTAACCAATCTCAACCCATCATCAAAACTCAGTGCTTTGGCCGCCACTAAAGCAGAAAACTCTCCCAAAGAATGTCCCGCCACCACATCCGGTTTAAACTCATCATCCGACAAAGCGATACTTGCCAAAGAATGCACAAATAAAGCCGGTTGGGTGATTTTAGTTTCTTTTAGCTCTTCGGCTGTACCATGAAGCATCACATCCGACAGTCGATAGCCCAAAACATCATTGGCATGCTCAAAAAAAGCACGCCCCTTATCGCCGGATTCGTATAAATCTTTTCCCATTCCTTCAAACTGGGCACCCTGCCCCGGAAAAACATATCCAATCATTTAATTATTCTTTTTTGGCAACCATCCAAGTTCTCCCTTGTCAAACAGGAAATTATTATGACAAAACCCAAGTACCTAAATAGTTATCCTTTTTCAAAAACTCATTTGGCGGGCAACTACCCCCTTTGGGCTGCAAATAACAACTTTTTATTGAATCTGCGGTAATTTATTAAAACTTTATTAGGAAACACCACTAGATCAGAAATTTTAAAAAGCAACTTGCTGCGTATCACCAAAAACACTTGTTGCGCCCACACACCAAAAGCAGCTTGCTGCGCCCCAAAGACCAACAGCGACGAAGGAGCGCACCAAAGACCAACAGCGACCGCAGGGAGCACCCCAAAGACCAAAACCAACCACAACCCTCAAGGCATCTTAATATCCCTCCATCTCAAAGCAGCCAATTTCCGGGGCAACCCTTTTATTTCCTGCCGATGCACAATAACCAAACCCAAACAAGCCACCAACAAAATCAACGCCAAGGAAAAACGATAACTATCATCCCCCTGTATCTCCGTCCCCAACACCAACCAATGAACCACTATCATCCCCAGCGCCAAAATAGAACCAAATATCCCCGCTTCCAAACTACGCCCCGGCAAGATCATCAAAAAACCCGCCACCACCTCCAAAAAACCAACCAAATACCTCCCAAAAGGCTCCCAACCTAATTGCGTAAAAATATACACACTTTGCTCATCCGAGACAATATGAGAAAATCCCGATGTAAAAAATAATACTATTGGAAAAAACTTTAGGGCAGCATTAACGATTATCTGTGCTTTCATGTCAACTATTTTTTTTCATTAAAACAAAATAACCCCATAATGTTTGCAAAAGCCCTCCAAAAGCAACTTGTTGCGCCCCCCACCAAAAGCAACTTGTTGCGCCCCAAAGACCAAAAGCGACGAAGGAGCGCACCAAAGACCAAAACCACCCCAGGTAGCACCTCCCTACTCCTCCAAAAAACAACTATCCCGCAAAGCCCGCATAGAAGCCTCCCCTCTTTCTCTAGCCAATTTCTTATTATTCACAGGAATTTCGTCCACATTGGGGTAATTAGCGATGGCATCTTCCACACTAGCTTCCAGGATGACATGAAACATTGGATACGGAGAGCGATTGGTATAATTAGCGGGATCATCCTTACTCGTGCCTTCAAAATAGTAATCCGGATGAAAACCGGCAACTTGATATACACCTTTGAATTTCATCTTCTCCAATAAACTCTCCGCCATTTCTAATATATCCAAATAACTTTCGAAGGGATTTTCATCATGCGCACCAAACTCAGGAAGAACAATCAAGCTGGTCTCATATTGCTCCGAAGTATCCAAAAAATAGCATTCCCGGATTAATTTTTCTAAGATAACGGCTATGTCACCTTCCGGCACAACCTCCACATGGAGTCGCTGATGCCGAACAACAGGACCGGCAAATGGACAAAAATTGAGTCCGATGACCACTTTATTGACCCAATTCATGGTCTCTTCTATGATTATTTCCGGAGATTTCATCTTAAACTTAATTAGGTAGTCACAAAAAAAGTGACTGTTTAGTTACTCCTGTTTTTTGGCAAAAAATACGGGTACATAAACAGTTACAAAAACAAAATTAAGCAATTCTCTGAACTAAAAGCCCCATATTGAGTTTTTAACCTATTCTACCCAATAAATTTGACAACGACTACCACAAGGATATAACGTAGCCATTGCCCTACAAAAAAGTCAATCAATAATGGCCAGACCCGGAAAAAAGAGTAATGAACCCACTCCAAAACTATCTTGGAAGGACTTCAAAAAGAGCGTCTATATTTTTCGATTCGTAAAACCTTATAAATGGCATTTCATCATAGGAATGATTCTTTTATCGGTTTCCAGCTTGGTTTTCATGGCCTTTCCCGGAGCGGCCGGCGAGATGGCCAACGTCGCCAACAAACAACCCAAATATCCCCAATTAAACCTAAAAGTTCTTGATTTTGCTTGGATATTTGCGGCGATTGTAATTATTCAAGGGCTCTTTTCCTATCTCAAGACCATTTTATTTGCTCGGGTCAGTGAAAAAGGAATGGCTGATGTTCGCAGCGCAGTTTTCCACAAAATGATTCGGCAAGAGATGTCCTATTTTGAGCAGTTTCGAGTGGGTGAATTGACCAGCCGACTCACAGCCGATATTGAAAAACTGCAAGCCGCTTTTTCGGTGACTTTAGGAGAATTCTTGCGACAAATAGTCATTTTAGTTTCCGGGATTGCCATCTTGGTTTATTTTGATCCGAAGCTGTCGCTCATCATGCTGATGACTTTTCCGATTATTGTGGTCTTAGCGATGGTATTTGGCTCCAAAATCCGTAAACTTTCTCGCAAGAGACAAGAAAAAATAGCTTCCGCAAATACCATTGTCGATGAAGTATTTCAGGCATTTACCACCGTCAAGGCTTATGCCAACGAATGGTATGAAGAGACCAGATACGCCAAGTCTTTGCAGGAAATCGTCAAAATCTCTTTAAGATTTGCGCACTTCAAAGGCTTATTTTTTATTTTTATGACGGTCTTTTTATTTGGTGGAATCTTCTTTGTGTTGATTCAAGGAGCACTTTTGGTGGATCGTGGAGAGATGCAAGTGGGGGATTTATTTTCCTTTATAATTTATACGGGAATTATTGGGTCAGCCATAGCCGGGTTAGGGAGTCTTTACACGGAGATTGCCGGGGCAGTTGGGGCGACAGAGCGTATATCTGAAATTCTTCAGCGAGAGACCGAAATAGCAGATACGCCACCGAACGAAGCAGAAAAAGTACGCTTCTCCGGAGCAATTGAATGGCAAAATGTCCACTTCACCTACCCCAAACGCCCCGATATGGAAGTACTCAAAGGCATTTCCTTTCAAGTCCGTTCCGGTGAAAAAATAGCCCTTGCGGGTCAAAGTGGTTCCGGTAAATCCACTATTATGAGTTTGTTGCTTCGATTCTATGAGCCGGATTCCGGCAATATCTATATCGACGGTAAAGATGCCAAAGAATACAATCTCACCGCTTACCGTCAAAATTTTGCCATTGTCCCCCAAGATGTCGTCCTTTTTGGCGGAAGCATCCAAGAAAATATCGCCTACGGACTACCCGATGCCACCAAAGAACAAATCATCGAAGCGGCTAAACAAGCCAATGCTTGGGATTTTATCAACTCTTTCCCGGAAGGACTGGAGACCATCGTCGGAGACCGCGGCACCCGGCTTTCCGGTGGACAACGCCAACGTATTGCCATCGCAAGAGCCATCCTTAAAGACCCTGCCATCTTATTGCTGGATGAAGCCACTTCATCACTCGATGCCGAATCCGAAAGAGTCGTCCAAGAAGCCCTAGACCGATTGATGGAAAATCGGACGTCCATTATCATTGCCCACCGGCTTGCCACCATCAAAAACGTTGACAGAATCTATGTCATCGACTCCGGTGAAGTCATTGAGTCCGGCACCCATCAGGAGCTTTCGCAAAAAGAAGGTGGTACTTATAACGCCTTGGCGAAGTTGCAATTTGGATAGGGCTTAAAATGGCCGTTTTGGCAGAAATTTTACCTTTCTTTTACTGTTTTGTGAAGTAACTTTTGGCTCACCAATCTCTCCGCCCACTTTGCCGACGAAGTCGTCAAAGGCTTCGAGCTTAGCGATCCGAGTGGGTAGTTTTTCGATGGATTAATTTTCTTTTTCAGCGATAAGCCCCGGATTTCTTTTTCAAATCCTACGGAGCGGCATATTTCCTGCACCATCTTATCCCCTTGCCGGAAAAACAGACTCTGCCATTTCCATAGCTTCATAAAGCACACCCATGTCGATATTGATTTCATTTTTTCCTGCAAAGTAAAAAATTAAATTCTCCATGGGCATATTACCTGTCAAATCGTCCTTAGCCATGGGACATCCACCATAACCTTTTAAGGCACCGTCAAATCGACGACAACCGCTTTGGTAAGCAGCTTTAATTTTGGCGCCGCTCTCTCCGACGAGCGTGTGCAGGTGAGCGCCAATCTCAATTTCGGGAAACTCCGGAATTACATGACTAAAAAGATACTCAATACTGTCCGTAGTCGAGACCCCAATCGTATCAGAAAGCGAAACAATATGCACACCGATTTTGGCTAATTCATTCATCCATTTCATGACAATCTCGGCATTCCATTCGTCTCCATAGGGATTACCAAATCCCATCGAAAGATAAACGACCAGCGTTTTATTATGCGCTGTACATAACTCCTGCATGCCCTTGACTCTGTCCAAAGATTCGGCAATTGTCGCGTTGGTATTTCTAATTTGGAAGGTTTCAGAAATAGAAAAAGGATAACCAAGATAATCAATTTGGGGATATTTTACGGCATCGTTAGCCCCGCGCATATTGGCCACAATAGCCAACAGCTTGGTATTTGTGTCATCAAGATTCAACCGCTCTAAGACTTGGGCGGTATCCGCCATTTGTGGTATCGCTTTGGGAGAGACAAAACTACCAAAATCAATGGTATCAAAACCCACTTGTAACAGTTTGTTGATGTAGGCGACCTTCGTGTCGGTCGGTATAAACTCATGCAAACCCTGCATAGCATCACGTGGGCATTCAATTAATTTGACCATTTGGATAGGTTAGGTACTCGGCAAATTTAGGGGTTTTATCTTCTGCTTGCGCAAAAAAGCGACCTAAAATAATAGATTAAACATTCTGCAGGGCCAAATTTAATCAAAATTAACCCTAAAATGAAGGTAAACCTGACGGCACCAGATTGCTAAGCTCGTAGCTGCCTGCCGATTAGGTAGGCTTGCGGAGAGATTGGTAAGCTGGACTTTTATTTCCCGCAGATATTCGCAGATTGCCACCGCAGATATTCGCAGATTTTTCCCGCAGATTTTCGCAGATTTTTTCCCGCAGATTTCCACAGATTTTTCCCGCAGACCTGCCTGCTGCACGAAGGAAGGTAGGTATTCGCAGATTTTTTCTCGCAGATTTCCACAGATTTTTTCCCGCAGACCTGCCTGCTGCACGAAGGAAGGTAGGTGTCCGCTGATTTTAGTTTAGGAGCCTGCCTCCCTACCGCTTCGCTTTTTAGGTATCAGGCAGATTGAGCGAAATTAAAATAATTTATTGAATATCAATATTTTAGGCAAAATTATTATCCGTATTATCTAAGGCGATCAGCCGAATAAAAATCAAGACAAAACCTATCCCTGCCAATAGAATAACCCACCAAGCCGGAAGATCAACACTCGTAGAGTCTCCCAACTCATCAATCATCGCCGGATTCAGCACCATCGCCACCGCTTGAGAAGCGTTAAAAACAAAATGCAGCACCATAGGGACTATCAAACTCCCCGAAAAATAATAAGCATAACCAAGCAACATCCCCAAAAACATCCTAGGCAAAAAACCGGCAAACTGCATATGAATTAAGCTAAAAATCAAGCCGGCCACCAAAATAGAAAAATGTGGTTTTCTGGTCCAATTCTCCAAAGTCTTCTGAATCACTCCCCGAAAAATCAATTCTTCACCCACCGCCGGCACTAAACCAATCAAAAAGACCACCAAACCCATATTCCCGGTTGATAACAAAGTCCTTAAAAAACCATTCACTTGAGATTCCATGGCTTCCAAGTTTCCCGAAAGGGGAATCTTCATATTCAACCAGGTCAACAATCCGACCAGTGGCAAGCCCAAAACAAAAAGCAATACAATCAAACCGAGCTTATCCCATCCAATGAAAGAGAGAGCAAAAGCCCCTTTTTGCCGCAAGGCAGGAAAATTATAAATCGTCAACGCCCCCGGTATAATAAACATAAAAAAATGCTGTACAATCAACTGAATTTCAAGATAATGCAAAGAAGGATTATCTACCGGTTCCAAGTAGTTTACCCCGTTCATTTTGCCCAAAAGCATCAACAAACCCAAAGCCATCAAACTAAAAACAAGCACCAGACTAAACAACACCAAAATAGGATGCAATGCGGACTTATCCGCCCATAATTTTTCCAACATTTTTAAAAAGTTTTCACAAAGAAAGGACAAATTCTTACATTTGCCTAATTTTCACTTTATCCATCGCCAAACTATACACCCACATCATGACAAAATTGAGTGTCAATATCAATAAAATCGCCTTAATCAGAAATGCCCGAGAAGGCAATCTACCGGACTTGTACCAAGTCGCTCAAGATTTAGAGCAATTTGGTGCGGAAGGCATTACGGTGCATCCCAGACCGGACGAACGTCATATACGATACGCCGACATACCCATTTTGAAAGCCTTAGTCACGACCGAATTTAATATAGAAGGCTACCCTTCGGAAGCCTTCTTGAAATTAGTGCTTCAAAACAAACCGGATCAATGCACATTGGTACCGGATCCACCGGGAGTTTTGACATCCAATGCAGGATGGGATTGTATCCGTCACCAAAATTTTTTAGCGCAAGTGATTGATCGCTTGCATCAAGAAGGTATCCGAGTATCCTTATTTATAGAGCCGGATGCCCGGCAATTGGAAGCCGCAAAGGTCACGGGGACAGACCGGATTGAATTTTATACGGGCCCCTATGCCGCCCAACATAACGAAAATCCATCAAAGGCCGTCTCTGCTTTCGCGAAAGCGGCTCTAGTCGCCAATCAACTAAATCTAGGGATTAACGCCGGTCATGACTTAAATTTAAAAAACCTAAAGTACTTCAAGGAAAATATACCCAACCTGCTCGAAGTCTCTATTGGTCATGCTCTTATCTCTGATGCTTTGTACTATGGATTAGCCAATACGGTAGCCATGTATAAAGATTTATTGCACTAAAACAAAAAAACACCAACGAAATAAGCTGTTTTATCGTCTAATATTTGAATAAAAGTTGCCTTAAAACTTTTCAAATGTATAGTCTTTTCATACATTTGCAGTTAAACCTTATTTTTTAATCAAAATTGAATGAGTAATGAAGAAACTTTCACTCGTTTTTGCGCTGATATTTTTCAGTGCCAGTTTAGCCTTAGCTCAGCGTACTATCTCAGGGGTAGTATCGGATGAGAAAGGTGAGCCACTGTATGGTGCCAGCGTCTTAGTGACAGGTACAACGGTGGGTACAACAACGGACTTTGATGGTAAATATTCCATTAATGTACCCGCATCCGCCACTAGCTTGGAGATAAGCTATACCGGATTTACAACAAAAGAAGTGCCAATAGGCGCATCCAATGTAATTGATGTAACCCTTGAAGAAGGGATTCAGATTTCTGATGTGGTAGTGACCGCATTGGGTGTAAAACGTGAAAAGAAAACCTTAGGGTATTCGACACAAGAAGTAGGTGGTGAAGAAGTGACCAAAGTTAAAGATGTTAACTTCGTCAACTCCTTATCAGGTAAGATTTCTGGTCTTGACATTAAGAGAAGCTCCACCCTTGGTGGTTCGTCAAATGTCATCATCCGGGGCTCCACTTCCTTGATGAATAACAACCAAGCCTTATTTGTTGTCAACGGTACACCTATTTCCAACAGCTTAAGTTCTAATGATGGAAGTAATGGGGCCGATCAACGTACAGGTCGTGGTGGTTATGACTATGGTAATGCTGCCATGGACATCAATCCAGAGGATATTGAATCTATTACTGTACTAAAAGGTGCCGCAGCCTCTGCATTGTATGGTTCACGTGCTGCGAATGGAGTAATATTGATTACGACCAAGAAAGGTGCCAAAAGAAAAGGTATCGGTGTCACATTTAATACCGGTGTCACTATGGGTAATATTGATGAATCCACTACACCTAAGTACCAAAATGAGTATGGTGAAGGATACACGATCTACAGAGGTTGGTACGGGAATGGAAAAGGCTTAGATTCTTTTGACTTTGGTAACGGTCCTGTATTAGTGTCTCCAACTTATGAAGACGCTTCTAATGGACAAAAATTCGATCCGAATTTACAAGTAGCTGACTACCGGTCATTCTATAGAGAAACAGGCCTGTATGGTAAAACTTTCCCATTCCAAGCAGCGACCAATAAATCTAATACTTACTATGAGACCGCCATTACTTTAAACAACTCTGTTGCCTTTGAAGGAGGTAATGATGATGGCAACTTCCGCGTGAGTTACACTAACTTTAACCAAAAAGGTATTGTTCCTAATAGTCAAATTAAGAAAAATACAATTACTTTTGGTGGAGATTATAACCTAACTGACAAATTTACAGTTGGTACAAATGCAAGCGTATTAATTACAGATGGTAAAGGAAGATATGGCACTGGATACGATTCTCGTAATGTGAACCAATCTTTTAGACAATGGTACAATGTGGGAGTGGATATCCAAGATCAGAAAAAATTCTATGAAGATACCAAGAAAAATATTACTTGGAATCCACAAGGAATTACCAATCCTTCCAACCCTGGTAAATCTAACTTTTTTGACAACTACTACTGGACCGCTTACGAAAATTTTGAGTCCGATAATCGGACACGTACTTTAGGTAATGTTCAATTAACGTATAAGATGAATAGCTGGTTAAACTTAACTGGACGTGTTTCCACAGATAGATATAGTGAAATCAGAGAAGAACGTATCGCCGTTACTTCAAACGATGTATCGATGTATAGTCGGTTCAACAAAAGCTACGATGAAAACAACTTAGACTTGTTTGCTAATTTTACGAAGTATTTTGGTACGGATAATAACGTCAGTCTAGGAGGTTTAGTTGGTTTTAATGCTAGACGCCAAACAGTAAGTACAATTATCGCCCAAACTAATGGCGGACTGGTCACACCAGGTGTATATGCGTTGAATAACTCTGTTAATGCTATTGCTGCCCCAACAGAAACTTATGTACCTAGAGGTCAAAGAGGTTATTATGCTCAAGTAAATCTTGGTTATAAGAACATGATTTACTTAGATTTAACCGGTAGAAACGATATCAGTTCAACTCTTCCGAAGGGAAATAATAGCTATTTCTATCCTTCTGCTTCATTGAGTTGGATTTTCTCTGAAAACTTGAATACCAGCTTTATTGATTTTGGTAAGTTAAGATTAAACTATGCAGAAGTTGGTAATGATGCTAGAGCATTTGCGATTAAGGATACTTATGTTCCAGGCACCCCCTATAATGGTGCAGCAAAAGCTTCTATAAGTTCTACAAGAAACAATCCAAATCTTCTTCCTGAATTGACGAAAAGTTATGAGATTGGCTTGGACATGAAATTCTTAAAAAATAGAGCTGGATTTTCTATCTCTTCATACAAAGCCAACACCTACAATCAATTGATTCCTTTACAAACTACAGCGTCAACCGGAGCCACTTTCCAATGGAAGAATGCCGGTAACATTGAAAACAAAGGTATCGAATTACAATTGAATTTTGCACCTGTCGCCGGTAAGGACTTTAGATGGGATATGGATTTCACTTGGGCGAAAAACAAAAACCAAGTTATTGAACTTTTAGAAGACCAAGACAATATTTTATTGGCTTCAGTCCAAGGTGGAATTACAATTAATGCAACCAAAGGAGAGCCTTATGGCGCAATCAAAGGAACAAACTTTGTTTACCATAATGGTAAGAAATTGGTTAAGCCTATGCCTAGCTCCATTGATGGTGGAACTTCAATGAGATATGTGAAATCAAACAACCCTGAAGTAATAGGTAATGTAAATCCTGATTGGAAAGGAGGTATGACGAATAGATTTTCCTATAAAGACATTTCTTTAAGTTTCTTAATTGATGTACAAAAAGGAGGTGACTTTTTCTCCTTAGATACTTGGTACGGATATGGAACAGGTATTTATGACGCAACAGTTGGTACCAATAAAAACGGGAAACCAATTCGTGACTTACCTTCAACTGGAGGTGGAATCTATGACGATAATACTGTCTTAATGACAGGTACAGATGCTGACGGAAATCCAATTTCTGATGGAACGGCTAACGATAAAGCCTTGTTTGCAAGTGACTATAGAACTGCAATAGGTTGGGTATTGGCACCTAATGCTTACCACGTTTATGATGCTTCTTACGTAAAACTTCGCGAATTGACATTAACTTATGCATTGCCAAAGAGATTTTTAGGAAATTTGCCAGTAGGTGGAATTGACCTTTCACTCGTTGGAAGAAACCTATGGATTATTAGCAAAAACTCTCCATATTCTGATCCAGAAGCTGGTTTGAGTGCAGGTAATATCCAAGGCTACCAATCCGGTGTATATCCATCCGTTAAGGAGTTTGGTGTTAATCTAAAAGTAAAATTCTAAACCAATGAAGATGAAAAACATTTTAATAATCATAGCGGCTATTGCCGTGGTCGGCTTAAGTGCCTGTAAGGACCTTACAGAGCTTAATGTGGATCAAAAAAGACCTTCTACTGTAAGTTCAGCTTCACTTATTACGAATGCAGAGAAGCAGTTGGTCGATCGGATGACAAGTACAAATGTCAACAATAACACTTTCCGCTTATGGGCAGAATTTTGGGCACAAACTCAATATCCAGATGAGTCCAATTTTGAGCTTACGGAAAGAAATGCAAACGGAAGACTTTGGAATACTCTTTATGTTAGTGTGATTGGTAACCTAAGGGAAGCTAAAAAGGTAAATGACAATGAATTATTTACTGATGCCCAAAAGAAATCCCAAGACGCTATCGCTGATGTGTTGGAGGTATATTCTTGGCATATACTTGTGGATGTCTTCGGGGCAGTTCCTTATACTAATGCTTTTACCGATGAATTAACGCCTGCGTATGACAAAGGAGATTTTATTTATGGTGAGATTTCCCGTAAATTAGATGACGCTATCGCAAACTTAGGTACAGATAGTGGTCTTGGATCTTCTGATATTATCTATGGCGGAAACACAAGCGCTTGGAAGAAGTTTGCTAACTCGCTAAAACTTCGTATGGCCATGAGACTTGCAGATGGTGCGAATATGACTGATGCCAAAAGAATGGCGGAAGAAGCATTTGCCAGTGGTGTAATTCTTTCTAATGCGGACAATTGCAGTCTTGCATACCTTTCTGCACCACCAAATACAAACCCATTATGGGTTGATTTAGTGCAATCAGGAAGAAATGACTTTATTGCTTCTAATACATTGATTGACCACATGACAAGTTTAAGTGATCCGAGAATAGGTCAATACTTTGAAGACAACTTGGGGGCAGGTACATACCTAGGTGGTACTTTTGGTTCTGGAAATGGATATGTTAACTTTTCTCATATTACTCCAACATTGAAAGATCCTGAATTTCCCGGTACACTTATGAATGCTGCTGAAGTTCATTTCTTATTGGCAGATGCTGCTGAAAGAGGTTTTTCTGTTGGTGGTACTCCGGAAGAGCACTACAATGCAGGAATCAAGGCTTCATTTGAAGAATGGGGACTAACAGAAGCTGATGCTGATGCTTATATCGCAACGGCTCCGGTAGCATACTCTACTGCTGCTGGTACTTGGAAGGAGAAAATTGGCATGCAAAAGTGGTTAGCACTTTATAACAGAGGCTTTGAAGCTTGGTCAACTTACAGACTTTATGATGCGCCCGTTATGAATATTGCTGCTGATGCGGGTATCACGCCTCCACCAAGATGGATTTTCCCGAATACGGAATACTCTCTTAACAAGGCGAATCTTGAAGCTGCTGCTGCCGAAATGAGTAATGGCGACAGCCCGCAATCTAAAGTATTTTGGGATTTACACTAGTCTTCTAGGGCTTATCTCAATCTAACCAACTGCCCTGTAATTCTAAATTACAGGGCAGTTTTTTTGTGGCCACTTTTTTGCCTAAAATTAAAACACCAAATAGGGAGTCAGACAAGGCAGATATTTCTCCTAGCTACTTTTCCTCCTACCCATCAAATACCTCATTAAAAACACACCACCAACCAAAAGAATACTCACCACCAAAACCAACAAAACCATCGCACTCGTCAACGACTCCGGCGCGTTGGCCATGATGGTAAAGACTTGAATGGACATTATTTCCGTACCGGGTGGATAAACCATAATCGTCGTCCCCAATTCTCCAAGACTCAGTATTAAGCCTATCACAAATGCAACAAACAAACTCGGCAGAATTATCGGTATAATTATTTTGCGTAAGCGTGTCCAATAAAAAATACCCATTATTTCCGCTGATTCATCAAGAGATGGTGGGATTTGCAGGACTCCGTTTCCGATGATTCTTGAAGCGATATAAGTGAACTTACCGACATAACCAATCAAAATAATGGCATAACTCGAATATATCACATGCCCAAAAGAATGATTGTAAAATTTAATCAAACTTATTCCATATACCGTTGATGGTATGGCAAAAATAAATAGTAATAGCCCTTCAAAATACCCACTTACTTTTCCCTTCCGGAAATGACCCAAGCCTACAACCAAGCCCACCAAACTTATCATTATACCTCCCAAAACAGCTAAAAATATCGTGTCAGAGAAACTATGTCTGAGTAAATTATAAGCAGTGCCAAATACCCCAATCCCTCCTTGAAAAGCTTGCGCAAAAAGAACTAAGATTGGCAAAACCGCTGAAAATA
>JANTGI010000113.1 GCA_024762995.1 Saprospiraceae bacterium | reverse complement strand
TATCTTTTACCTGTTTTTATTTTTGTTGAAGCACCTGTATCGTCAGACTATAAAACTGTAAAACCGCTACGCTATTGTACCTGCCTGCAGCTATAGCCATCGCTGTGCTAGGTAAGCCAATACTTGTATAGCTTTACTTTCAGAGAAATGAGAGAATTAATAAAAAATATTAAGCCGGACAAGCGTAGCCCCTTGGGACAGCAGCAAAAGGTGTTGCTCAAGCTGCTAAAAAAAGCAAGGCATACGCAATTTGGTGAATACTATCACTTCAATCAAATTAGATCTTCCTCTGACTTTATTACATCCTTTCAGAAAAATGTGCCTGTTTTTGATTATGAGAAAATGTATAATGAATGGTGGCATAAAACTATTGATAATGAACAAAATGTGAGTTACCCCGGTGATGTTAAATATTTTGCATTGACTTCCGGTACATCTGTTGGTTCAAGTAAATTTATTCCTGTCACAGATGATATGATTAAAGCTGTAAAACTGGTGGGCGCTCGTATTTTCTTAAGATTTGCTAAGAAAGAGCATCGTTACCTTTTGAAAAAAAAAGTTTTGATGTTAGGCGGTTCATCTTCTTTAAATCAAGGAAAAGGGGCGCTTGTTGGAGACTTGAGTGGGATTAATTTAAGTAATATTCCTTTTTGGTTTAGACCCATTTATTTACCGGGAAAACAAATTTCCGATATTAAAGATTGGGATCAGCGAATTGATGCAATTGTGAAAAAGGCTCCTGAATGGGATGTGGGAGTGATTACCGGGATTCCTTCTTGGGTGAGTTTGATGATTGAAAGGATTATTGACCATTACAATTTAGACACTATCCATGATATGTGGCCGAGTTTAGGTGCTTTTGTACATGGTGGAATTGCTTTTTCACCGTATAAAAAATCTTTCGAACATTTATTCGCAAAACCATTGATTTACGTAGATACTTATTTAGCTTCAGAAGGATTTATTGCTTATCAAAAAGAAACGAATGATGAATTTATGACACTGGTATTGAATAGTGATATATTTTTGGAATTTGTTCCCTTTGATGAAGAGCATTTTGATAGTGAAGGTAGCCTAATTAGTACGGATAATATTGTTGATTATAGTAAAGTCGAAGAAGGTAAGGATTATGCAATTCTCTTAAGCAATAGTGCAGGGGCTTGGAGATATCAAATAGGTGATGTTGTCAGAATTGAAGATAAAATTAAATGCCAAATTAGTATTGTAGGTAGAACGAAATTATTCCTTAGTATTTGTGGTGAGCATCTTTCTATTGATAATATGAATATGGCTGTATTGGCTGCTGAAAAAGAATTTGGAATATCAATTCCTGAATTTACAGTCATGAGTATTCCTAAAAATAACTTTTATACCCATCGATGGTTTGTCGGTTTGTTAGGTGATGTAAGCTCGGATCAATTGAGGACATTTATTGATATTAAATTGATGGAGCTCAATGATGATTATAGAATAGAGCGTAGCAATGTTTTGCAAGATATAGAATTGGAAATTTTGCCAAATGAATTATTTTTTGATTTCTTATCAGCACAGGGGAAAAGTGGCGGGCAACATAAATTCCCTAGAGTTTTAAAAGGTAAGATGAAGAAGGAGTGGCAATTATTTCTTTCTGAAAAGTAAATTAATTAAATGCTAATTAAAGGAGTTTTGCTTGGACTGACATTGAGTATAATGATTGGTCCTGTTTTTTTTGTGCTTATGCAAATTTCAATGGAGTCAGGGGCAAAAAAAGGTATAATTTATAGTGCGGGGGTTTGGTTGAGCGATTTTGGCTATTTGTTATTGATTTATTTTGGTTTTTCAACCGTCTTGTTGTTAAAAGATAATCCAAGTTTTAAATCAAATATGGGGATTGTTGGGGCATCGGTATTGATAATTTTTGGCCTAACATCTGTTTTCTCCAAGAAAAAAAACTAGTAAATTCTCGTAAGCGATTAAAAGTAAATGATTCTAATCCATTAATACTTTTTTTTAAAGGTTTCATTATTAATGCTCTCAATCCTTTTACATTATTCTTTTGGTTGGGAATAGTCACTGCGATGATGGTTTCTGAAAATGCAAACTCTAAATCTTTTTTTATTTTTTTATTAGGTTTGTTTCCTACGATTGTCGTAACAGATTTATTAAAAATTAGTCTGGCAAGGAAAATAAGTGCTTATTTGAATGCGAATATATTATTTTACTTAAAAGTGGGCTCCGGTGCAATTTTGCTATTATTTGGTCTTCGACTGATGTACCTATCAATGAATTAGGTTGGTTAATTTTTGGTCGTAACCCTTTGACCTTTAACCAAATCCACAACGTCAAGAAAGAGCGGTGCCGTTGTATCGTTAAACCGTTAAACCGAAGTGCCTGTCTGCCTAGCGCTACAGCCTACGCTGCGCCAGGCGGGCCGAAACTTTAAGTGAGTAATTTTGCCCTATCGGGGTATCCGTCCTTAGGTGGATGTACCGGCTCCAATCCACATTATAATCAATTTGGTGATTTCTACCTATCTTTGCGGCATGGCAAAGAAAAAATTTCATCGGGGGCAGAAAAATACGGCTAAAAGAAAAAAAAAACAGAGCAGAGACTTTAATAAGTTGAACAAGCCGGTTATTTCGACGCAAGTCCTTTCGGACAAAACAAGGCTCAATAAATATGTGGCCTTGTCCGGTATTTGCTCACGTCGTAAAGCGGCAGAATTGGTCAAAGAAGGAAAAGTAAAAGTAAATGATCAAGTCATCATCAATCCGGGCTATGAAGTCCTTAAGGGAGATGTGGTGTCATTTAATGGCAAAATCCTACAGCCCCAATTAGACAAAGTTTATATCCTTATGAATAAGCCTAAAAATACGATTACTACGGCTAGTGACGAAAAAGGGCGGAGAACTGTTTTGGATTTATTGGGCGATAAGGTGTCACAGCGTATTTTTCCGGTGGGAAGGTTGGATAGGGCAACGACCGGTCTGCTTTTGTTGACCAATGACGGTGATTTGGCATACCGATTAAGTCATCCTTCCAGCCAAGTTCGCAAAATCTATCATGCAACGTTAGATAAGCCAATTACTGAAAGTGATTTGGCCAAAATTAAAAAAGGAGTCCGCTTAGAAGAAGGCATCGCACTCGTCGATGGGGTGTCTTATATAGACGAAAAACCCAAAAATATCGTCGGCATCGAAATCCACATCGGATGGAATCGCATCATCCGACGAATTTTTGAGCAATTAAACTACGAAGTAGTCAAATTAGACAGGGTGTATTTTGCGGGCCTAACAAAAAAAGACTTGAAGCGGGGATGGTTTCGCCACCTAAATGGACAAGAAATCATCATGCTAAAGCACTTTACAAAAGGAAACTAGTTGCCGGGTACTTTAATAATTGTACCGGGACTTAGGCGATTAGATTTCACCAATTCCTTATTCAATTCCATCAAAGAATCCAAACTTACGCCAAGCCAGTTGGCCATGTCATTCAAAGAAGTGGTTTTTCTTATGGTGTATTTTTTTAGCTTCGTGCGACGCTTCCTGGAGGTCACGCGGTCTCCAAGTGGTTGGCTTTCTTTTTCTTGAAAATTTACACGGGCGGGTAGTGTAGGGAGCTTTTCTAGTACCTTTACGGTATTTAATCGCTGCGTTGGAAAAGAATAAGTGGCGGGTTTTGACTTGTCTAATTGTGGTTGGTAGATGACCAACGCTTGACCTTCGGCGGCAGACATGGACTCTAGGCTGTTCCATTCCATGATGGCTTGTGGCGTGCAATGGTAATGCTGGGCAATTGACCAAATGGACTCATTGGGTCCCACATAATGAATCTTTTTGATAAAAGAAGCATTCACCAAAACCGGGCTGTCGGATTTAAAATTGAAGTAGTTTTTAACAAAAGGATAGACCCGCTCCGGAATATAAATGCTGGAATTAGAAGGGACGATCCCCTTAAAATAAGCCGGATTTAAAGCATATAAAGTCGATACATTGACATCAATGACTTCCGCCAATTTTTCAAAGGTAAAAGATTCATCTATTTGAATCTTCGTCTTTAGATACATATCGCGATTGGGGAAGACCGGTTCTAAGCCATATTCCTGATAGTGATTAAGCACATACGTGGCTGCAATAAATGCCGGCACATAACTTCTGGTTTCTCTCGGTAAAAACCGCTTGAGCTTCCAAAAGTTTTTTGAATGGGCATGTCTTACCGCACGGTTTACACGTCCGCCGCCACTATTGTAAGACGCCAATGCCAGGGTCCAATTCTTAAATCGTGCGTTAGCGCGTTTAAGATATTGGATGGCAGCGTGTGTCGATTTTTCCGGGTCAAGGCGTTCGTCAATAATATCATCAATACGCAGGCCATATTCTCTCGCTGTAGCCGGCATAAACTGCCAAATACCCCTAGCCCCGACTCTGGAAGTAGCCGTAGGACGTAAAGATGACTCAATGACCGCAAGATATTTTAGCTCTTCGGGCGCATCATTTTCTGTGAGTAACTTCTCAAAAATAGGAAAATAGAGATAGGCACGACCAATCATCTCTTCCGTTTGGTTCCGATTTTCGTACAAATAACGGTGTATGATGCGTTGGACGGAGCCGGTTGGTTTTAAAGGAACCACAGATGTTATTTCCTTTAAATCGGCTTTAATGTCGTTGACATTGAAGGAACGGACAGCTTTAGTGCCCATCGGTGTGCTATTGACAAACACGGGCTTTTGTCCTGAAGTGTCGGTATTTATTAGAACATTCAATAAGAATGCTCCCAAAAGGGTAATAGTTTTCATAGTGTGTAATGGGATTTGTTCAAGGGTGGTATTGGGATTAAGGGGAAGTTATTTAGGGGCAACAATCAGCATAAATGGTACATTTAATTTAAGCGTGATTTTTAGTTGAAGGAACTGTTTGGCGGTTTTACTAAATAACTTTGGAGGGCAAAGATAGGTGCATAAAACCAAAATAACCAAATATTCTTGTTTAAATGTAACGTTAATGTGACGGGGTAAACCACTGAAATAGTGTGTTTTCGCGCTCTTTTAACGCCAAGAGCTGCAAAGATATTACTTTTTTTCCTTTTTTGTTATCTATTGGAAATGAAAGGGCCGGTACGCCGGTTAAGTTGGCTAAGACGGTGAAGATGTCTGATAGGTATTCTTCAACCGGACTAGGATTTGTGCCAATCTTTCGGGGGTAATTAGCCGTGACCGGTAGAATTAAAAAGTCATTTTCCGCAAGGATAGCATATAATTTGTCTTGTATCAAACGCCGACTTTTTTGAGCTTGCGCAAAATAGGCATCATAATATCCTGCGCTTAAAACATAGGTGCCTAGAAGTATCCGCCTTTTTACTTCCTGCCCAAAGCCTTCGGTGCGAGTCTTCGTGTAGGTCTCCTCCAAATTATCGACTTGGCCCGCCCGAAACCCATATCTAATGCCATCATATCGGGAGAGATTGGTCGAAGCTTCGGCCGTTGTCAAGATGTAATAGGTCGGAATTAGATAATCTAAATACTCAAAAGGCACTCGGGTGACTTCATGCCCTTTGACCGCAAGGTCTTCCAAATAGTCAGAAAAAGCCGTTTTTATTTCCGGATGCATCCCTTGATGGTCTAAAATACCATCGAAATAAGCAACTTTCCAATGAGCATTTTTGGGAGGTGTGTGATAATCCGGGGGCGGGGTCTGTAGGCAAGTAGCATCATATTCGTCAGGCCCGGCAATGATTTGCATCAAATCTCCAATCACTTCCGGAGTGTGCGCAATAATGCCTAATTGGTCAAATGAAGAGCCATAAGCCACCAATCCATGCCTTGATACGCGCCCATAAGCCGGTTTAAAACCATATAATCCGCAAAAGGCCGCCGGTTGGCGCACCGAACCACCCGTATCCGTGCCCAAAGCCGCTAGGCAAGTACCTGTTTGCACAGAAACAGCGGCGCCGCCGGAAGAGCCACCGGAGATAAGACTTTCGTCAAATCCATTTTTGACCGCACCATAAAAAGAGTTTTCGTTGGAAGAGCCCATGCCAAATTCATCACAATTGGTGCGACCTATAATAATTGCGTCTTCGTCGAGAAGACGGCGGATGGCCGTTGCCGAAAAAAGTGCTTGATAGCCTTGTAAAATCTTAGACCCGGCAGAGAGTTGGTGACCTTCATAGCTGATGTTGTCCTTGATAGATAGGACAACCCCATAAAGCTTGCCGAGTGGTTGGTTGGATTTTAGCTTTTCGTCAATGGATTTTGCTTTCTGCAGCGCCTCGGTCGCAAAGACTTCTACATAAGCATTTAAGTGTCTGGTCTTTTCTATTTGGGACAGATAGTCTGTAAGTAACTGCTCACACGAGATTCGCTTTTGGCGTAGTGCCTCTTGAACCGATGGAATCGTCTGAAATGGTATGTTATAGGTTGATTTTTTGTGCAAACCTTTTTTTGTGCTAAAAGTAAGTAAAATCTGGGGAACTGCTTTTGTATTTCTGTCTAAAAACAGGGGATGCTAAACAGTTACCTATTTTTTTACCAAATAATCTGGTAAAAAAGTTATAAAACACAATAATATGTTAATTTTTTTAAATATTTAGCTAATTCTGCCCTAAAACTTTGTTAATGGCTAAAATAAATAGAAGAAAAAGAAACATTAGGATAAATATTGGGTTAGCTTTGCAACAAGTCGGTTGGAGTTTTCCATCGTCGGCTTACTTTTTTTTATTTTAAACTGTTTTTTATGAACATTTTTGTTGCAAAGCTTAGCTTTGACACACGTGAGTCCACTTTACAAAACGCATTCGAAGAGTTCGGTGCGGTTGATTCTGTAAAAATTATTATGGACAAATTTACTCAGAAATCTAAAGGTTTTGGCTTTGTTGAAATGCCAAACGATGACGAAGCACGCAATGCTATCGAAGCTTTAGATGATACTGATTTGGACGGTAGAACTATCGTCGTCAAAGAGTCTGAACCTAGAGAGAGAAGAGATAATCGTCGTGGAGGCGGTGGAAACTTCAACAGAAGATACTAAGATATATCCTAACTGTTTTGATGCGCTCGTTTTGACAAAAAATGACAGGTGTCCAAACAGTTATTTCAATCTTAAGATCAGCCGCTGCACTTGTGTAGCGGCTTTTTTATTGGTAGGAAGCTATTGGGTATTTTTGAGTTAGAAAAGTACTATTCTTTAATTTGTTCGTTGAACTTAAGTGGATTTATTCAAAATATCCCGTATTTTGCGCAAGCATCATCTATAAAACCGGTATTTATGCGCCAATTCATCCCCTTTTTTCTGCTGTTTTTCTATGCTTCTAGTCTGTTTGCTCAAGACATTCTGGTTTCTGATAAGATTTCCATAAGGGATGATTATGCCTTTTATCTTTTGGGCAAGCAAAATGATCAGTACCTTATGCTTCGCGATAAGGGAAGCGATTTTATTATTCAAGCCTTTAATGCCAACATGAGCAAGGCTTGGGATAAAAAAATTAATCTGGATGGCCGACGGACAGAAATTGTAGATGCTTTTGGTGGCGACAATGCCTTTTATATACTCTATCAATACAAAAAAAAGGGGCATGTCTTTTTAAAGATTCATCAATATGATGCAGCCGGAGAATTGATGGATTCTGTACTCGTTAATAACTATGGGTTGCGCTTTAATTCGCCCTTCCCTCTTGTACAGTATAGCCCGGATAAAACCAAGATACTCGTTTACCATGTAGAAAATGATTTGACGGTAGAATCCATCGCCTTTGATGTCAAAACCATGAAAAAGCTTTGGACTTATAATTTTGAGATTGACGAGTCGATTGGGCGGAAATATCTTTTTCAGCCCATTATTACCGATGATGCGGAAGCATTTTTTAGTTATGAAATTAATAATCGCAAGTCGAAGTTAGCCAATCATCAATTTATTGTTCAGGCTAAAAGTATGCAATCGGAAAAGACGATAAAGATACCGGTGCATGATTTTTTAGTATCGGATTATCAGTTTGTCTATGACCCCATTCATCACCAATTGATAGGTGTCGGATTATACGCCGAAAAGAGTATCAATCGAGCCAATGGTGTATTTATGTTTCACGTCCATTCGACCCGTGTCGGTACCGTCTATAAAGTCCCTTTTGATCAGCGACTGGTAGCCTCCCTTGCGGGAAAAGCGAATAGGAAAGCAAATCGCGGAGCCGAAGACTTACAGTTGTCAGATGTTATTGTGCGTAGTGATGGGGGCGTCTTGATGATGATGGAGATTGTGAAGATTTTTCATCGTTCGGCTATTGAAGTACCGGGGCAATATCATCGCTCTAATCTGGCTAGGATGTCCACAGACTACTATTACGAAGATGTATTTGCCTTGTCTATCAGTCCAAGTGGAGCTGCAGATTGGAGGACGATGCTATACAAGCAGCAAATGTCACAAAATGATCAAGGAATTTATTCTTCTTACCTGCTTTGGCAGAATAAAAGTAGTATCCGATTAATATTTAATGATGAAATTAAGCGACGGACGAATGTCATCGAATATGTCTTGGATGTAGATGGTCACTCTAAGCGCCATAGTCTGCTTAATACATCCGATAGCGAGTTGTTGCTCCGTATGAGGGACGGTCTTCAAGTGGCTGCCAATGAAGTCATTGTACCTAGCCAGTACAAAAAAAAGTTAAAATTGGTCTTGATCCGATATTAATAATTTAGGGAGTGCGTGACAAATAGTAGGGAACGTAATGCGATTGACTCATTAACCGCATTGAGCCTGCCCGATAAAGGCGGGCCTGCCCGATAAAGGCGGGCCTGCCCGATAAAGGCGGGCCTGCCCGTTGCAGGCGGGCGCCGAAGGCAAATGAAGATATTAAAATTTCCACATTATGTCACGCACTCAAATCAAATAATCCTAACGGGCAATTTTTTAAATAAACGTCCGTTTTGACCGTCGAACGAATAAAAAACGGGTATTCTTTAATAGCACCAATGAATTGCTATGGACAAAGTGCTTTTATTGCAAAAAAATCGTACTTTTGCCACCCGAATCGTTGGTACGTCTATTTCAGTACTGCATTTTGGAAAAAACAAACATTGAATGGGTAGGATATTATTTCAGGCTTTATTGGCGGTTGTCCTTGTGGGCGTCGTAAGTTGTAAGCCGGAATTTGAAAAAATAAGAACGAGCGGAGACTCTAAATTGATTTATGAAAAAGCAGTTGCTTATTATGACGCTGAAGAGTGGTATAAGGCGCAGCAGCTTTTTGAAATGCTGATTAACAGCTATCGGGGTAAGGTCAAGGCCGAAGAAGTCTATTTTAAGTATGCTTATACGCACTTTTACATGGAGCAGTATATTTTGTCTAAGTATTACTTTAAGTCTTTCGCCAAAACGTTTCCCAATAGTGTCCATCGAGAAGAAGCAGATTTTATGCAGGCATATTCGATGTATATGCAATCTCCCGATTATCGCTTAGAGCAAAAAAGTACGGCCGAAGCCATTGAGTTATTTCAGCAGTTTGCCGATACTTATCCCCAAAGCGAACGAGTCGCCGAGTGCAATAAGTTAATCGTTGAACTTCGAAACAAACTAGAAAAAAAGGCCTTCGAAGAAGGGTACTTGTACTATAAAATGGGAGATTATCAGGCGGCAACCATCTCTTTTGAGAATTTGCTCAAGGATTTTCCCGAATCCAAAGATGTCGAGCGAGTCAGATTCTTAATTGTTAAAGGCAATTATGAGTTGGCCAAAAAGAGTATCATTAGTAAACAGCGTCAGAGATATGAAGATGCCTTAGAATACGCCAAGCTGTTTAAACACAAATATTCTAAGTCCAAGTACTTGGATGACGTGAACACAATGATGAAAAATACGTTAAAGAAAATCAATAAACTCAAGAAGAATGGATATTAAATCAAAAGTTCAGCACATTGACCCTATTGCGAAAGCTAGAAATGTCGCTCAAATTGCCGCAAAAACCGGTAATATTTATGAGTCTCTAGCCATTGCTTCCAAAAGAGCGCAACAACTGAATATGGAGCTGAAAGAAGAGCTTGGCCGTAAGTTGAGAGAGTTTGAAGAAACTTATGAGACCATCGAAGAAGTGCAAGAAAACAAAGAACAAATCGAAATCTCCAAGTTTTATGAGCGCATCCCTAATCCGGCAGTTATTGCTTTGGATGAGTTTCTACACGACAAATTGTCCTACAAGTACGCCGGGGACAAGGAAGAAGTTAAAGACGAGTTAGAGAAGTAATATCGGTCATCAATTTTTCCTGACATCAGGAAAAAGCTTTAAAGTTAGTGAGATGAAATCACTTGCGGGAAAAAAGATTATCTTAGGGATTACGGGAAGTATTGCCGCCTATAAGGCGGCTTTTTTCGTTAGATTACTGGTCAAAAGTGGCGCCGAAGTCAAGGTCTTGATGACCGAAAGTGCCACCACTTTTATTAGTCCCCTTACGCTGTCAACTCTATCCAAACATCCCGTCATTACCGGTATTGCGGATGGGGATGAGTGGAGTAATCACGTCGAATTGGGACTTTGGGCAGATGCTCTGGTCATCGCTCCGGCTACCGCCAATACCCTCGCCAAGATGGCCAACGGCATTTGCGACAATATCCTCAATGCGGTATATCTTTCTGCAAGATGTCCCGTGTTTTTTGCGCCGGGTATGGATCTCGATATGTGGACACATCCTTCTACTCAGGCGAATATCCAAAAACTCCTGGATTATGGAAATAGGATGATAGAGCCGGAATCCGGAGAGTTGGCCAGTGGTTTGATTGGAAAAGGACGCATGGCAGAGCCGGAAAATCTAGTCAAAGCATTGGATGATTTTTTCCGGAAGGTCTCACCATCACAGACCCTTGCGGGAAAAACCGTTTTGATTACGGCTGGCCCGACTTATGAGCCAATTGATCCGGTTAGATTTATTGGCAATCACTCCTCCGGAAAAATGGGCAAGGCCCTTGCGGAAAAGGTCGTTGAGCGCGGTGGTCAGGTTAAATTAGTTTTGGGCCCGTCAAAATTAGATATTTCACAACCCGGCATAGAAGTAATTCGTATAACAACGGCTTTGGAGATGCTGGCAGCCGCTAGGGAGATTTTTGCGCAAGCCGATATAGCTATTATGGCGGCGGCGGTAGCTGATTTTCGCCCCAAATTCGCCGCAAAAGAGAAGATAAAAAAGAAGACCGGAGAAGAGGAAATGACCATTGAGTTGGTGAAAAACCCCGATATTGCGGCTACTTTGGGTAAAATGAAGACAAAAGACCAAGTTTTAGTGGGCTTTGCCCTAGAAACGGAGAAACCCTTGGTCAATGCATCCAGAAAATTGGCTAAAAAAGGATTTGATTTTATTGTTTTGAACTCGTTGAAAGATGAAGGAGCGGGGTTTAATCATGATACGAATCGAATCACCTTGGTTTTTAAGGACAATAAAATAAAGGAATTTCAGTTAAAATCTAAGCTCGATGTGGCTGATGATATTTTGGATGCGATTGAGCAAATCATATAACTGATTAGAAAAAATAACTCAATGAGACTTATATATTTTTTGATATTTTTTGTTTTTGCCGGTCAGCTACATGCGCAAGAATTATTGGCGACCGTCAAAGTCGCCACGCCAAAATTGCAAAAAACAGACCCCAAAGTGTTTAAGACGATGGAGCAATCCATTGAAGATTATTTGAATGGTCAAAAATGGACGGATGATTATTTTGAAAATGAAGAAAGAATCAAATGTAGTTTTCAGATAACCATCACCGAAGAGTTGGCGGACAATGTATTTAAAGCGGATTTGGCCATCAAATCGACCCGCCCCATCTATAATTCGAGCCAAGAGACGGTTATGTTTTCGCACTTGGATAGAGATTTAGAATTTGGTTATCAGGAGTTTCAGCCCATCCAATTTGTGAGTAACAGCTATTCGGATGAGTTGAGCCAGGTTTTGGCCTTTTATGCTTACATTATTCTTGGGATGGATTATGATTCATTTGCGAAAGAAGGCGGGTCTGCCTATTTTCAGGAAGCGGGTAATATTGTCGGCTTGTCTCCTAGAGAGAGTCCCGGCTGGAATCCTTCCAAAAACAGAAATAGATATCATATTTTTGAAAGCATAACTAATGCTCGCTCCATACCTTTTCGTCATGCCATATATGAATATCACCGACTAGGATTAGACATTATGGCGGATAATGCGGAAGCCGGACGAGACAAAATCATGGATGCCCTTGAAAAAATTGATCGAGTCAATACAGATTTTTTAAATGCCTATATTCTTCAAATCTTTGCAAACACCAAAACGACCGAGTTAGTCGAAATTATGAAGCAGGCACCAAGTGCCCAAAAAAGTCGTTTTGTGCAAATTATGACCAAGATAGATGCGACTAAAGCTCGTATTTATCGACAGGTAGGGCGATGACTCGATGTCCTGATTTTAGCGTAAGCTTTGTCACTACATCATGAAAACAGGGTCAGCCCACCAGCAATACAGCTAATGCATATTCTACTTTCTTTTCGGCAATGAGTGCTTTGGCATAGTGATGGATGGCCGCCTTTGGATTGGGCATTTTTGCGCAAGCTAATACATGCTCATCTTTCATGGCCAATTCATAAACATCAATTTTGGGTAAGGCGGTCAAGGCTGCCAGCTCCGCAATCTCATTACCCGTCAATATGGGGCTATGGCGTATTTCTTCGGGCAAACCATCAAATCCAATACCCAAATCAACGATGGATTGAAAAATAGAAGAGATTCCATCGCCTTTGACGCGGACATAATTGGTGCGGCCTAATCGCCCCATAATGTCTAATTTCTGTGGATTTATGCGTTTGCCGTCTAAAATATCGTCGTTAATGTGCATTCGGACGACTTCGCAAAAAATCAAGTTTCCGGCTCCACCTTTATCGCCTAATGATACGATTTGAGTGACTTTGCACTCCATATTAATAGGGGATTCTTTTACCCGAAAAGGCCGGACTAAAT
>JANTGI010000112.1 GCA_024762995.1 Saprospiraceae bacterium | reverse complement strand
GCGTTCATCTGCCTTCGGCATTCGCCTGCAACGGGCAGGTTTAATTAAACAAAAAAAAACAATCCCGGCGGTTAATGAGTCAATCATATTACATTTCCCACTATTTGTCACGCACTGAAATAAATTCTATACGGCTTCTTTTATGATTGTGCTCCTTAGTAGAATATTATTTAGTTTTGGGACGTTCGATCTAAGGTAAAGGGCGAAGGGTGAAAGGTGAAGGGTTTACAAAATTTGGCATCATGACTCTATATTTAAGCCAATAGAATCTATCGAGACTTAGTTGATGATGCATGCTTTTGCTATTTTTGAATAATTAGCCAAAATCAGCCTGCTGCGCCCCACGTAAGTCCCCCCAAAGACTAAAAATCAACAAATACGGGCTTTTATGGCTACCAAAACTTGAATAAATAATAAGATTTTGAAAAATATACTTGGGATTTTCTTTCTTTTCTTTTTGGGCACTTCTACCCTTTTGTCGCAAGACTTCGATGACTTGCCCGGTGTTGATGCGGTTTATTTTGAAGACATCAAATCCATTGAATATCGGATATTAGGAAATGACGACCAAGCTGATCCAACCGCCCAAATCGGTGCTCTTAATGAAGAAATTGCTAAACTAAAAAAAAGGTATTCCACCGAAGAAGACCTGGACAAACAAACGGCCCTGCAAGATGACATTAACACCAAAGAACGCCAGCTTAATACCGTCTATGATGATAAGATGGAGCGCGATAAATGGCGCTTAAAACTAGCCGCCCCCTTATCAACTATGCCCATTGTCAACCTTAATGCCGGACAAACCATTTACTGGGCTTTTGATGACTTGAATGAAGAACCCACGCGTTATTCTTATACGATTATCCCCTTTAATTGGGATTGGAGCCACCGGCTTGACGTAGCGACCAGTGAGTATTTGGATGGATTTTCTTATAGTGAAATCAATGAATTTGTCTTCCCTGAATTAACCGTCACGAATTATACCGCACAGCGCTTCAGCTTTCCCAACAACGAGATAAAACCCACAATATCAGGTAATTATCTCCTAGTTGTTTATGAAACCAACTCCGAAGAAGTGGCATTTACCCGCCGTGTTTTTGTCGCAAGACAAGAATTTGCTTTTGTCGATGACATTCGGGACAACTCTTTTGACCGTGACTCTTTGCAGAATATTAATTTTACGATAAGTTATCCGGAGATCTATGACCAACTCGCTCCTGCAAGAGATGTCAAAGTGGTCGTACTCCAAAATGGTCGTTATGACAATGCCCGTAGCATAGAAAAACCTGCCTTGGTGATGAACAGCCGTCTCCGGTACGGCTACCAAGACAAGATTGGATTTAAACCGGGCAAGGAATTTCGATACATCATGATGCAGACTTTGGATTATCCACAGTTAGGGACGGAGTTTGTCAATCGAAATAAGGACAATTATGAAGTCTATTTGAAGCCGCAGGAAGAAAGAAGTTATCACCCGAATTTCTTTTATCGAGACCTAAACGGAAAATTTGTGACTATGAACGGCGTCCAAAATGAAGAACCCGGAGACCCTGATTATGCACACGTTTATTTTACCTTTTATCAGGATCGCCCCTACTACAAAGCGGATTTATATGTTGTGGGAAAACTTACCGACTGGCAGTTTAAAGACGAATTTAGGCTTTCCTACAATAATCGGGAAGGTCGATACGAAGGAGAAGCTTTGCTCAAACAAGGCTATTATGACTATTACTACGCCCTAAAACAAGATGGTTCGGATCAAATAGACATTGACAGGACAGAAGGTCATGCTTTTCAAACGAGCAATGATTATACGGTCTTAGTGTATTATACGCCGCCAAATGGGCGTTTTGACAAGCTAGTCGCTACAAAGACCTTGAGTATAAATTATTAAACTTTCTCACGATGAAGTAAGATAAATTACCGTTCGTCTTAAATTACGCTGCATTTATATAAATCTTTTGCCCATCTGACTAAATAATAGCTAGTATTGTAGCAAAAAACGACAATGGCAAAGATATTTTCCATTTTTACCCTATTTCTTTTTGGCGCAAGCCTATCCGCCCAAGATATTTGGTCCCTGGAAAGGTGTATTGAACGTGCCCAAAACAACAGCATTACCGTTAAAAATAGTCAATTGGCCATTTCCCAAGGTGAAGTTTCACTAAAAGAAGCCAAAAGTAATCGCTACCCCAATCTAAATGGTAGCGCCGGTTTTTTTGAGCAATTTGGACGCACGATCGACCCTACGACCAATTCGTTTGCCAACAAAAAGATTGGTTCCAGCCAATTTAGCGTCTCTTCAGGTGTATTGTTATTTAATGCAGGACGTATCAATCATACCATTCAGCAGGCGCAACTCAACCTGCAAGCAGCCCGCCAAGATGCGCAAAATATATCCAATGACCTTTCTCTCAATGTCGCTTTGGTTTACTTACAAATCCTATTTGCGGAAGATCAAGTCGAAAATGCTAAGGGAAAACTCAAGAATGCCCAAGCCCAACT
Organism: Saprospiraceae bacterium; assembly: GCA_024762995.1. Lineage (GTDB taxonomy): Bacteria > Bacteroidota > Bacteroidia > Chitinophagales > Saprospiraceae > HyVt-613. The sequence goes on along the minus strand of JANTGI010000112.1, from coordinate 10,505 downwards.
GGACCGTACAAATAACTTAATTCAAGCCGGTAGCCTTGCGGCCAATGAAGCCCTTAACTTTGAAGCCCAAGTAGCCACCAGTGAACAAAATCTGATTAGCGCTCAAAACACCCTCAACAATGCTTATTTGCAGCTCAAACAAATCATGAGATTAGACACAGAAGATCAAATACGCATAGAAAGACCCCAAATAAATATTGGCGATATCAATCCCGATTTACTCTCCACCGAAATGGTTTACCAGCAGGCATTGGGCAACCAACCCAACATAAAGGCCGGTGAAACACGTCTAAAAAGTAGTGAACTTAATCAAAAAATCGCCCGGGCGCTGCTCTACCCTTCACTTAGTTTAAGTGGCTCTTTATCAACTAATTACTCGACGCTTTCGCGAAAATTAGAAGGCACATCTATCAGTTCTTTTCCGCAACAGGTCAAAATTAATGGCGCATCCGCTTTGCTAGAAGTTCCTCAAGCCATTCCTTCGTTTGGGGACAATCCTTTTGGCAACCAACTTAGCGAAAACTTCGGACAATCTATCGGTGTGCGCCTAAATATCCCCATTTATCAAAATGGACGAGCCACCGCATCGGTTCAAAGAGCTAAAATTGGCATCCTTCAAACCCAGCTCCAAAACGAACAAACCAAACAAAACCTAAAAAGCAACATCCAAAAAGCCATCGCCGATGCCAAAGCCGCTAAACAACAGTATATTGCGGCTCAAAAAACAGCGGAAGCCACCAAAGCCGTTTATGAAAATACAAAACAGAAGTATGAAATCGGTGGCGCCAGTGCTTTTGAATTAACTACGGCCAAAAATAATGCGGATGTCGCTCAAACCCAATTGACTAGTGCCCGATATGATTTTCTTTTTAAGATGAAAGTTGTAGATTACTACCAAGGAAAGAGAATCAAATTCTAAACAAAAACACAAACCAAGTTAACATGGCAAATATTAAAAATAAAAACCTTTTCATCGTCATTGGTTCACTTATCCTATTGGCAATAGTAGGTTTCTACTTGAAAAGCAAACAAAAAAAAGGAATCATCGTCTATACCACAAAGGTCGAGAAACGAAATATCCAAGAAACAGTCCTTGCCTCCGGAAAAATCTATCCTAAAACGGAAGTAAAAATCAGCTCGGATGTCTCCGGAGAGATTGTAGAGCTGTATGTAAAGGAAGGGGACACCATTAAGGCCAATCAATTATTGGCGCGAATCAATCCGGATGCCTATGCTTCCGCTGTCGAAAGAGGACGCGCCAGCGTCAACTCGGCCAAGGCCCAAGAAGCCAATTCCCGAGCGCAAGCGGAAGGAGCTAAAGCCAGAAAAATTCAGGCAGAAGCTCAATTAGAACAAATCAACGCCCAACTCAAAAATACCAAATCTATTTTTGATAGAAATAAGAGCTTATTAAAGAAAGGGGTGATTTCTCAAGCTGATTATGATGCTGCTGAAGCGGCTTATTTGGCCGCAGTAGCCAACAAAAAATCAGCCCAGGCCTCTGTTGCATCAGCAACCGCTTCCTACAATTCTGCACTTCAAAGTGTAAAAGCAGCCGGTTTTAATATTAACAATGCTGTTGCTGCATTAAAAGAGATGAATACCAGCTTGCAACGCACCTCTATCTTTGCGCCCATGGCAGGTATTCTTTCCAAACTGAGCGTTGAAAAAGGAGAAAGAGTCGTCGGTACCATTCAAATGGCCGGAACGGAGATGATGCGTATTTCAGATTTTTCTGTCATGGAAGCCCAAGTCGATGTCAGCGAAACAAATGTTCTGCAAGTAAACCCCGGCAATAAAGCCACTATTGAGATTGATGCCTATCCGGACAGAAAATTTAAAGGCACCGTTGCCGAAATAGGGAACTCTGCAAATAATCTAAGCTCCATCTCCGTCAACTCTGACCAAGTAACCAACTTTACCATAAAAATCATCGTGAATCCTTCCTCTTATCAAGATTTAATTCAACCCGGCAAACCGTTTCCCCTTCGTCCGGGCATGTCTGCCAGCGTGGAAATATTTACCAAAGAATCTAACGGTATCTTGGCCGTACCTATCCAGTCTGTGACTACCAGAGAGAAAGATGATGACCGATTATCGGAAGATGAAAAAATTGAAGTAGTCGTCTTTAAAATCTCCGGTGACACGGTTAGTCAACAAGAAGTAAAAACGGGAATTCAAGATGACGAATACATCGAAATAACCGAAGGTCTTCATGAAGGAGATGAAATCGTCAAAGGACCTTACAGCACGATTTCGCGCAAGCTGGAGAATGGCTCCTACATCAAGATAAAAAAGGAGAAGGACAAAAAGAAGAAAAGCAAAAAATAAGCATCTGCTTCTCGCCGTATATGGTGGCCAAAACCAAAAAACAGGGAACTAATAAGTACCCTGTTTTTAGGTAGAAAATCAACATAACCAAAGCCCTCGTCAAAAGGGAATGTTTTTCCTAGCGCCTATCCAAAAGCTTAGTCAGTTCAATGGTATAAAATCTATCTCCATTGATAATAAGCGCATAATAGTTTGCGGCAGAAAGTTTTCTAGCATCAATTTTAATCAAATTGCCATCGTATTGGATGGGTACATCCATCCTTTGACCTATTTCGTTATAAAGAACAAGTCCGTCAACGCCACCCTCCGTATTTGTCACAATGGTAACATCATCAAAGAATGGATTAGGATATACCGTAGCCACCTCCATACCACACTCCGACTCAATCATATCAACCGGACTATACTCAAAATCATCATCTTCATCTACCACTTTAACACGATAATAGACTTTACCATTGGGCGCCACCGGATCAAAATACCTATAAAACTCATTGCCTTTTGTGACCGCTATGGTCTTAATCGGCAAAAACAAAATGCCATCATAACTCCTTTCTACAACAAAATAACTCGCACGCAAATAGGACGTATCCACCACCCAACTCACCTGCGTTTCACATTGCTCAACATCTGCCGTAAATATCTTCCAGATATCTTCAAGTACTGATTTTTCGCAAACCGCTTTCGTAAATCTTGTATGATTGTAAAAATCTGTAAAACCAATTCTTGACAACTCGCTAGCCTCCGTCATCGTATAACCATCCGTCAAGGTTCCTTCGTTAGTCTCCTGTGCACATTCCACTCGTGAATAGTCCCAAGTCGTACTGGAGATATCTCCACCCAAAGTATTGGGCGCTTCTCCCGCATATTGAGTCACAAATTGCTCTTTACTTTGACTATACTTCGTACCATCTGTCGCTCTATTATGCTGTAAATCAAGCTCTACATAAGAGCCGCCATCCACATCTTCCTCAATAGTCCATTCTCGACCGACCCCTTCTTCAGAGTTCGGAAAATCTGTCACTTCATGATCGACCCTCGCCGAATACCCATCCTTAATACCATTATTTATCATTTTGGCCGGGGTATAATCATTGCTACTATCCGTTCCTTCCTCATACCCTATAGGAAAAATAAACTCACCGACGAGTCCTTCTTTTTTGAGAGACCCATCACTATTTGTAACAAAATATCTATTCTCAGAATAATTAGAAACCGTCGCATCTTCGTCTAAAATGACATGTCCGTCTCCTAAGATGACATGCCCGTCATCTACACCAAAATCCAAGTTTCTACCAATCACCCAATCAAAATTCGTATGTGCATCATTCTCCCAAAGCAAGTCCGTTCCATCATAAGTCAAAGGCATCAAAACCAGATTGTTTTTATTCTCAAACACAATATCACAATCCACATTTACATAGCTCCCGTCCAAAACCGTTGGCTTCTCGCCCATTGGGAAAATGGCCCCATTTGGATTCTTAATAATAATCCTTCCATCACCATGGATTTTAGCATTAGGATGAATATAAATCTGCTCACTATAAATATTCCAATCGCCATCCACTGTAACATCCGCATGCTCTCCAATCCACAACTGCTGCGTATGTACCGTATTGGCTCCATCCCGAATAGTAGAGACAAAATTGATGGTTGACGCTGATTGCCCAAAAGCAACCATCGTCAACATCATCAAGCCCCATAGTATGTTTAGTTTTCTCATGGTATGTTTTTTCTCATTATATTTCTGCCTTTCGGCAAAATAGTTACTCCTCGATCTTGGCTTCCGCTAAAGACAAATCACCTTTCACCCCTTTCAAATCAAAAGTCCACTCCGTCTCAAAAGCCGAAACCACATGATTTTCATTTACCGTCTTAATGGCAATTTCAAAGCCAAACTTTGAATAATTTTCCAAATTAATATAGACGGGATCTCCATTGGATAGTACTTTTTGGTTGGTAAATAAATTCACGGTATAATTTTCTAACCAATCAGGGTCTTTGAACTTCACGAAGTACTTTCCTTTGGCCTTTTTTTCTACACTAAAGCTGTCATTCCCGTATAGGATATCACCGGTCTCTCCTATCCTTGCGGAAAAAGAAACCTGACTATCGACTTGCTTGCGCAAAACATCATTTTCTTGTTTTAATTCTTTGACGGCATTCACCAAAACGGCGGTGATTTGCGGATAATTTAGAGACTTGTAGCCATCATCCGTCAATCCGACTAATTCGGGCAAAACCTTTTCGACATCTTGAGCAATAAAGCCAATATCATGCCGACCATCTTCTTTCCAGTCAAAGTACTTACCATCCAAAGCCATCACCTTGTCTAAAGAATTTTCAATAGTGACAATATTTTTCTTCAATCTAAAATCAGACGCTTGTACGCGAATATTTCCACTTCCATCTTTTACCAGCCATTGAGCACCACTTCCTGCCGGGATATTTCTAATTCTCATTTGACCATTGACATCTAAGTCCGTAGAAGGGGAAGGAGTATTTACCCCTACCCGACTCGTGCTCGTCATAGTCATCACATTCTTTCGATCGTTCCAGCCACTTTGGGTATGAGTAAAAAATTGAATATTCCCATCAGAGCCTAACACCAAGGTCTCATCCGATGTAGAGAAATTAGGCTGTGCATAATACGAAAATTCACCACCTCCTAAAATAGTATTTCCTCCTGCTCCAAGAATTGTGGAGTTACCCCACTCATGCTCCGCAAATTTCATCCATGTATTAGTATAATTGGGTCCACGAGACCGCAATTGACCGGAGTGAGCAACATTCCCTTGTATATCCAACTTTTCGGAAGGAGTAGAAGTTCCCAGTCCTATTTTCCCGTCAGGAATAATCCGCATAGCTTCAGTCGCATTCGCATATCCATTGGTAGTCCCAATATCAAAAACCAATCCCCCTCCAGATCCAACACTATTCTTAATATGTAATTCATTATGTGTTTGCTCGATAGCAGACTCTTCAAGTCCACCGTCTTGCTTGAAAACGATTAAAGGGTTGTCATCTTCATTATTATCATCGGTATCGGCTTCAATTATCAACTTAGCATCGCCCTCCGTCCCGCTACTTACGTGCAATTTTCCGGAAGGAGAGATAGTCCCAATTCCTACATTCCCCTGATTATTTATAAAAAGGTGTTCACTCCCAGCAACATTTGCAGCAGCATGTCCACTTAATACTAACCCACCATTTAATTCTCCTATGGAAGCGTGATCATTATCGGCTAAGTTTCTAAATCGAATCAATCTCTTATCGGATCCACCTAGTTGAATATCTCCCATCACATGAAGCTTGGTCGTCGGGCTAGTAATACCTATACCCACGTTACCTTCATTAAACACGACATCACCATTTAACACATTCATTCGCATCACTTGCTCTTTGGTTGTTGTCCCGTCATTCAGGCCAAAATCGACCCAATCCTTATATTCCGCAAGGCTATGATTCCCCCGAAAAGACCAAGTCGCCCAGCCATATTTACCGGTACTTAATTTTCCTTGCAGAAAAATATTGGCCGGATTAGAACCATCTAAATCACTAAAAAGAGCCAAATCAGTACGTCCCGCGATTCCAGTTTTACCGGTCGTAGATATTTCTAAATTGGCAGGGATACTACTCGTGTTGTTACTTAAATGAACAATAGGTTTCGTTGTACCAATACCAAAATCTCCACTACCCTTTAGCACCGCATTGCTCCAGACGCCAGCTTCTTTTGCCCACAACATCAAATCAGTGGACTGCGACGCATGATTGTGTTCTTGATACTTTGCAGAAATAGCTGCGGTTTCCAAGAAGTCTGTTCCCCCAGCACCATTTGTTTTTGTCCGAAAGGAAATGATGGAGCTATTTCCATTGGTCGTATTTGTATTTTCCAAAGCCAGCGTCGTCAAACCACTTGGATAATCTTGCGACAAATGCAACAATCTTTGTGGGTTATTAGTCCCTATCCCAACATTTCCGGAAACGGCAGAATATTGATCATTCCCGTTTCGCGTCCAATCACCATCATCACCCATACTTGCCCAAGAAGTCCCGTCAAAACGATAAACCTTGTCATCATCGGTATTATACAGAAGTACTCCTTTGGCCGGAGTAATGGCATTCATTTCTGCGGTAGTGCCTTTTTTTAATTCTAAAAGCAATTCAGGGTCAATTTGTGCAAACAAATCAACATGAAGCCCAAAAACTAATAGAATTAAAAATAATTTTGCTGCATTATTCATCGATTACAAATTTGGGGATGATGAACTAATAATTTGAATATCTCCTTCTTTCAAAACAGTCCCATTTCCTACATGCATGGAATCTACACGAAATGATTCGTAATAGTTAGAGCCTGTAGTCCCTCTAAATCTTAAGTAAACATGATTATCACTACCCACGTACTGAGTCATCGTAAATTCAGGGCTCCCGGCATTTACCGTACCAGTTTCAATTAAAGCCGTTGAAGGGGCATAACAATATCCCACCCAAGTTAAGTCAATCACTTTCCCGGATCGGTATCGATAGCCTGTCACATGGATTCGATACATACGCGCATCGGTATCCACCTTATAAGGTAATTTCAGATGAATGTAATTATTATCTGTCTTATTTGTAAAAAAGGAAGCAATACCATGAGAGACTTGGCAAGCGCCCATATTAGAACTATTTCCAAACATGGATTTATTTTTACCTTCGATTAAGACCCCCTCGACATCAAGCTCGCTTTTAGGTATTGTTGTATTCACACCTACCTTGCCATCCGGCTTTATAATCATTCGTTTTTGCCCGTTAGTCAAGAAGCCAATTTCATCATTATTTGTAATTCCATTTTGACCACCAAGTGTAATCAATGTTGCTGCCGAGCCACGCTGATCACCTTCGATGGCTCGAGCATAGACCCAGGGTGTGGCCACAAAACCGTTACTTTGTAAATTACTTTGAGATTGAAAATAACCTTCACCATTCAATACCGAATCTATATTTTTAATCCCGACTACGGCAGCACCCGCCACATCTAATTTTTGATCAGGAGAATTGGTACCTATACCCACATTGCCTGAGTTCATGGAAGACATATCATTTCCGGCAACGGCCCAGTCATTATCGTCTATATTTAAACTAGACAAATCAACCCAATCCGTACCTGTTGCAGTAGAAGAAAGTACTTGACCGGCAGTACCGGCTTGCCCATCTTTGTCTTCAAAACTACCATTAAGTCTCATATTTCCGGCAACGTGTAGAGCTTCATCTGGAGCTGTAGTACCAATACCTACAAAATCTCTAAAAAATGATTGTCCATTGTTGGCATATACTGCATAATTGCTGTTAGATCCATCTTTTACATCAACAAAAAGACCATAATTATTTACTCCATCACGCATATAAAATCGACCTCCATAGTTATTGGGCAAGTTCATGTGCCCAGCCGAAGTTACATTAATATTATAAATAGCTGTCGTAGGTTCCGTTTTGGATTTACTGGAATTAATATTCAGACCATACATTACATTTGGAGCATATCCGGTGGTTCCATACAATCTTATAGTTGTACCATACATTCGATCCGGATTGGATTTATTGGCACTCACACTAATACTTTGACCAAATTGATTCTTCTTTGCACCATAAACAGATATATTGGAGCCATAGATATTATCAACTTCCCCTATTCCGTCTGCACTTTTAGAAGCGATGACATTATTTCCAAAAATAGTTCCTACTGCACCGGAGCCTTCTGTTTTAGATGCTCGAGTATAGGAGCCAAAAATAGATTTAGTCCCTCCATCGCTACGTCCGTAAGACAAAGCATAGCTACCATAAATGGCATTGTTCGGATTCGCCGTGGTAGAAAAATTATAGACATAGCTGTAATTTCCATAAACAGACCTAAAGTTATAAGCCCCCTTATCAATTCGAGCATAATTACGTATGGCATAGTAGTCCGCATTTCCTCCAGTCGTATTTCCTCTCACAATATTTTCCAAACCTACCGTCGAATAGGTCCCATTTAATGCGCCTTTTCTTGTAATTCGATTGGATAGATTAACATAAGCCATATCTCCCAAATCCTTTGTCCCCCGGTCCATCAAAACGAAGACACCATTTGTTGGATTATTGCCAAATCCGAAGCCACCGTGATTATTACCCACAGTTTCATTCATCGTAAAAAAATTATGTGGCAAACTACCAACCGACGTGCTTACCTGTCCGTTATTGGATTGATACATTCGAAAGGCTTTCGCCAAATCCTTGCTATAAGAATTATTCAAAACCCTAAAAGCCCAAGGACCTTGATCATCCGTCTGAATATCCAACATACTCCCGGCAAAAGCATTATCCGTTATGGACAATCTCGATCCAGTTGCCGCCGGCCCTAAGCTTAGCGTTTGTGTCGCATGAATATCACCCGCCACATCTAATTTTGTACTAGGTGAAGGATTGCCTATCCCTACATTTCCGGCAACGGATGAATATTGATCACTCCCAGAAATAGTCCAATCTTCATCCGGAGCCAAACCACTCAAATCAATTGTACCACCATTGGTAAGCGTAACAATATGAGTATTGGGGTCATAACTCAAAGCCTGCAACTCATTAGAAGCATCCGTATCTCCATCTGCCGAGGAAACAACCCAAGCACTTCCATCAAATTGATAAACCTTATCATCATCGGTGTTATAAACTAAAGCTCCTTTTTCTGCGCCTGTTACTGCGTTAATTTCAGCAGTAGTCGCCTTCTTTAAGACCAACAAATAATTAGGGTCCAACTGGGCTTTTAGCGACCCGAAGGTCGCTAAAAAACCAATTATTAATATTAAAATTCTCATGGGGATATTTCTTTTAAAAATTAAATACTGTGAACATAAATTCAGAGTCATAATCAGCACGATTTCCACCGCCATTATCATTATCACCTATATTCACTCTAAAACCTGTAGTCGTCTGATTATAATATGTAATACCAGGATCATCATTACCTGCACCATTTCTGTCCGGTTGAGTCAACTGAATAATATAATCCGCATCAGGCATCGCTGTATTAAATGTTATTTGGTAATCTCCTTTATTTATTCTCGTTACCGTTGCACCTTTGATTTTTATGGCTGTTCCATTAGATGCCACCTTACCCATTGCCTTCATTGGACTTGCGTAAAAAGCGCCACCATCAGATCCAGCAGTAATTTCATTTCCTGCATCTGTACTGACTACTTTTACTAAGGACGAAGCATCTCTCCAATCAATGCCCTGAGTAGTCGATGTCAAAATCTGACTACCAAAACCGGCATCTCCATCTTTATCTAAGAGTTTTTTGCTTACGCTTAAATTTCCAACTGCATTTTCGTAAATCAAATCAACCGTTTCCGTCCCAGACAAAGCCTCATCAACAGCGGCCCAACCTTCAAACCAAGCATCTACTTCTGACAATCCTTGAGCATAAGCCCTTACGGTAAATCTATCAAAATACTTAGTATCATTAATAAAAATGACCACTTTACCACCTTCATTAGACAGCTTTACATTTGGTGTATAACCACCTGAAGAAGATATTGTATGATGAATGAAATGACCACCATATACATACCATCCAATCGTCAATCCTATGGTCTTCGAGTGATTATATTCATAACCTTCAATCACAATTGTAGGCATTTCAGAATTATTTTGATATGGAATATTAGTCTTAATCTTCACGCCATTCGTTGGTGTTCCATTAAAATTATAGGACAAGACGTTAATATGATTTCCTTTCAAGTGTGCCATATTGGCCTTAACATTCCCAGCAACATCTAAAGCTTGAGCAGGGCTATCCGTTCCAACACCAAGTCTATCATTCGTATTATCAAAAAATAGATTTGCATTGTCTTCTGTTGGTTTGGAGTCACTTCCTGCGAAGAAAACAGACCCTTCCGTACCCGTATGCTCCAATCCACTCAAATCTACTGTTTGGGTTCCGCCATTTTCCAATGTCAATGTCAAGGTTGTTCCGGACAAACTGAAGTCGGTAATGGTTTGATCGTCCGTGTTATCCAAGTAATTGGATAGGTCAACAGTTCCGCCGTCTTCTAAAGTTAAGATGTTGGTTGCTGCGTCTAAGCTGATTTGCTGATCATCTGTTCCGCTGTTATTCAAGGCACTCAAATCAACCGTTTGCGTGTTGCCATCTTCTA
>JANTGI010000111.1 GCA_024762995.1 Saprospiraceae bacterium | reverse complement strand
AATTGCAAATGCTTTAGCATTCATGAACACCGTAAAACAATAAAAAAATCGTGAATAAATGAAAAATTTAAGAAAACTGAATCTCAAATCTTTAATCAAACTCAGGTTCAAAAGAAACCACATAAAAAGTACATTTATTTTGGCGTGTTCCTTATACAAACAACAAGAAAAGAAATTTTACTACCTTTATGGCATCAATCAATTAATGCTTGTGATTGTTAGTGGGTAGCACCGAAGGTCAAATTAAACCATTTACAAAGGCCACATCCTGCCCCGCATTCCAATCAAAAGATGCCCCTAAACTAAAAAAAAATAACTAAATGGAGCCTTTAATCACCAATGATGCCATCGTACTCGGGATTTTACTAATTGTTTTGGCAGTCATTTTCTATACTTCCGGTCTTAAGACGAAGGGATGGCAACGATTTTACACATATGTGCCTGCACTTTTACTTTGCTATTTTGTGCCGGCCTTATTGCACTGGCCCTTTGACTTAATTGCTCCCCATTGGTACAAATCCAAAGAGCTCTTGGAATTTGCTCAAACCCATGGACTCAACATTCCCGTTCACGGAAGTTTTGAAGAAATAACCCGCTATCTCAATGATGCCCATATAGACAAAGAAACCTACAAAGCCTTTCAGGGTCATTCTGCATTATACTTCATGGCATCAAGGTATTTGTTGCCTGCCAGTTTAATTTTATTGACGTTAAGCATTGATTTAAAAGGAGTTATAGGATTAGGGCCAAAGGCATTGATTATGTTTTTTGCAGCGACAGTCGGGGTTATTATTGGTGGTCCGATAGCGATTTTGGTGGTTTCCAATCTTTTTCCCGGCATTATACCTAATATCACTCCGGATAACTTATGGCGTGGGATGTCCACCGTTGCCGGAAGTTGGATAGGTGGCGGAGCCAATCAAACCGCGATGAAGGAGATATTCAAAGTCGGGGACAACTTATTTGCCACGATGATTATTGTAGATGTGATTGTAGCGAATATTTGGATGGGTTTCCTGCTTTATGGGGCCAATATTTCTGACCGAATTGACCAAAAATTAAAAGCAGATAATAGCGCCATTGCCGACCTAAAGCATCGTATCGAAAACTACAGCGCCAAAATCGCAAAGATTCCAACGACAACTGAAGTATTCATCATGCTTGCCGTTGCTTTTGGTGGTGTTGCTATTGCTCATTTTGGAGCAGATTTGATTGCGCCATTCATGCAGCAACATAAGCTATTTCTCGCCAAATACGGGCTCAACTCATTAACTTCCGGTTTTTTCTGGTTGATAGTTATTGTGACGACCATCGGATTAATCAGTTCTTTTACCAAGGCAAAAAAACTGGAAGGCATTGGTGCGTCCAGATGGGGAAGCATCTTTATTTATATCTTGGTCGCCACCATCGGTATGAAAATTAACATCTCCGAAATATTCAGTAATTTAGGTCTATTTGCCATCGGTATTATTTGGATGCTGGTGCATGTCACCGTTCTTTTAATGGTGGCCAAACTCATCAAAGCCCCTTTCTTTTTTGTAGCGGTAGGCAGTCAGGCCAATATCGGTGGAGCGGCATCGGCCCCTATTGTCGCTTCGGCCTTTAGTCCTTCATTAGCGCCCGTAGGTGCATTGATGGCGGTTTTGGGTTATGCCATGGGCACTTTTGGCGCCTTGCTCTGTGCCTATCTCATGCAAATGGCCAGTTAGAAATCAACCCTTTTACGAAAAATCTCAATAGATAAAGGATATTTTTCCGAAAGGTGATGATAGGCATGAATCTCCGGCGTCATCCGATGCTTGGTCACCGTCACTTGCCAAGCATAGTGATGATTCGGCACGATGGGGTATTTTTTTTCATAAGTCCTTGATTCTAAGGGTAATAGATTATTATCGGACAGTTTTCTTGCCTTCGGCCACCATTGCCACTTCTCCCCTATTCGGAAAGTATCACTTTGGACGATTTGGTCATCTTTGAACAAATCGAATTGGATGAGAATATGTCTCTCCGGGTCCCCGGTGGGGACTTTGTGCCCGGCATTTTGATTGGTTACTTTTAAGGCGAAACGAGTAAATTGAGCACCATGTACGGTATCTACTTCAAAGGTTAATCCATCAAGTTTTTTGACCTTTTCTCCTTTTACCTTGGGGATGCCCGAACCCGGAAAATAGTGGCGATGCCCCTTACGGGAAATGGCCCCTGTGGCACTCGGACGTTCGACTTCCGGCATGTGGCAGGAAATACAATTTTTTCCTTTTTTAGCGTAGGGTCCGGCACGCCATTCCATTCCTGTCTCAAACGTACAGACCAAGTCTTCCGCCAAATCATCATGAGCATCATGACAGGACACGCACAATTTTTCCGAAAGGTACTCCGTATCCATCTTCACCGGATGCGTGGCATTGATATTGGGGTGCGAGCCGATGATGGTATTATTATTCATATGGCAAGCAATGCAAGTAACTCCTTCCTTTTGGAGACTTTCGTCAAATCGTGGATTTTTCTTTTGCACCGGTCTAAAATAATCTCCATCATAAAGTCCGGTGGTGATCATTTTTTGTTGATTTTGTACAGGGAGATGACAGTTTTTGCATACAAAAAGGTCTTTATTCTTCGCTAATTCGGCCTGATACTGCTCATCAGTCCAAGCGTGTGCATGAGTGGACATCTTCCATTCTTGGTAAATCTCTTGGTGACATTTGCCGCATTCTTTGGCATTGAGGGCATGCATCCCGGCGGGTACATCCTGATTGGGAATGATGGTGTCCCAAGAATGAGTAAACCCCGTAATCTCTGCCTGTCGGAATAACCCCCGGCGCCCGCCCTGCCAAAAAGCAAAAGCGACCAAAACAAAAATAAAAAATACGAAAAAATAGAAAGGTCTCTTGTTATTCATCTCCATTGTAATGCAAACTTACAGAAGCTTTCGCTAGCAAACCGTGATAAATGTCACGATTGACTTTTTTTGTACTTCCATTGTCGGTTGATTGACATCTTGGATGAAGAGTTGGGTAATCGTTGGACCGGCAGTAGCCGCGGGCATCCGCTTCGTTGGTTGGATCAAAATAAATCCTAAAATGGATATAAAACTCTAATAATCTTGGCTGTTTGCTCATTTAATGAAAGTAGGGATTTGACTGCTTTGCATTAAATTAAATCAATAGCTATTGCGTTTTTTTTAGGAATGACCAAAGCCATAAAGGCACGGTCACCCAAAGCAGTTATAAACAATCCAATAAAAGAAATATATAAGCAAGTGACCACCAAATCCTTATAACCGAATCAACTGTTGAAAAGTCTGTGGAAAGTCTGTGCAAAGAAGAATTCCAAAATAAGAATTATTTATTATATCTTTGTTGGAAGAGAACGTTTACAATTCTCTTTAAGATGATTGAAAGAAAGTGAAGAAGTTTTAAGGTAGCTCATATTTTTTTCCTTCCTGAATCAAATACTACCTAAACGGAACACGTTCACTAAAGAAATTGTGAATCAACTATCAATCATACTAGTATTGATCTGTTCGGGACACTTTAACGAATGAGATAAAGTTATCTGTTGGCGAAACTATTCATGTGATTACTATCTTGATAATGATCATTCGTCTCTGATGAAATAGTATTTTGGACCGCAAATCCATCTAGGCCGTTCGAGAAAAGTGTTCCATTTGCTCCATTAGGTTTGGCGATTGTTTTGGAGCAAAGTAAAAACAGATACTCAATAGGGTCTCGGAGTTTTAACTTCGAGACTTTTTTTACGTCCATAGACTAGAAAAGTTGTATCTTCGTTTTGTTTTTTTCGATATACACTGAAATTTTTTATCATGAAGGTATTGTTGCCTATATTGTTCTTCGGACTATTTTTAAGTTTCTTTTTCTCCAACTGCTCCAAGGAAACTTTTCATACGGGAGATGTGACCTTAAATTTTTCGACGGATACACTCCGGTTTGATACCGTTTTTACGCAAGTAGGCTCTGCCACCCGTTCCTTTAAAATATATAACCCACTCAATAAGTCCCTAAAAATCAGCAAATTATACATGGAGCTCGGCAATGACTCCAAATACAATATCAATGTTGATGGCCTCCCCGGCGGATTGGTTGAAAATGTCGAAATCGGCCCCAAGGACAGCATCTATGTTTTTGCGGAAGTGACGGTGGACCCGGATCAACCCTTGTCCGTCAGCCCCTTTGTCTTAGATGAAAACTTGATTATTGAAACCAATGGCGGCACCCAAAAAGTCGTATTGGAAGCTTGGGGGCAAAATGCCAATTATATCCCGTCGAATGCCAATGCCGGGGGCGTAGCGGTTTTGTCGTGTGATTTTCAAACAGAAACTTGGGATGATACTAAGCCTTATGTGGTTTATGGGATTTTGGTCATCCAAGACTGCACCCTAAATCTACCGGCAGGCGCACGCATCTATGTGCACGGTGGGGTCGCACTTAGCCCTGACACCGTCGTGTATAGCGATGGAATCATTTATGTCGGTGAAAATGGCGGCCTAAACATTGAAGGCGAAGAAGGCAATCCCGTCATTATTCAAGGTGATCGACTAGAAGAAGAATTTGTGGATGTCCCCGGTCAGTGGGCCGGTATTCGATATACCAGTGGTAGCCTTTCGGCAAATATTTCCCATGCCAGAATACTAAATTCCATTGTTGGGATTCGAGCAGATTCTGCGGCAAACCTTACGCTAAACAAGGTGGAAATAAGAAATTCTTCCAGCTCCGGGCTTCTAGGCGTTACCGCAAAAATTAAAGCAACCAACTGCCTATTGGCAGATAATGGCGGCTATGGAATGCAATTTGAAATTGGTGGGAATTATAACATAAACTATTGCACCATCGCCAACTATGGCAACGAAAAATCCGCTCTCAGACTATCCAATATTTATTGTCTCGATCAAAATTGCAATGAATTTTTGGACGGGAACTTGTACGCTAGATTCAATAACTGCATCATCTTCGGCTCCCAAAAAGATGAAATCGAACTCTTTGACGGAGAAACCGCCGGTTTTGATTACGAAATAAAAAACTCCATCGTCAGAGTCAAGGACTTAACCAAACCCAACGTCTATCCCGATTTTTTCGACCATTGTAATCCTTGTATCAATGGGGAAAGTACCGACCATTTATTTAAAAATGTCGATGACCAAAAATACCAATTGGACACGCTTTCCATTGCTGAAAAAAAAGCCGTACCCATCTCCGGCATCACGGATGATTTAGTCGGCACCATGCGGGATCCTGCTCAGCCTGACATTGGTTGTTATGAATATGTTTATTAGTAGATGCAAGGCATGCCTTGTCTCTACTAATAAAAAAAAATCGACAGTTGAAAAAAAAGAAATGGTTTAAAAAACGGTACATCCCATTGATTTTATTAATGATAATTCTTGGGTGCAATGCGGCGGGATTAGGAGATATGGCATCGTCCGAAAAGGAGATTATTCAATCATTCAAAGAAGCCGGTATCAAAAAATATCGCACCGGTTTTCTCGGAAAAGATGATCAAAAAATATTTTTTGCGCAAGCGACTAATTTGGCATCAACAGATTCCGTTCCTGTTTTTATTTTCTCTCATGGAACGCCCGGCGCTTTGTCTAATTCCATGCACTATCTGTTGGATTCAACCTTATTGACAAAGGGGATTGCGGTCGCTTATGACCGAGCCGGTTTTGGGCTGTCTTCCCATGCTGATGGCGTGTCTAATTTGAATACGCAAGTAGCTGGTTTAAAGCGACTTATGGATGAATATACCGGTCATAAAATCTATTTAATCGGACATTCTTACGGTGCGCCGATCATATTGCAAACAGCGATGGATTATCCGGAAAAGGTGGCCGGGCTGGTTTGGTTGGGTGGCATTGTACAATCTGCTTGGAAACCACATGCTTGGTGGCGTCGCCCACTAAATTACCCTCCAATAAAATGGTTGATTCCTGCATCCATGGTCGTCAGTAATAAAGAAATAATACACCTTGAAGATGACCTAAATAATATTAAAAATAAATGGGCAGAAATAACATGTCCTGTCATCATGATTCAAGGCACGAAAGATTGGTTGGCGGCTCCTTCTAATACGACTTATGCGGATTCCATGTTGGTGTCCAGTCGGTTTAAAGAAAGTGTGATTGTTCCTGATGCCAGCCATTTCTTTTACTTTTTCAAACCCCAATATGTATTGGATGGCATCCAAAAAGTAATGACCCATTAGTTTAAGTTTTCTTGCATTGGAGAACTATAGATTGTCGTTCTTCAAGACTATTTTTGTAATTGGCTGCAAATAGGACAAGATTCGGGTTGATGGCCACGTGCGGGGCAATACTCTCTTCCGAAATAAATAATTTGTAAGTGGAGTTTGTTCCAAGATTCCTTAGGAAAAAGTCGTTTTAAATCCTTTTCTGTTTGGACAACATTCTTGCCCGAAGTAAGCTTCCATCGAGTTGCCAAACGGTGAATATGGGTATCCACAGGAAAAGCCGGCACTCCAAAAGCTTGAGACATGACGACACTGGCTGTCTTGTGCCCAACACCCGGCAAGGATTCCAAGTCTTTAAAATTATCCGGGACTTGACCGTTGAATTTTTCAACTAGAATTTGCGAAAGCTTTTTAATGGCTTTGGACTTATTGCGATAGAGCCCGCATGTCTTGATGAGAGCTTCAATTTCTTCTACGGGCAATTGAGCCATTTTTTGGGGCGTATCTGCTTTCGCAAAAAGGTCGGGCGTGATGATGTTCACTCGTTTATCCGTGCATTGAGCCGATAGCAAAACCGCAATCAGCAGCGTATAAGCATCGGAATGATCCAATGGAATGGGTACCGTTGGATAAATCTCATCCAACTTCGCTTGAATGAATTTTATTTTTTCGCTTTTTTTCATTTGGTGGACAAAGGTAAGGAAAAAGTTCAATGAGTTTGTATGACATACTACACCTTTTAAAGGATTTCGATCAACTTAAGCTCCATAGGAGCAACACCTTTGTGGCCCGTAACGTAGTGGCGGGATAAAAGCATATCCCAACTGCAAGTCATAGCAAGCTATGTTGGAAAAACCAACGCAGAGTAAGAGAAAATTTGAAATTATGGCTGTTATTATCTAAAAAATTGACTTCAAATTTTTTCTTAATCAAGGCGGATTTTGGAGGCATAGCAAGTTATGACGTCCACTTACCCGGTCTGGAATATTGTTTTCGTGCCATCTGTTATACATTCGCCCAATAAGTTGGCTGTAAAAAGTTGATGGTTATTTTACTTGCTAAATTTTGTTTGATTGGTAGCCTTTAATCTTGTTCAACCTACCCGACGCAGGCGGGTTGTTCAACCTGCCCGTAGCAGGCGGGCTGAATGTGTTGATAACCAATTAGTTATAAGAGTCAATTGAACAGTTGCTCGCTTGCACACTTGAACAATACCCCAAAACCAGATTAGTCAATTTAACAAAATTTGTCCCATTATTAGATTATTCTTGTTTAAAATCGGATATTTGCACTGCTTGAATTTAGGTAACTATAAAACAGAGAAAAAATGGATTACGTAAAAATCGCCAAAGAAACTATCGAAAATTATGGCCCCAAGGTAATCGGCGCGGTGTTGACCCTGATTATCGGCTTTTGGGTTATCGGCAAAATTGTCAACATCGTCCGAAAATTAATGGATAAGCGGGACATAGATCCTTCACTCAAACCCTTTTTCCTATCCTTAGTGAGCATAGCACTGAAAGTGATGCTTTTGTTGTCTGTCGCCGGCATGTTTGGGATTCAGACGACATCATTTATTGCGATTTTTAGTGCGCTGGCCTTTGCTATTGGGATGGCGCTTCAAGGCAACTTGGGTCATTTTGCCAGTGGAGTGATGCTCCTGTTATTTAAGCCTTTCAAAGTGGGAGATTTAGTGGATGTCCAAGGCAATGTGGGTGTGGTAGAAGCCATCACCCTATTCAATACCACCTTGCTCACCCCTGAAAATAAAAGGATTTTTCTACCCAATGGATTTGTCACCGGCGGCCCTATCACCAATATTTCCGGTCAAGGGGAGATAAAAGTATTTCTTACCTTTGGGATTGGCTATGATGATAATATTGATGTGGCCAAAGAGATTATTCAAGGAGTAGCCGATAGCTGCCCTCAAGTCCTTTCGGAAAAAGGAACAGATATTTTTGTTACTGAATTGGCGGATTCCAGTGTCAATTTTGCCGTAAGGCCCTGGTGCAAAAGTGAACATTATTGGGATGTTTATTTTTATATGCAAGAACATATTAAAAAGCAATTTGACAAGGCAGGGATCGGAATCCCATACCCACAAATGGACGTTCATGTCAATAATGTAGGCGCCCATTAACCCTAACCAAAACTTTTATCATGAAGTTAACCACCATACACGCCGGATATTTCAGATTGGACGGCGGCGCCATGTTCGGCATCGTCCCCAAAAGAATGTGGAATAAGGTCAATCCTGCAGACGAAGATAATTTGTGCCCTTGGTCTATGCGCTGCCTTTTGGTGGAAACCGGAGACCGAAAAATCCTTATTGATACCGGCATGGGCAACAAGCAAGGGGCAAAGTTTAGAGATCATTTTCGGCCTTTTGGGGATGAGACTTTAAAAGGTTCTTTGGCGAAAGCCGGGTTAACAACAAGTGATATTACAGATGTTTTATTGACACACTTGCATTTTGATCATGTCGGCGGAGCGCTGGAATATAACGAATTAGGTGAGATTGTACCTACTTTTGAAAATGCGACTTATTGGTCAAATGAAGTACATTATAACTGGGCAATCAATCCAAACCCAAGGGAAAAGGCGTCTTTCTTGAAGGAGAATATCGTTCCTTTAATGGATGCCGGGGTGTTGCAATTCATTGATATAGAGCAAGATGCGGAATGGATTCCCGGAATTAAAATACGCCTATTGTATGGGCATACGGAAGCGATGATGATGCCGATTATTGATACCGGGGAGCGGACGGTGGTGTATTGTTGTGATTTGATGCCGGCCAGTTATCATGTACCGATGCCTTGGATTATTGCGTATGACATCCGCCCCATGAAGACTTTGGAAGAGAAAGGAAAGCTTTTAAACGAAGCCTTGGAAAACGGATATTATTTATACTTTGAGCATGATCCGGAGACGGAGATGGTCTGCTTACGCAAAAATGAGATAGGACGGATTGTGGTGGATAAGCGGTGTGTTGGTGCATAAATTACGTTACATCGGTCTTGCTGTATAGCGATACAACGTTCTTGACTTTGTGGTATAGGTGAAAAATAAGGGCCAAAGATTAAAGGTTGAGTGCACTCCGAAAAGTCACTATAGTTAAACCTTAGAAAAGTAGTAAAATGGCACTAGACGGCGAGACAGGTGAGATATTCTTTTCAGAAAAACAAGGTGGTCGTTGTGTGGAGAATGCCAAAATCTATGGAGATCGAATTTATTTTACTAATCAGTCCCTAACCTACAAAACTAGGGGCTTTTTGGCGCAAGGTAGAGTGAAATTAATTTATCTACATCCGAGTAGCCCGGCGTAACGAGTAGGAGTTACGCTAAAAGAAAATCTACTGAATCACATACCGAATCTGAATCCCAACATCTTCCCAACCACCAACTTTTATCCTACCACTCCATGCGAAATATCATCTTTATTTTGGCAAAAAAAAGGTACTTTTGCCAAAAATAAACCAATATTATGGACACAAAGGACAAAGGTTTTAACACGAAGCTAATTCATAGCGGCACTTATCAAGATGAATTTAGAAGTGCAGTCACACCGATTTATCAGACTTCTACTTTTGGGTTTGACTCGGCGCAACATGGGGCTGATTTATTTGCCAAAAAGGGAAAAGGTTATATCTATACCCGTATTGGGAATCCTACGATTGATGTATTAGAAAAGAAATTGGCGGACTTGGAGCATGGAGCCGGTTCGGTGGTTTTTGCATCAGGCATGGCGGCGGTTTCTACTGTTTTTGCGACCTTCCTTAAGCAGGGCGACCACATGATAGCGGGGCGGGCTTTGTATGGGCCTAGTCGGATGGTGATGGAGACTTTATTTGCCGGTTTTGGGGTCGCATCTGATTTTATTGATGCCACCAAAATAGAGAATTTTGCGCAAGCGATACGTCCGAATACCAAGTTGATTTATCTGGAAACCCCATCCAATCCTACGATGGAACTCACTGATATTGAAGCAGTTAGTAAGTTGGCACATGAGCACGGCATTTTGGTTTGTGTGGATAATACCTTCTCTAGTCCGCACTTGCAAAATCCGATTGATTTGGGTGTGGATTTGGTTTTGCATTCTATGACTAAGTTCATCAATGGTCATGCGGATGTTGTGGCGGGAGCCGTGATTGCGAAGACCCCGGAGCTTCGTGCCAAAGTCCATAAAACAATGTCTTTTTTGGGTGGAAATATGGATCCGCATCAAGCCTATATGGTCATTCGCGGCGTAAAAACATTGGCCGTAAGGGTTGAGCGTGCGCAAAAAAATGCCCAAAAAGTAGCGGAATATCTGGAAGCGCATCCCAAAATTGCTTGGGTATTGTATCCCGGTCTAAAATCTTTTCCGCAGTATGAGCTTGCGCAAAAACAGATGAAAGGGTCTGGTGCGATGATTAGTTTTGGACTAAAAGGCGGTTACCAAGCCGGTGTCCACATGATGGATCATGTAAAAATGGCGCTTTTAGCTGTTTCGTTGGGTGGGATTGAGACGTTGATTCAGCATCCTGCTTCGATGACCCATGCCGCCATCCCAAAAGATGAACGGGAAGAAGCGGGTATTACGGACGAAATGGTGCGTTTCTCCGTGGGTATCGAAGACGTGGAAGATATTATTGCTGATTTGGAACAGGCTATGATGTAGTGATTAATTGCTTTCTGTTCAATTGTTGAGTTGTGGATTGTTTATCCTGCCTGATACAGGCGGGCTGATTCTTGTATGAACTAGTGTTCTAAAATACCCTCAAGCCGAATTTTTTAGCCTTGAATTTGATGATATGTGAATTTTATTGTATCTTGTGAGCCTGATTCAGTGTTGGAGTCCGGTATTAGTTTTTTTTATTGGGATATTTTGCTAAAAATAATGCCCAAGGAGATGAGAAAGAAGTGGATTATGGTATGTGGTAGCACTTCTATGTAAAAGTGAATTTATTTTTGTTAACAGGTCATTGCGGATAACAATGGCCATAAATCTTTTATTATGTTTAGAATTTTTAATCAAGGTCGGATGCGATTTGACCAAAATGCACTCTATTTCTTCGCTATTAAACACACTCGACAAATAATACAGAGCAGTTTTCTTGTATTTGTATTGTTATGGGGGGGGGAGTAATACTTAATGCCCAGCCACAGTTTCTTAATGCGGATTTTGAACAATCGCCTTCCGGGCAAGTATGTCAAGGTAGTAAAATTGGTTTGGTTGGTTGGACGTTTAATGCTGCTAACCGCGGAGGTATTTGTAATTCCGAAAAGGTATGTAACGGTAATAAGTCGCTTGAATTTGCGGCTTATAATGGAGGTTGGAAAGCGACTACATTGAACCCAATGAGCGACAATTCCATAAGTAGTCCATACACTGTTCGGTTCAAATGTACCCCGGGATTCATTGTCGGAGAAAAGGATTATATTAAAGCGTATGGAACCAATTACATTAATGGTCCAGAAACTTTTTTGGGAGAAGTTGAAATTGCGAAGAGTGATGCCCCTTGTTCCTTGAAAACTATTGACATGCCTAATATTGTCTCTGAATTTAAGTATTTCGTGCTAAAAATGGAGGATAATCCAGGTTTTACACCAACTGTATCAGGTACTTGTATTATAGATGATATTGAAGTTCTTTATCTCTGTACTAGAAAATTTCCTGAATACACCGTTCATAATGATGCGAATTGGCAAACCGTTGCTGATGTAGAGGCTGATATTCCAGGTTCTACCTTTGGGGGCGAAGTATATTTAAGTGGCTTAAACATTGCTCCATATAAAAAATTAACCATTGGCTCGGGTATAACTATTCACTTTACAGACGGGGCTCACCTATTGATGTGGCATCACTCTAAATTGGATTTATTTGGCACTTTGACGAGTTGTGATAATCGCTGGGGCGGTGTACGCACTTATTCTAATTCTATCTATAGAAGTTTTGGGGGTTCCGAATTAAGCAATGCTATTTGGGGTATTAGCTCAGAAGAATGGGGGAATTATCTTGGCAGTGCGACGGTAGAAAGTTATGGCGGTTTGTTTTTGAATAATGCTGTGGCGATTCATTTATATGGGCCATCTACTCAGCAAAATGGTTATCAACTTCTCTTACAGGACTGTTTATTTAAAAAAGATGCTAACTTCGATCCTACAGGACGGTTTTGGGGTTTTATTTCTTTGAATAATATGGATACTCGGATTGGTGGTAGTGGCATCTTTGGATGTCACTTTAAGAATGAGAATCCGACAAATAATTTTAATTTTGGAATTGAATCCTATGATTCGGATTTTTTGGTTAGTGACTATAATGGCTCCAACTCTGCTTTTTTTGATTTAGGATATGGTATTTTTGCAGTAAGACGAGGATTTGTGTGGAGTTATGATGTTCGTAATACAGATTTTTTTGATTGCGCTATTGGTATTGGCAATCGTCGTATTTCATCGTCTGTAATAGCAAGGTGTAGCTTTAATATGGGTAATTTGAACCCTGTATATGACGGTTTGCTCTGCTGCCCTGGACTGAACCTACAAGTCGGAGTCAGTAATAATGGATTCATGTCTAATATCGATATTGAAAGTAATGTCTTTCAGAGTATGGTTCAAGGGCTTTGGACTCAAGGAGTCAATAACTACAATGTAGGAGTGGCTGATAACCGAATTTACTTGGATACTTTTATTAATTTACGACATGGTAACTCGGCAGGTAATGCTGGTGGGTTTACTAATGCACTCCCAAACGGACCAGGATTACACTATCTCTGTAATGAAAATCAGAACAATACCAATAGTAATGCACTGTGGGAATACGACTTTTATACGAGAGATTTTTTAAGTGTGCGGATGAATCAAGGAGCACTTACACAGCAAGGTTCTTATGACGCGGCTCGCAATACGTTCTCACAAGGT
>JANTGI010000110.1 GCA_024762995.1 Saprospiraceae bacterium | reverse complement strand
TTGTGACTGCTTCAAGGTCTTCAACTCCTTGACTTAAAAACATCAGTACATTTTTCATATTCTTGATTCTCTGTTTTTCTTAATGAAGCACAACGGTTCTGTGATATGGAGCGGACGCAGCGATAGCAAGTCTGATCTCATATCACTTGTTATCATCTGCTACCATATTTTCCACCAAGGTTTATTCTCCTTAATATTTGGTTTTGAATGAGAGCTTTCATCCTTAGATAGATTTCGATTTGACTTTTTCGCTTCAGTTAATTGCTCTATTTGGACTTGATCAGAACCTTCAAATTTGTAGCTTAGGGCAAGTTTTCGATTATTTTTTGATTCCCACTCTTTAACTGCAGGGTCATTCATCATTTCATATCCTATTTGTTCAATTACAAATCTATTGAATGCATTATCACCAAGAGTTCCTGGAACAAATGCAAAATTAAACTTACCTGAAAAATCATTTTCATTTTTGGATAACGAACCAATTACTGATTGATAGAGGTAGTTTGCAAGAAATGATCCATTTCCATGACCTGCAATAATCTCTCTCGATTTTAAACCATCCGGTTCTTTCAAGACTATCCCAGAAATATATGGTTCTTCTATATCTTTACTTGTTGTTCTAGGTTTAACTTCTACTGGTAGTTGTTCTGTTTTACTAGCAAGAGACATTCTGCCTAACTTCTTAAATCCCTTTCCTGATTCAATTCCTTGAAATCGTTGAACAAACAATAAACCTAAATCTTCACTTGTGTCAAATCCTTTAACAATTATAGCATCATGCTTTGTATTCTCATGGGGTATTCTCCCTTCAAAGCACATAATTATTTGATCATATGTATCTTCAGACTTATTGAGTGATTCTATAAAACCAATATTAGGATCTCCTTGATACGCTAATCTCACAAGTTTCTTATTACCATCCTTAAAAAGCATCATAAAAGGCATAAATGTGTCAGGAATATCGTGCCTTGAGTAAAGGGCATAGTCCATACCTTCATAAATTGCAGATTCTAGTCTTCTATTTCCTTTAAATGGGTCCATTTTGTTTTATTTAGTTGATGATAACACCTGTATATCCCCAATGGCATATATATCCATTATGTCCGCAAGTTACGATTTTTTAGAATACTATCCAAGGGGCTATCAATATTTTTGTTGTTAATCTGAATGGTTTTTGTATATAACTCGGTTGTTTTTGGGGAGTTGTGTCCAAGCATATTCTGCAAATAGCGCATATTGACATTGTTTTCTATACAATGAGTAGCAAAAGAATGTCTTAGGGTATGTACCGTCGCCCATGCATTGGAGTTGGTCTCTTTGACAGCCCTCCGGAAGATCTTTCGGATACTCGTTACACTGTATTTCCCACCGGTTTGCCCTTCAAACAACCAATAAGCCGGCTTATACTTCTTGTAATAATCACGCAGTAATTCCAATAATTGAACGGATAGCACCGTCTTCCGATCCTTCTTGCCCTTTCCGCCTTTGACAAAAATATAACCCTCGCCCGATCGAATATCTTCTAGCCGCAAATTGACAAGCTCTGAGATGCGCAATCCGGCACTGTAAATTGTCCACAATATGGCTTTGTGCTTTAAGTTTTTCGGATGCTGAAGTATTTTGAATACTTCCTCTTTTGAAAGCACCCCCGGCAGCGATTGTGTCTTTTTCGGTCGTTCGATATCGTAGTATTCTCGGGGTTTGCCCAATACATGCTCATAAAAGGCCTTAATTGCATTGATTAATTGATTTTGATAGGTCTCTTTTATGCCGTGTTTGGTGATCAGTTCATACACAAATCCTTCAATTTGCTCCTTGGTTACCTCCTCCATCTTCTGATTCTGAAATCTTCCGAAAAATAAAGTCAGCATCCTCTTATAAATTTTCACAGTAGCTCGACTATATTGCTTCAACACCAGCCGCTTTTCAACATCATGTAATAAGTCCAACGATTTTCTCGTAAGAGTGATTTGTGGGAGTTCCGCAGCGACCACCGGCTCCACAATTTTATATTTTTGACCAAACAACTTCTTGATAGACACCCAATTATTTTGTGTATTAATGATAGACCAAAGCTTCTGTTGCGGGTGATAAAACGTACTGTTTATCTTTTTGAATTCCTTGCGAATTTCTTTCTCCCTGTAAGGGATATAAACCTTGATGCGTTTTGCATTTTTATTTGGCTTGAATAAGAGAATAGTATCTCCTCGATTGGCGACCAATTGCTTTTCCTCCTGTTTATTCATCTTTTTATTGCAAAAATCAACGAAAATTTGGTCCTATTGCTAAATTTCCGTAGATTTATCCGAATAATCATCCGTAGATTTCTACGGATGATGTTGAATGGTCATTTGGTTTAAAGCTATCATTGCACAATAACCCGCTATGAAAAAGAAATGTATCAATTGTGATAAGGAATTTGAAGGCCGTATCGACCGACTCTATTGTTCTGATTACTGCAAATCAGACTACCATTACAAGAAAAATAAGAATAAAACGCCAAGCTTTTATGCCAAAGTGGAAAGACAATTGAAACTAAACCATCGACTGCTCAAACACTTCAACACCGCAGGCAAATCTACCATTAGGAAGGAAAAACTTATTGATGCGGGATTTAATCCACGCATTATTACTCACTACTGGAAGGCTAAAAATGGAAATCTGTATCTTTTCTGCTATGATTATGGATTTTTTGAAAAAAAAGAAAACAACAAGTCAAAATATGTGCTGGTCCAGTGGCAGCCTAAATACATGGCTATTCCAAACATCAAGTGAGCACGCCACTGCTTACCGATTCCATCTTGATTCTTTATACATAGAAAACCCGGTTTATTGACTTTTTAGGCAACGTAAAGGATTGTGACTGTTAAATCGTTTCTCACACGGCTTCGCCGTCCTAAGGTCGGGACATTTTATACAAAAAAGTTAACCTAGGTACAGAAAGAAGTTCCACAAAATTATTCTTCATCATCATATCTGATTGGGAGCCAAAAACTCCTGTCGCAAATATAATCTTTTTTTGTAATAGTTTCCTAATTCAGGATTTGGGATTTTTTAAGCCATTGAAAAATTGGATTAAGCTTCCCGATTTTTCACAAATCTAGCATTAGAGAACTATAGTAAATTCTTTTTTGACTCAAAAGCCCCATATGGAGTATATAGGAAGGCGAAAGCAAAAACAATATTTTTTTAGTCACTCCAAAACATTGAAAAAAACCATTCGTTAGAAAATCATTGCTTGGGACTTATTGATGACGGTATCTGCTTAGGTATTCCTATTTTTATGGCATGACCTGCGGCTACATCCGTTACAACAAATGTTAAAAAGTCTAAGTCGTTGTCGTTTATAACGTGGTCAAAATGAAAACAATTAAGAAAGTCTTTAAAATTGTGGCCTTTGCCTTTATAGCCTTGTTGGTTGTATCGGTGTTTGTCGGTTTTATGTTTAGTAAGCAAATCGGAAATAGGGTTTTGGCGCAAGTCAAAAAAGAGTTGACCACGGAGATGGATGTCGAAGACTTTAGTATCGAGTTATTTAGCGGGTTCCCCAATGCCTCCCTTAATTTCAAGGATGTCGTCATCAAAGATACGAATGGCGAAAACCTACTGGAAACCAAAAAAATTGCTTTTCGATTCGGGATGCTTAGTTTGTTGGATCCCAATATTGATGTCAAGTCTATTTTGATTGATGACGGAGCGCTGTTTATTCATTATGATCGCAAGGGGCGTCCCAACTATCAGGTCATCAAGTCGTCTCCCAAGTCCAAAAAATCATCCGGCAACAAGGGGTTATCCATTAAAAAAGCCATGCTGTCGGACATCGAAGTGATTTATGAAAATGAGCAAAGCAAGCAAGAAGCACGGGGTACCATTGAAGAAGCGAGTTTTGCGGGATTGGTTTCCTCTTCTAAGTTCAAGGTCACGAGCAAGGCAGAAATAAAAATGGCCTTTGTCGAATCCAAGACAGAGCGTTTCTTTGCCGGGACGGATATCGCTTACGATGCCAATATTATGGTGGATTTGGATAAGGGAATCTATACTTTTAAGAAATGTAATGTGTTTTTGGCCAATAGTGAGTTTGATGTCAAAGGCAACATAAAAACAAATGCTAAAGGAAGTCTTTTTGATTTGTCTGTGGAAGGTAAAAACGGCTCCATTTCTTCCGTTTTTCAATTATTATCAGAAGAGCAGCAAGCGCGATTAGAAGGTATAAAAACCAAAGGAAAATTTTATGTGGATGGAACCATTAAAGGTCGCCTTACGGCAAAAAAGAACCCGGACGTAAAAATAAAATTTGGGATAAAAAAGGGGAAACTGTATGGTGGGAGATTGGCACAGCCCATCGAAGATTTTTCCTTTCGTGGAGAATATATCGCTCTGGGCAAAAAGTCTCGGCTTTGGCTCAAGGACATCAAAGGTTACTCGAATGACCATAGTTTCGGGGGGGAGCTTCTCATCAAAAACTTGGACGATCCTTATATCGATTGTGGATTTAAAGGGGCGGTACCGATTGCGCTTATTTATGGGTTTTTGGGAGACAATCCGGCGGTCACCGGACAGGGAGAACTGGCGGTCAAAGATTTTAATTTACAAGGTTATTATCGTGATATGATTAATCCCCGTAAAGTACATCGAGTAAAAGCCAATGGTGAAATCATCGTTGATGATGCCGGCTTTTTAGTCAAGGATCATGAGATCATTATGGATAAAGGGCGATTGGTTTTTGATGAAAATAAATTAAAATTAGAAGACATTAAGATTGATGGTATTGGTCAGGAAGTTTTGCTGACGGGATATGTCAAAGATTTTATTCCCGTCTTCTTTGCGGACTCGGTCAATTCTCAAAAAGCACAATTGGATTTCTTGTTGAATATAGAAGCAAAAGAGCTTGATTTACAGGCGATTATGACCGTGTTGGTGCCGGAAAGCGAAGAGAATAAAAAAGAAGCATCTGTCGCTAATCAAGAAGATATTGACTTGTCCTTTGCGACTTATATGCGTGGGGATTTTAAGGCGGATATTGATGCGTTTTCTTATGGAGATATTGAGGGCAAAAACTTTGAAGGCAAGGTGTCCTTTCGAGGAGTAGAAGTGAATATTACGGGGGATGCCGATGCGATGGGCGGACAGTTTAGTATAGAAGGAGAAGGTTATTTGTTGGACAAACCCACCTTGAAAACATTTTTGGTTTTGGAAGACGTTGATGTTCGGCAATTCTTTAAACAAACCCATAATTTTGGGCAGGAGTTCTTGACTTACAAAAGCTTGAAAGGACGGCTTAATTCTAGAATGATTATCGATGTTTCTTGGAACGAAAAAGGTATTTTTGAAGATAAAAAAATGCAGGTCCTTGCGGAAATGGGTATCGCCAATGGGGAGTTGGTCAATTTTGCGATGATGGATAATTTTGCGTCATTTGTAAAGGTGAGAGACTTGCGGCATATTAAGTTTACGGAATTAGAAAATTGGATGGAAATCAAAAAAGGGAAGGTGTATATTCCTACCATGTTTATTCAATCCAATGCCGCCAATTTATTGGTCTCCGGTCAGCATAGTTTTGACCAAAAAATCAGCTACAACATCAAAGTCAACGCCGGGCAAATCATCGCTAATAAATTCAAAAAACATGACCCCAAGCTTTTGCCCCAGAAAGCTAAAAAGAAAGGATGGTTCAACCTCTATTATACCATCAAAGGGACGACAGATGATTTTGACTATCGCACAGACAAGAGAAGCGTCAAAAAATCTTTTGCCCGTGAAGAAAATCGCAAACGCCGTATTCGGAGAGTCCTAAACAAAGAGTTTGGAAGCTCTAAGTCCGTTTCTATTGCAAGTCACAGTTCAAGTCAGATTACACCGATTAATGAAAGTGAAGATTATTTGCCGGAAATTACCCCCACCGTGTCCACCGGCCGGCCGATCAAGAATAAACCCAAACCGCTCAAAACCAAGCCATCTACCAAGCCCAAACCGGAAAAGAAAGCTTCCGATGGAGAATATATGGAGTTTGATGAAGAGATTTAGGGACGCTCTTCACCACCGTCCAAACCGTATCGTCTGAAAGTCAAAAGCCTCTATCCGTCCTTGGGTGTCTATAAGCAGATGCCCGGAATCTTTTATACCGGTAATGGTGCCATGAAAAGGCGTCCCGTCTGAGCGATAAAACAGGCTTTCTTGCCCTATCAAGTAGAGTTGTCTTAGGTATTGCGATTTTATGGAGGCAAAGTTTCCTTGCTTAAGAAGTATGTATTTTTCTTCAAAGGCTTGAATAATCCGTTGAAGGATGGACATTTTGTTTTGTTCTTGTCCTGTGGCGATGGCTACGGAGGTCGCATGGGGGAGACCTTTCGGAAAAACAGTCTGATTGACATTTAAGCCGATCCCAATTACTGAACTCCCTATTCTTTTTCCCGCAAGGGTATTGCGAATCAATATGCCGGCGACTTTTTGGTGCCCAATCATGACATCATTAGGCCATTTTACGGAAGTCTTCGGAATTTTGAATGCTTGGAGACTCTCCCAAACGGCAAGCGCTGCAACCATGTTCAGCGCAAATAATCGGTCTAAAGGAAGAAAATCCGGATAGTAAATCATCGAAAAAGTTAGATTCAAGCCCTTTTCCGAGAGCCAGGTATGACTGCCTTGTCCTTTGCCGGCGGTTTGCAAATCGGCCATTACCAGGCTGCCTTCGGGAGGCAAATGGTCGGATTGACACCAATTTGTAGCGAAATCATTGGTCGAAGGCAACAAAACAAAGTGTTTTATTGTTTTTTGTGGAAAGTACAAGGAAGATAAAATTGTCATATTGTCTATGTTTCCCGTACTTTTGCAATTACATGGAGCTTACGCAAAAAAATGGAGCGTAAAATGTAGTCTTTTTGTACCATTTCGGTTAATTTTTGTAACGATTCATGTAGGGCAAGTTTTAGTCATTGAGTGCTTATTTTCTGCCCGAAAGCAGAAGCGCTTTTATTTTTCACAAACCCATATAATTTGAGCACAAATCAAGTCCAAGCAACCAGCAAAGAAATCAATCAAGCAATTATTGAAGGTATTCAAGATGTCAAAGGTAAAAAAATCGTACTACTTGACCTAAGAAATTTACCGGATGCTTCCGCAAACTATTTTATTATCTGTGAAGGGGACTCTACCACCCAGGTGAGTGCCATCAATGGTAGCATTTCCCGTAAGGTGAAAACAGACTGCAAATTTACACCTAATAACACGGAAGGCGTATCTCGTGGCAAATGGATATGTATGGATTATTATGAAACGGTGGTCCACATTTTTTATCCTGAAACCCGCGAATTTTACGACCTGGAAGAGTTGTGGAGTGATGCCGTAAGAACCGATATAGAAGATATTTCGTAAAGGTAGTTATTGGGTTATTCTTAAAAAAAAAGCCGTTTCTCGGCGTTTTATCGATAGAATCAGTCTAAATATCTAATTCTCAAAACGAAACCGCCTTTAAAGCGTTAACCAAAGGAAAAATCAAATATGTATTGTGCCTATTTATGAAAATAGGATTTTTGGGTACAATCAAAATCAACCGTAGTCGAGTCGTTAATAGAGACACATGAAAGAAAATAAGAAGAAGGATAAGAAAATAATTCCCAACACACCAAAATTTAATCCGATGTGGATTTATGGGGTGGTTATTTTGTTATTTCTAATCATTTCGATTTTTAACTATTCTGAAAATATCGCAGAGCCGATAGGTTTTGATAAGTTGGAGCAATTGGCCAAAGACGGAGACATTGAAAAGGTCGAAGTTGTCAATCTGAAAAATGCCAATATCTATCTAAAAAAAGAAAGCTTAGATAAAGAACAAAATAAAGATGGGCGTCGAAAGACCTTTAATCCGAATACCCCCAACTATGTCTATAATATTGGGACACCGGAAGTATTCCAAAATGACATCAATACACTCAACAAGTCTTTGCCGCCTGAATCCGAAATAAGACCCAGATACATCGAAAAAACCAATTGGGCCGCACCGATTTTAGGTTGGTTGTTGCCTTTGGGGATGTTGGTTTTGCTCTGGATGTTTATTATGAGGAGAGTCGGTGGCGGTGCCGGTGCCACCGGAGGGCAGATATTTAATATCGGTAAGTCTAAGGCGACTTTATTTGACAAAAACTCCAAAGTAAATGTAACTTTTAAAGATGTTGCCGGTCTGGAAGAAGCCAAAGAAGAAGTCATGGAGGTGGTGGATTTTCTGAAGCGACCCAAAAAATATACGGCTTTAGGCGGGAAGATACCCAAAGGTGTTTTGTTGGTGGGGCCTCCCGGTACAGGTAAGACCCTTTTGGCGAAAGCCGTAGCCGGAGAAGCGGATGTTCCATTCTTTTCTATTTCAGGTTCCGATTTTGTTGAAATGTTTGTGGGGGTCGGGGCTTCCAGAGTGAGAGACTTGTTTAAGCAAGCGCGCGAAAAAGCACCTTGTATCATCTTTATTGATGAGATTGATGCTATTGGAAGAGCTCGTGGAAAAGGTGCGATGCAAGGCGGAAATGATGAGAGAGAGAATACACTTAACCAACTATTGGTTGAAATGGACGGCTTTAGTACGGATAAGGGAGTGATCTTGATGGCTGCAACAAACAGACCGGATGTATTGGACAACGCTTTGTTGCGCCCCGGTCGTTTTGATAGACAAATTGCTATTGACTTGCCCGACCTTAATGGTCGAAGAGAAATATTTAGAGTGCATTTGAAGCATATTAAGACGGGGGACGATGTAAAAGCGGATGTCCTTGCGGAAATGACACCCGGATTTGCCGGAGCAGAGATTGCCAATGTGTGTAATGAAGCGGCGCTTATCGCTGCACGACGTGATAAGAAATCCGTCCATATGGATGATTTTAACTATGCCTTAGATAAGGTAATCGGTGGATTAGAACGAAGAAGCAAGTTGATTGCTCCGGATGAAAAGAAAGTCATTGCCTACCATGAAGCCGGTCATGCCATTTGTGGATGGTTTTTGGAGCATGCTTCGCCCTTGGTAAAGGTGACCATTGTTCCGCGTGGAATGAATACTTTGGGGTATGCGCAATATCTGCCCAAGGATGAATACATCACCCAAATGGAGCAACTACAAGATCGTATGTGTATGACTTTGGGAGGAAGAGCTGCCGAAGAAGTATTCTTTGGTAAAATATCCACCGGCGCACAAAACGACTTGGATAAGGTCACCAAGATGGCTTACAGTATGGTGACCATTTTCGGAATGAACAGCAAAGTCGGCAACGTCTCTTACTATGCCATGCAGAATGATACCATGTTTGATAAGCCGTATTCCGAAAAAACGGCCCAAATGATTGATGAAGAAGTGCGCAAGATGATTGAACGAGAGTATCAAAGAGCCATTGATTTATTGCAAGAAAAGTATAGTGATGTCGAGCTACTGGCCCAAACCTTATTAGAAAAAGAGTCCATAGTTCGCGCGGATTTAGTCGCACTTATCGGAGAACGCCCCTTCAAAGAGCCCAAAAGTCATCTCAATGAAGAAGATGTTGCCAAAAGTGATGATGCCCCCGAAGAAGTGATTGGGTAATTATTGTTCCTATATCCAACAAAAAAAGAGTGACTCCATGAGTCACTCTTTTTTTGTTGTAGCTGTTTCGGTGCATCTATTTCTACCTAAAACAGGCATACCTAAACAGTTACTATTTTTCTTAATGACTAAGGGATATTCCATTGTATTTCCATTTTTTTGACGTAAAATATTCTACAAACGTTGTTTTTGTGCAGTCATAACCTGTTGATTATCAAAATGTTGTTGAGTATTGATAAAATTGATTGTCCATTTTTTATCTACAAATCAAGATTCTTGTGTTTTGATTCAGATTTTCTTCCGTTATCTTTGTCCCAACAAGATTGGCAATAGGCAATGTTATATCTTTGCCATTCACACACTTAAAAGCACTAAAACACGAACACTATGAAACCTTTTATTTTCATCCTCTTTTTCTGGGCACTTTCTATCCCGCTCTTGCAAGCTCAATGTTCGGGATATATAAATCTATTATCCCAATCGGATGTGGACAGCTTTCCCATCAACCACCCTGGATGTACTGATTTTGACGGAAGTATCGTCATTGGCTCTACATCACCAAATGACATTCAAAACCTAAACGGACTTTCCCAATTGGAAACGATTAGTGGTGCTTTTTATGTGGAGAATACCCAGCTTGTGGACTTTAGTGAGCTAACCAATTTACAATTAATAGATGGTCCCATGGCTATTCGGACTAATAACCTATTGACAAGTTTTAATGGCCTGCAAAATGTAGAAAGTGTTCTTAAATTGTGGGTAAGTAATTGTTCCCAAATTATCAATTTTCAGGGGCTTAATGGATTGAAAAAAATAGGTAGCAATTTGACCATTAACAACAATAGTTTACTGAAGAATTTAGATGGATTATCCGGAGTGGATACTGTTGGATACAAAATTCATATTTATGATAATCCTAAACTGGAAAATCTAAATGCTTTCTCTAGTATTCAAGGGTTATACCAAATCTATCTCACCAATAATACGTCACTAAATGACATTTCGGGACTTAGCGATATTGGTTTAGAGTATATATGAAACATAGTTGTCACAGGTAATTCAAGCTTATCGAATTGCAGTATTCAGGCTTTTTGCGACTATATGGCTATTTCCGGGAATAATTATTATTTCGACAATAATGCCGGCAATTGCAATAGTAATTTTCTAGTGGAAAATGCTTGCGGCTCTTCCAATGCCTTTAGTATTACGTGTCCGGATTCGATTTATACCGTTATTCCTGTGGGGAGCGATTCCGTAGCCATAAATTGGGATGATCCTGTTGTCAATACAACGTGCACGACCGGCAATATTACACTCACTTCTTCTATGCCAAATGGCTCCTTACTTGGCGTTGGTGAATATACGATCACTTATCAGGCGACAGATGGTTGCAATCAAAGCGGTTCATGTTCTTTTGTGGTTAACGTGGGAGACTCCCCGGCTGTACTAAACATGAGCGTTTTGAATTGCCCTGATGCCTATCCTAATTCGGGAGATGACTATATTATCAAGCTACAGATTAATAATACGGGAGGGCTGTACAGGACAAAAGTTGGTTACATCGAAGCAAACCAAGTATTTTTTGATTTTTCTATTTTAACCCCCAAATACCTGCCTGCCTACAGCTCCGCTTTGGCCATGTCAGGCAGGTACCCTTGCAGAATGGGGGCTTATGGCTAAAAAATACTTGGTTTGCCTAAGTTCAAAGATTTTGTCCTGTATAAAGAAAAATAACTCAAACCTTTCACCAATCCCACAAAGTCAAGAAAGAGCGATACAGTTAAACCGTTACACCGTCACACCGTTACCCCGTCATTCCGTTACACCGTCATACCGTCACACCGTCACACCGTTACACCGTCATACCGTCATACCGTTACCCCGTCATACCGTTAAATTAGCCTATTTCCTGCCCCAAATCAGGGGCAGAGAACCAATTATATTTTTAGAGCAATGCAACCATCTAATAATTCACCTGTCTTTTTATTAAACAAAATCGAGTGAAAACAAACCCTGTTGAAAGAGACTTGGTTAAGGATTGCATCAAAGGAAAAAGAGATGCGCAGTATCGGTTATATACTCGATATGATGGGGCGATGTATAATGTTTGTTTGAGAATGATGAAAAAGCGAGAAGACGCCGAAGATGCTTTACAAGATGCTTTTGTTGATGTTTTTCGGAAGCTACATACCTTTCGATTTGAATCGACCCTTGGTGCTTGGATTAAGCGAATTGTCGTAAACAACTGCTTGAATTTACTGAAAAAGCAAAAAGATTTTATCGTGCAATTGGAAAATATCCCGGAGATTTCTGTTGACGATAATAAAAGAGAAGAAGATTTGGATGTGCAAAGTTTTACGGTGCAGCGAATAAAGGAAGCTATTCAATTTTTGCCATCCGGCTATCGGGTCATCTGTTCTTTGTATTTGTTTGAAGGATATGACCATCAAGAAATCGCCACTTTTTTGGGCATTTCGGAGTCTACTTCAAAATCCCAATTACACAGAGCAAAAAGAAAAATTAAAAACAGTTTATTAAGTCATGGATAATCTAAAGCAATTTATCAGCGACCATCGCAGCGAGTTTGATGACCGGCGACCACCGGAAGGTATGTGGATGCGTATCGAATCAAAATTGCCCCGGTCGGCTGCCCCCAAAATACGATTTCTTAATCGTCAGCTTATCGCTGCGGCCACGGTCCTACTGTTAGTGGGCGTTGCTTTTGTCGCCGGTCAATTATCGGCTAAAAAGGCATCTGTCCATGATATTTATCCGGAGTTTGCGGAGACAGAATCTTATTTTCAGCGTAAGATAGACTCCAAAAAAAGAGCGGTTGCGGTACATGCTACCGATTCTACTTGGGTAGATGACATCCATCAATTAGAGATGGTCATGAACGAATTGAGAGCGGAGCTGGTACGCAATCCGGAAGCTTCCAAAGGTGATATTATCCAAGCGATGATAGACAACTATAATATCCGCTTGGAGATTATGGACCGAATCTTGGAGAAAACAAATGATAAAACATACTTGAACACAAAACCTAGTAATGATGACAACCCAGAGTAAAACCGTACTCTTTTTCGTCTTTTTGACCATTATCTCTTTACGTCTCTTGGGTAATGATTCTTTCCGCAAGGAATACACCAAAGAAATATCCAAAGAGTTTTCGACCGACCCTAGTGGTGAAGTGAATATATTTAATAAATATGGCACCGTCGATATTAAGTCTTGGAATGAAAATCGAGTCAAAATCGAAGTCAAAATTATTGTCAATGCGAGTAAGCAAAGCGAGGCAGATGATGTCTTTGAACGGATTGATATTAATTTTAATTCCCGAGACGATTATGTTAGTGCCGAGACCGTGATTGCCTCGCCAAAGACATCCGTCTTCTCTTGGTTTTGGGGGAGCAATTCTTCTGCCGATTATAAGATTCACTACTTGGTCCATATGCCCAAAACAAATGCCCTAAGACTAGAAACTAAGTACTGTGATGCCACAATGGATTATTTGTCCGGTGGGGCCGAATTACAAATGAAATATGGTGATTTTGATAGTGAAGGCTTTGGGGGTAATGTAACCATGTTTTTGAGCTACGGAAAAGGAAAGATTATGACATTGAAAAACTTGGACGGGGAGTTAAGTTATGGGCGGTTGGTGTTGCCCA